>CAIQUG010000025.1 GCA_903874895.1 uncultured Caulobacterales bacterium | reverse complement strand
GGGTTCCTGCCGCCCGTCGAGCTGCCGCGGCGGATGTGGGCCGGGAGCCGCTGCACCTTCCACAGCCCGATCCGGATCGGGGACGAGGTCACCCGGGCCTCCACCATCCTCAAGGTCACGGAGAAGGCCGGCCATGCCGGCCCCCTGACCTTCGTCACCGTCCAGCATGAAACCGCCGTCCACGGCCGTCCGGTCATGAGCGAGGAACAGGATCTCGTCTACATGGACATCCCGGCCCAGTGGCGGGCACCGGCGCCGACGCCGCTGCCGCCCTGCGGCTGGCGCGAGGCCGTGTCCATCGACCCGGTCTTCCTCTTCCGGTTTTCCGCCCTGACCTTCAACGGTCACCGGATCCACTACGACCGGACCTATGCCACCGAGGTCGAGCACTATCCCGGCCTTGTGATCCACGGACCCGCGCAGGCCATCCTGTTGTTCGACGCCGCCCAGAGGCGGCACCCCGACAGACACCCGGCCCGGTTCACCTTCCGCGGCGTGCGGCCCCTTTTCGATTTCGACGCGGTCAGCCTGAACGGAGCGATGCGGGAGGACGGCGGACTGGACCTCTTCACCGCGACGGACGACGACGCGATCGGACTGCAGGCCACCCTCCAGTGGGCCTCATGAGCGGCGGCGGCGTCATGAGGATCACCCGGACGGTCCTGATCGTGCCGGCATCCAGCCCGGCCATGATCGCCAAGGCCGCCGCCAGCGATGCCGACGCGGTCTGCATCGACCTCGAGGACGCCGTGGCACCGGACCAGAAGGCCGCCGCCCGCGGCCACGTGGTCGAGGCCCTGAGGTCCCTGGATTTCGGCGGCAAGACCCGGGCGGTGCGGATCAACGGCCTCGACACCCCCTTCGCCTATCGCGACGTGATCGCGGTGGTCGAGGCCGCAGGGGCCTTTGTCGAGACCCTGGTGGTGCCCAAGGTATCCGGTGCCGACGAGCTGCGCTTCGTCGACCGGCTGCTCAGCCAGATCGAGGGGGCCACGGATCTCGCCCGCCCGGTCGGTCTCGAGGCGCTGGTGGAGACGGCGGCGGGGTTGCTGAACCTCCGCGAGGTCGCCACGGCCAGCCCGCGGCTGGAGGCGCTGATCTTCGGATCCGGTGACTTCGCCGCCTCCATGCAGATGCCCCTGGACACCATCGGCGGATTTGACGCCCACGACGCCCTCTATCCCGGGCACCGCTGGCATCATGTGATGCAGAGCCTGGTGACCGCGGCCCGGGCGCACGGGCTGCGGGCCGTGGATGGTCCCTATGCCGCCTTCAAGGACGCCGACGGGCTGGACCGTGCCTGCGGGATCGGCCGGGCGCTCGGCTTCGACGGCAAGTGGTGCATCCATCCCGCCCAGGTGGCAGGGGTCAACGCCGCCTATTCCCCGACGGCGGCCGAGATCGGCTGGGCCCGGGAGGTGACCACCGCCTATGACGCGGCCCTCGCCGCCGGACGCGGGGCGGTGAGCGTCGCCGGCAAGATGATCGACGAGGCGAGCCTGCGCGCCTGCCGCCAGGTCCTCGACCGCGCCCGGAGGGCCCGACTGATCGACTGACACCGACGCCAAACAGAACAGGAACGGGAGGGACGGCATGGTCAGGATTCTCGAAGGTCTTCGCATCGTCGAAGGCGCCGCCTTCGTTGCCGCGCCCCTGGCGGGCATGACACTGGCCCAGATGGGGGCCGACGTGATCCGCTTCGACCGCATCCGGGGTGGCCTGGACAACGACCGCTGGCCGGTGACCGACAAGGGCCGGAGCCTGTTCTGGGCCGGCCTCAACAAGGGCAAGCGCAGCATCGCCGTCGACATGACCACACCCCAGGGCCAGGAGATCGTGACGCGCCTGATCTGCGCCCCGGGCCCGCAGGCGGGCATCTATCTCACCAATCTGCGGGTCCGCGGCTGGATGGACTATGACGCCCTTCGCAAGCACCGGAAGGACCTCATCATGATGTCCATCAAGGGCGACAGGACCGGCGGTCCGCAGGTGGACTACACGGTCAATCCCGCCATCGGCTTCCCCTCCGCCACGGGACCGGAGGGCTCCACAGAGCCGGTGGGCCATGTGCTGCCCGCCTGGGACTGCATCACCGGCCAGCAGGCCGCGCTGGGCATCCTCGCGGCCGAACGCCATCGCAGCCGAACGGGGGAGGGACAACTGGTGGAACTGGCCCTGAAGGACATGGCGCTGGCCATGCTGGGCAATCTCGGCATCATCGGTGAGGTGACCGTGAACGGCTACGACCGGCCGAAGATGGGGAACGCCCTCTACGGGGCCTACGCCCAGGACTTTGTCTGCGCCGACGGTGCCCGGGTGATCGTGGTGGGGCTGACGAACCGGCAGTGGGACAATATCCAGCGGGCCACCGATACCCGCGGGGCCTTCGACGCCCTGGCCCTTCGGCTGAACGCCGATCTCGACCAGGAGGGGGTGCGCTTCAAGCACCGGGCGGAGATCACCGCCATACTGAAGCCATTCTTCATGGCCCGCGGCGTCGCGGATTTCGCGGCCGAGTTCGACCGCACCGGGGTCACCTGGGCCAAGTACCGCACCTTTGCCGAGGTCGTGGCGCAGGATCCGGACTGCTCCACCGACAACCCGATGTTCTCCCTGCTCGACCATCCCGGGATCGGCGCCTATCTCACGCCTGGCAACCCCATCGCCTTTTCCGGCGTCGACCGGATCCAGCCGGCGCGGGCGCCCAGCCTGGGAGAGAACACCGACGAGATCCTGGCCGAGCTCGGCTATTCCGATCGCGAAGTCGGCCGCTTCCACGACGCCAATATCGTGGCCGGATCCGCGACCGGCACCTAGGTCGCGAAATGCCAGGCCCTATTTGTACCTCAGTTTCATGGCCAGAATCGCGAGCGCCAGGACGAGGGTGACGGCATTGGCCAGAATGACGGGCCAGCTGCCGATCAGCAGTCCGTAGGCCAGCCAGAGGGCCACGCCGGCCGCGAAGGCCGCCTGGGCGGCCAGGGAAATGGACCGCGTGTCGCGGGTGCGGAGGATCCGGAAAGCCTGAGGCACCCAGCACAGGGTGGTCAGGGCCGCGGCCGCCATGCCGAGGGTCTCAACCGGATAGCCGTGATTCATCTGACCCCGCGAAATGTTGCCTGCCCTGCGACCGTCCGGAGGGCAGAGAGACCGCGCCCCCGGACGTCGTTCCGCGACTGAACACATCTCGTCGGCGCGCGCCATGCCCGATATCACCGGCCCCTGTCGATCGGAGCGGATGCTCAGACTTCGGGCTTGGGGAGCGCATTGATGAAGGCGAGGAGGGCCGGCAGCGGCGGGCTGGCAAGGGCGATGGCGCCGAGATTTTCCGGCGTGATCTCGTCGATGCCCAACGTCGCCTTCAATGAGGAGAGGGTCGCGCCGGCGGCGTAGGCATAGCCGCCGTCATGCGCCAGGACCCGGTAGGTCTGCCCGCTTGAGGACATCAACCCAACTCCGCCAGGGCAAGGTCGACGGTCGCTCGGCGAGCTCGGGAGGATGAAACATGCGCCCCTCTTGGGTCAGACCTGGAGCCGCATGAAGCCGCCCGCGGACGCGCACGGACAGGGTCGGAAACGACGTGTCCCGGCCAGGGCGGCGGGGGCTGCGCTACCTGCCCCCTGCCGACCGGGACGTTGACAGGTCGAAGGCGCGCGGTTCCAATCCGCCCCGCCCCAGATGAGACCCGCCGCCCGCATGCCTGACCCTGACGCCAACGCCGCCGGACCGACCTCGCACAGCTTCGTGTCCCAGCGTCTGCGGCTGAACTATCTCGACTGGGGCAATCCCGACGCGCCGGTGCTGATCCTGCAGCACGGGGGCCGGGACCACGCCCGCAGCTGGGACTGGGTGGCGCGGGAGCTGCGCCACGACTGGCACGTCATCGCCCCCGATCTCCGCGGTCACGGGGACAGCGCCTGGTCGCCGGACGGGGCCTACATGATGCCCTATTTCATCCACGACCTGGCCCAGCTCATCCACCAGCTGGACAGCGAGACCGTGACGATCGTCGCCCACTCCCTCGGTGGTGCCATCGCCCTTCGGTATGCCGGCCTCTATCCGGAACGGGTCCGGCGGATCTGCGCCATAGAGGGTCTGGGCTGGGCCCCGCGGCCGTCGGAACCGCAGGCCGCAGACCGCATCGCCGAACGCTGGCGAAAATGGATCGGCGAGCGCCGCGACCTGAGCGGACGGTCTCCCCGGCGTTATCCCAGCATCCAGGCGGCGCTGGAGCGCATGCAGGCGGAGAACCGGCATCTCAGCGCCGACCAGGCCCGGCACCTCACCGTCCACGGCGTCAGCCGCAATGAGGACGGGAGCTTCAGCTGGAAGTTCGACAACTATGTCCGCACCCCGCCGCCGGTGGACATGCCGGTGGCCGAAATCCACGCCCTCTGGGGACGGATCCCCTGCCCCACCCTCCTGTGCTACGGGACCGACAGCTGGGCCCGGGATCCCCGCGAGACGGGGGAGGCGAGCCACTTCCGCGACGCGCGGGTGGCCGCGTTCGAGAACGCCGGGCACTGGCTCCACCATGATCAGCTCGACCTGTTCATGTCGCAGCTTCGACACTTCATCTGAGCACGCTCCCGTCCCTGAAAGGACCCGCCGCCATGACCGCTGCCATCGGCTACGCCGCCCTCGATCCCGCGGCGCCCCTGACCCCGTTTCCCTTCGAGCGCCGCGCGCTGCGGGACGACGATGTCAGCCTGCGCATCCGCTACTGCGGAGTCTGCCATTCCGACCTGCACAGCTGCCGCAACGACTGGGGCAACGCCCGCTACCCCCTGGTTCCGGGTCATGAGATCGTCGGCGAGGTCACCGGCATCGGCCCCGCCGTCACCCGGTACAAGATCGGCGACCGTGTGGCGGTGGGATGCCTGGTGGACAGCTGCCGGGTCTGCCCCTCCTGCGAGATCAGCCACGAGCACCAGTGCGAGGCAGGTGCCACCGGCACCTACAACGGCAAGGATCGGGTGACGGGGGAGCTGACGCTCGGCGGCTATTCCGATCACATCGTCGTGCGCGAGGCATTCGTGCTGAAGGTCCCCGACCGGCTGGACCTTGCCCGGGCGGCGCCCATCCTCTGTGCGGGGATCACCACCTGGTCTCCCCTGCGCCGCTTCAAGGTGGGGCCGGGCTCGCGCATCGCCGTGGTCGGGCTGGGCGGGCTCGGCCACATGGGGGTGAAGCTGGCGGTGGGGCTTGGTGCGGACGTGACGGTGATCACCACGTCCGAACGCAAGACCGCCGACGCCCTGGCGCTCGGCGCATCGGCGGTGCTCCTGTCCACGGACCGCGACGCCATGAAGGCGGCCCGGCGGCGGTTCGACTTCATCCTCGATACCGTCCCTGTGCAGCACGACGTGGCACCCTATGTCATGCTGCTGCGGCCGGAGGGGGCCCTGGTGATGGTCGGTGCCATCGACGCCCTGCCGAGCTTCCATTCCGGCCTCCTGCTCAGCGGCAACAAGGTGCTGGCGGGTTCGGCCATCGGCGGGATCGCCGAGACCCAGGAGCTGCTGGACTTCTGCGCAGCCAACGACATCCATCCCGACTGCGAGATGATCGCCATGCAGGACATCAATCACGCCTGGGAGCGGATGGAGCGGGCGGACGTCAAGTACCGCTTCGTCATCGACATGGCCTCCCTCGAGCAGGACCGCCCGTGACGGTGCCCCCGTCCGCCGCGCCGTCCCTCGCCGGCGTCGCCAATTTCCGCGACTTCGGCGGCCTGCCCACCGCCGACGGGGGCATGGTGCGCCGCGGCGTGCTGTGGCGGTCCGGCCATCTGGCGCAGGTGGAAATGCCGGACCTGACTGTGCTGACCGGCCTCGGCATCGGCCATGTGGCCGACCTCCGGCGGCCGGAGGAGCGGGAACGGCTGCCCACGCCGCCGGCCCTGCGCGACGCCTGGACGACCCTGTCGCATGATCACCCGACGGACACGAAGGAGCCGCCGCACCTGGCGGTGCTGCTGGCGCCGGATGCGTCAGAGGCCACGATCTCCGCGCGGATGCTCACCGGCTACCGGGGCTATCCCTATGATCCGGCCCTGTCGGAGGTGTATCGCGCCTATCTCGACGCCCTCGCCGAGGGAGACCCGGAGGCGGGCGTGCTCGTCCATTGCCATGCGGGCAAGGACCGGACCGGCTTCCTGGTCGCCCTCACGCACCGCCTTCTGGGCGTGTCGACGGACGCGCTGATGGCCGACTATCTGCGCACCAATGCCGAAAGCCGGATCGAGGAACGTCTGCCGGCGATCCTCGAGACCTTCCGGAAGGATCATGGGGTCACGCCGCCCGTGGACGCCATGCGCAAGGTGATGCAGGTCGAGCCCGCCTATCTGCAGGCGTCCATGGCTGCGATCATGGCGGAGGACGGCACCGTCGAGCGCTATCTCGAACGCCACCTCGGCGTCGATCCGCGGCGGGCAGACCGCATCCGCCGGCGACTGTTGCAGCCCCGACCCCTGTGACGCGGCGGCCCTGCGCGGCCTGATCAGCCGCTGAACGCCGACCGCTGCTGCTCCAGAGCCCGTTCGGCGGCGGCGATCGGGGCCTCGTCCAGCAGGATGAGGCCATTGCAGACCAGGCCGACAAAGCCGTGGACCGCCGTCCAGGCGAGGGTTATGCCGGCCGCGAGGGTCATGCCGCCGGGGCGGGGTGTGGCGGCCACCGCCTCGCCCAGCACGTTGGCACAGCGATACCCGGCTTCAGCCATTTCGCTGTCCGGGACCTGCAGGTAGGTGGGACGGAACAGCATCGCATAGAGGGCCGGGTGGGCGAGGCCGAACGCGACATAGGCCAGGCCGATGGCCTTGAGCCGGTCGAACGGGTCGTCCCCCGCTGCATCCCGGGCCCGGATCATCGCCTCGGTGAGCTGGTTGTAGGCGTGGGCCAGGACGGCCGAGATCAGCGCCACGCGGGTCGGAAAGTAATGCGCCGGAGCCGCATGGCTCACCCCGGCGAGGCGGGCGCAGGCGCGCAGGGACACCTTGTCCTCGGGCAGGGTCTCGATCAGCCGCAGGGCCGCGTCCAGCAGCGCCCCCCGCACATCGGCCGGTCTCTCTCCCTGTTTCACCACGCCGGGGCACCTCAACTTGACACTGTCAAGGACATAGGGTACGTAGCTTGACACTGTCAAGCAAAGGGGAGTTGCGCATGACGCCCGCTGACATCTTCAGGATCGCCAACGCGGTCGCCCTGTCGACCTGGATGGCCCTGATCATCGCCCGGTTCGTTCCCCCGCTGCGTCGCTGGGTCGATCCCACCGCCGGCTATGTCGTCCCGGCGCTTTTCGCCGTCGTCTATGTCTGGCTGCTGGGGCCGGGGGCGCTGGATGTGCTCAGGAACGGCAGCTTCAACTCCCTCGCCGGGGTGGGCGCGCTGTTTTCCCAACCCGGTGCCCTGCTGGGGGGCTGGGTCCACTACCTCGCCTTCGACCTGTTCGTCGGCGGCTGGATCGCCCGCGAAGGGACGGACCGGAAGGTCCCGGCCGTCGTCCTCACCCCCATACTGCTGCTGACCTTCCTGTTCGGACCGGCCGGATATCTGGTGTTCGCGCTGGTCTGCCTGGCCCGCCGGAGGACCGCCCCGTGACCACGTTCGACACCTCCCCGGGATCGACGGCCTTCGGCCTGCGCGGCTGGAACCCGGCCCTGACCTGGTCGGGCCTCGCCTTCCTGGCCATGATCGTCCCCAGCGCCTGGCTGGCGGCGCACGACCCCCGCACCATCATCGGCGTCAGTGTCTGGGACAAGCCGCTGAAGTTCGAACTGTCCATCGCCGTCTATCTGCTGACGGCCGGCTGGGTCTTCACCCGCCTGCCGTCCGGCTGGGCCCGCACCGGCGGGGGCCGCTACACCGTGTGGGCGTCCATCGTCCCGGCCCTCCTCGAGATCGGCTACATCCTCTTCCGGGCCAGCCGGGGCGAGGCCTCGCACTTCAACCAGACCAGCACCCTGGCCATCGCCCTGTATGCGACCATGGGGGTCGGAGCGCTGACACTCAGCTCCACGGCCCTGGTGCAGGGGGTGGCCATCCTGCGCAGCCCTGACCCGGCGGGTGACCACCCGGCCTTCCGCGCCGCCCTCGGTTGGAGCCTGGTCCTCACCTTCCTGCTGGGCGCGTCGATGGGCGGTTACATGAGTGCCCAGACCGGCCACTGGGTCGGCGGGATTCACAACGACGCGACGGGCCTGCCGCTGCTGGGCTGGTCGACCACCGGCGGAGACCTGCGCCCGCCCCATTTCCTGGGCATTCACGCCAGCCAGATCATCCCCGTCGCCGCGCTGGCCATCATCCGGCTGTTCGGCCGGCGGGCGAGCCTGATGACCGGCCTCTTCGTGGCCGGATACGTCGCACTCACCCTGGCGGTCTTCGTCCAGGCGCTGATGGGGATGCCCCTGATCGCCCCGTGATGCGCGAAGGGCACCCTCCCGTACCTGTGCCCCATGAGCCGGGTTCCCCGGCGGCCCCTTGCCAGCCTCATGGCTCGTGGCCGATGATCGGACAAGACCAGATCATCAGGGTGAGGAAACGCCATTGTCCCGCATGAAATTCGGTGCCTTTCTCGCGCCCCATCACCCCATCGGCGAACATCCGACCCTGCAGATGCGCAATGACATCAAGCTGGCGTCGCATCTCGATGCACTGGGCTATGACGAGTTCTGGGTCGGCGAGCACCACTCCACCGGATGGGAGACCATCGCCTCGCCGGAGCTGTTCCTCGCCGCGGCAGGGGAGCAGACCCATCGCATCCGGCTGGGCACCGGCGTCGTGTCCCTGCCCTACCACCATCCCTTCACCATCGCCCAGCGGATCGTGCAGCTCGATCACATGACCGGCGGGCGGGTGATCTTCGGCACCGGACCGGGGGCGCTGCCCTCCGACGCCCACATGCTGGGCATCGACCCGATGACCCAGCGCGACCGGCAGGACGAGGCCATCGGCGTGCTGAAGCGCCTGTTCGCCGGCGAGCGGGTCACCCATCGCAGCGACTGGTTCACCCTGCAGGACGCCCGGCTGCAGCTGTTCCCCCTGCAGGAGGAATTGCCCATGGTCACCGCCTCCTCCATCAGCCCGTCGGGGATGACGCTGGCCGGCAAGTACGGGCTGGGGGTCCTGTCCATCGGCTCCAATTCCGATGCGGGCCTCGCCGCCCTGCCCACCCAGTGGGGCTTTGCCGAGCAGGCCGCCGCCGCGTCCGGACAGACCGTGGACCGGCGCAACTGGCGGGTGCTGATGAGCTGGCACATCGCCGAGACCCGGGAGGAGGCCCGCGCCCAGGCGGCCAGGGGCCTGATGCAGTGGCACAACGAATACCAGGTGGGCACGCTCATGCGGCCGGGGGCCGAGCCCTTCGCCAGCCCGGAGCAGGCGGTGGAGGAGACCTCCATGGGAGAGGCCGCCGCCGCCGTGATCGGCACGCCCGACGACCTGGTGGCAGCTATCCGCCGGCTGCACGCCTCGTCCGGCGGGTTCGGCGTGGTGCTGGGCTTCGCCCATGACTGGGCCAACCGGGAGAACACCCTGCGCAGCTGGGAGCTGGTGGCCCGCTACGTGATCCCGGAGATCCAGGGCCTGCTGGAAGGCTACCGCACGTCCCGCCAGTACGTGATCGACAACCGCGAATGGTTCGATCGCGCCGGCCAGGCCGTGATGAGCAAGATCATGGCCCACGAAGGCGCGGCCGAGGCGCTGCGGGCCGGCCTGCAGTCCGGTGTGGCGATGAAGTCCCCCAACGCGCCGGACCTCAACAAGGCGGCGGAGGCGCTGAAGCCCGCCGGCTAGAGCATCACGCAGACGCTAGGGGGCGGGCGCAGCATCGGTGCCCCCCGCAAGGGCCCGCGCCAGGGCGGCGCGGCTGTCCCGTCGGGCCTGAGCCGCGACCGCAGCCCCCGGGTCGAGGTCAAAGGCGTGGAAGCCGCCGGGGTAGACATGGAGCTCCACCGGCACACCGGCGCGCAGCAGCCGACGGGCATAGTCGAGGTCCTCCTCGAGGAAGAGGTCCAGGGACCCCGTCGAGATGAACGCCGGGGGCAATCCCGCCAGGTTGTCCGCGCGCGCCGCCGCGGCGTAGGCGGAGACGCCTTCGCTGCCCGGCTCCGCACCGAGGAGGGATGTCCAGCCGAAATGGTTGTTGTGCGGCGTCCACAGGAACTCCCCGACATAGGGGTTCGGGTCGGCCGCAACGCAGGTGCGGTCGTCGATCATCGGATAGACGAGGTGCTGGAAGGCCAGTCTCAGCTCGCCCCGGTCCCGGACCAGCAGGGCCAGCGCCGCGGCGAGCCCGCCGCCGGCGCTCTCGCCCATCACCCCGATCCGGGCGGCATCGACCCGCAGCTCCTCAGCCTTGGCCGTCAGCCAGGCGAGACCCGCATAGCAGTCCTCCACCGGCCCGGGGTGGGGCGTTTCGGGTGCCAGCCGGTAGTCTACGGAGACGATGCAGCAGCCGAGCTCTGCCGCGAGGCCGAGATGGGCATCGCGCTGGGTCTCCGGCGTGCCGATCACGTAGCCGCCGCCGTGGACGTGGTAGAGGCAGGGCAGCGGATCCGCTCCCGTCTGGGGCTGGTAGATGTAGAGGGCGACCTCCGGCGCGCCGGGCGACCCGGGAACCTTGACGACCCAGTGCCGAACCTCGACGGCAGGAGGGGGAACGACCCGGGGCGGGAGCCTGGAGCCCGCGCGGACCAGGGGCAGGTTCTCCGCCGACAGGGCCAGCGGCGGGAAGCTGTCGAGGAGACCGAGTAGCTGGGGGTCGACAAGGTGTCGGCTCGAGAGACGTGCCAAGTTCCGATGCTCCATGGGGCGGCAGGGGGCCATCCGCCCGCAGTTTAGCCCGCACTCCGAAGAGACACCGGACGAGGCGCACCCGTCAACGAGATCAGGCGGACCCCAGGTCCCCTCGGGTGCGAAGGATCCTGTCGAGGGACGCATTGTGACACGGATTGCCGTGGCACCCCTTCCAAATGGGGCAAGGTTGCGCAAGATACGGGCGCGAGACCTCTGCCTCCGGGGAGCCAAAGCTGATGGACACCGTGATCCTGGCCCGGGCACAGTTCGCCTTCACCGTCTCGTTCCATTTCATCTTCCCGTCCTTTTCCATCGGGCTGGCCAGCTATCTTTTCGTGCTGGAGGCGCTCTGGCTGAAGACCGGGCGGGGGGTCTACGCCAACCTCTATCGCTACTGGCTGAAGATCTTTGCCGTGGTGTTCGGCATGGGCGTGGTGTCCGGACTGGTCATGTCCTACGAGTTCGGGACCAACTGGTCGGTGTTCTCGGCCAAGGCCGGTCCCGTGGTCGGTCCGCTGATGGCCTACGAGGTGCTGACCGCCTTCTTCCTCGAGGCGGGGTTCCTCGGCGTGATGCTGTTCGGCATCCGGAAGGTGGGACGGGAGCTGCACTTCCTGGCCACGGCCATGGTGGCGCTGGGCACCCTGATCTCGGCCACCTGGATCCTGTCGGTGAACAGCTGGATGCAGACGCCGGCGGGCTTTGCGATCAACGCCAGGGGCCAGTTCGTCCCGGCGGGATCGTGGCTGCCGATCATCTTCAATCCGAGCTTTCCCTTCCGTCTGGTCCATACGGTGATCGCCAGCTACCTGACCACCTCCCTCGCCGTGGGGGGCGTGGCGGCGTTCCACCTTCTGCGGGACCGGACCAATCTGGGGGCGCGGACCATGTTCTCCATGGCCATGTGGATGGCGGCCCTCGTGGCCCCTCTCCAGATCCTCGCCGGCGATGCCCATGGCCTGAACACCCTGGAGCACCAGCCCGCCAAGGTCCTGGCCATGGAAGGCGACTTCGAACCCAGCCCCAGGGGCGCGCCGCTGATCCTGTTCGGCCTCCCCGACGACGCCGCGGCCCGGGTGCGCTATGCGGTGGAGATCCCCCACGCCGGCTCCCTGATCCTGAAGCATGACCCCAATGCCCCCCTCCCCGGGCTGAAGGCCTTTGCCAAGGACCGGCGACCGCCCGTGGCCATCGTCTTCTGGTCCTTCCGCATCATGGTCGGCCTCGGCGCGGCCATGCTGGGGCTGGGGGTGTTCAGCCTGGTGGCCCGGGCGCGGGGGCGGCTCCATGAGTGGCCCTGGCTGCACCGGGCGGCGGTGGCCATGGGCCCTGCGGGTTTTGTCGCCGTGATCGCCGGCTGGGTGACCACCGAGGTCGGCCGGCAGCCCTATACGGTCTATGGCCAGCTGCTGACGGCCCAGTCCCATTCCCCCCTGGCAGCGCCCGCCCTGGCCGCATCCCTGCTGGCCTTCGTGGTGGTCTACTTCGTCGTGTTCGGGGCGGGCGTGCTCTATCTGCTGCGGCTCATGTCCCGGCCCCCGGCACCGCATGAGGCGGAGCCGCCGCACGTTCCGGACCGGGCCGCCGGGATCACCCCCGCCCCCGGCGTCGATCCGCCCCTTCCCTCGCCGGTGGCCTGAGCCATGCCGCACCTGGACATCACCATCATCTGGGCGCTGATCATCGCCTTCGCCGTCTTCGCCTATGTGGTGATGGACGGGTTCGACCTGGGCATCGGCCTCCTCTTTCCGAGCCTGGCGGTGGGCGAGAGCCGGGACCAGGCCATGAACAGCATCGCGCCGGTGTGGGACGGCAACGAGACCTGGCTGGTGATGGGGGGCGGCGGCCTGTTCGCCGCCTTTCCCCTGGCCTATGCCATCATCCTGCCGGCGACCTATCCGCTGATGATCGCCATGCTCCTCGGCCTCGTGTTCCGCGGCGTGGCCTTCGAGTTCCGCTGGCGCGACCCGGATCACCGTCCTCTGTGGGACGCGGCGTTCACCCTGGGCTCGCTCACCGCAGCCCTGGCCCAGGGGATCACGCTGGGTGCCCTGCTGCAGGGGGTGAAGGTGGCCGATGACGCCTATGCCGGCGGCTGGCTGGACTGGCTGAGCCCTTTCAGCCTGCTGACCGGCGTCGCCCTGACCATCGGCTACGGGCTGCTGGGTGCCACCTGGCTGATCTGGAAGACGGAAGGCGAGACCCAGGCCCGGGCCCGGCGGCTGGCCCTCTGGCTGGGGGGCGCGACGCTTCTGGCCCTGGCGGCGGTCAGCGCGGCCACGCCCCTGCTGCACTATGACTACTGGCGGCGCTGGTTCACCCCGCCGTCGGTGTTCCTGACGGCCCAGGTGCCGCTTCTGGTGCTGATCTGTGGCGGTGTGTTCTTCTGGAGCCTGCGCCGGGGGGCGGAGCGCCTGCCGTTCCTGATGACCCTGGCCCTCTTCGCACTGGGCTTCGTCGGACTGGGGATCAGCATCTTTCCCTATGTGGTACCCCGCAGCGTCACCATCTGGGAGGCCGCCTCGCCCCCTTCCAGCCAGATGTTCATGCTGGCAGGGGCGGTGGTGATCATTCCCCTGATCCTGGCCTATACCGGCTGGGCCTACTGGGTGTTCCGCGGCAAGGTGGCCCTGGACCACCCCCACGAATGAGCGAAGACCCTTCCGACTCCGGCCCCGGCCCCCTCTGGAAGCGGATCGCCTGGATGGCGGCAATCTGGGGCGCGAGCGTCCTGGCCCTCGGTCTGGTGGCGGGGGTCCTTCGCCTGTGGCTGCACGCCTGACGGGATCGGTGCCGGGCCAAGCGCGCCCGATACGGATCGTGCGGCGGGACCGGTCTGGCAGACCTAGACACACCCTTCCACGAGGATCAGCTTGCTGTCGGTCGTGCGATGACGAAGGGCAAACAGGGGCTGCGCGTCGGGGTCTGCGAGAAACGCCCTGGCGTGGCCCGGCGAGGGAAACTCCAGCACAACGACCCGCTCCGGCGACCAGCTCCCTTCCATGACGGTCGGCTCCACGCCGCGAACGATGTACCGCCCCCCATGCTTGTCGATGAAAGCCGGAATGGCGTCGGCGTACGGGAGGAACCCGGGAAGATCCAGGATCGAGACGTCCAGAACCAGATAGGCTGTCATGGCCTTGTTCCTCCAATTGTCGCCGGCGATCCTAACCCGGTCTGCGGCCACCGTCCTCTGCCCCCATACGGGACACGGGGGACACCCCGTAAATTCGTTTGATGGCAGCGACGAAACGCCGGTTAATGGCCGACAATCCGTCGACAAGGGAAAGTGTTTGTCATGCGTCAGGTTCGCGCCACGGGACTTCTGGTCTCAGCCCTGTTGATGGCGTCTGCGGCCCAGGCCGCGCCAGGGCGCATGTCCGATACGGCCGCGGCACAGACGGCGACGTCCATGACCTCAGCGGCGGCATCGGATCCTGACCGCGGGGTGATCTTCCATCCCGAAGCCGTCAGCACCGAAGGCTCGGTGGAGATCGGTGGCCGGCCGATCGGGTATCACGCCGTCGCCGGAACGCTCGTCGTCCACCCCCGGGGATGGGACGATGCCGCCGCGCGGGAAGAGGCGGCCAAGGGGGGCGGTGCCAAGTCCGGGTCCGCCGAACCGGCGGCAGAGGCGGCCATGTTCTACACCGCCTATTTTCGGAACGGAGCCCCGGACGCCGGGCGGCCCGTCACGTTCCTGTTCAACGGCGGACCGGGCTCGGCCAGCCTTTGGCTGCACATGGGGGCCTTTGGCCCGCGCCGGGTCGTCACCGCCGACGCGGCACACACGCCGGCGGCACCCTACCGGGTCGTCAACAACGCCTTCTCGCTGCTCGATGCGAGCGATCTGGTCTTCATCGACGCGCCGGCCACCGGGTTCAGCCGCATTGCAGGCAAGGACAAGGAGAAGGCCTTTCTGGGCATCGATGCCGACGCCTATGCCTTCACCGAGTTCGTGAAGGGCTTCCTGTCGAAGTATGATCGCTGGAACTCGCCGAAGTATCTGTTCGGCGAGAGCTATGGCACGCCCCGCGCCGCCGTGATGACGGCCATGCTCGCCCGCAGCTCGATCGAGTTGAACGGGGTGATCCTCCTGTCCGCCACGCTGAACTTCGACCTCTGGGCGGATGCGCCCCAGTACAATCCGGGTACGGAAGAACCGTACATCGTCACCCTGCCCACCATGGCCGCGACCGCCTGGTATCACGACCGTATCGCCGGGGGTCGCCCGGCCGAGCTGGCCCCGTTCCTGCGCGAGGTCGAGCACTTTGCCCTGACGGACTATGCCGAGGCGCTGCTCGCGGGATCCGAGCTGGAACCTGCGCGCCGCAAGGCCGTGGCCGAGCGGCTTGCGCACTATACCGGCCTGCCCGTGAACTACATCGACAAGGCCGATCTGCGCGTCAATGTCGGGGAATTCCAGCGGACCCTCGAGGAAGCCCGGGGGCTCAGCGTCGGTCGCCTCGATTCGCGCTTCGAGGGCCCGCAGCTCGATCCCCTGTCCAAGGAGGCGGACTACGATCCCCAGTCGGCCGCCATCGGGTCGGCCTATGTGAGCGCCTTCAACGACTATGCCCGTCGCACCCTGAAGTTCGGGGGGGAGCGCCCGTTCCGTCCCTCCTTCGATGTGGACAAGGACTGGAACTACATGCACGCGCCGCCCACGGCCGGCTATCCGATCCCGGCCATCGCCAATGTGATGCCCGATCTTGCCGTCGCCATGAAACTGAACCCGCGGCTGCACATCCTTGTCACGGGCGGTCAGTTCGATCTGGCCACGCCCTATTTCGAGGGAATGTACGAAACCCGGCATCTGCCGATACCGGCCGATCTGCGCGGGAACGTGGAGTACAGGTACTATCCGTCCGGGCACATGGTGTACGCCAACGAAGCGTCGCTGAAGGCCCTGCACAGCGACGTTGCCGATTTCATTCAACGCACCGCCGGCAACGCGGCGTCCAGCTCGAAATGAGCTGAACGGGCACGATCCGGCGCAATCATCCCCCGGATCGATCCGAGCAGCCCGCCGCGTCGGTGCAAGCCTCACCGTGACATTAACCAAATCCTTTAGGTTAACTGTCAGTTTCACGCCGATGACTGATAGTGTTCGGTGAGATTCGGGGCGCGCCCATGGATGATTCGGAAGAGGCTCGTATCCTGGCATTGCGGGGCCTTGATATACTGGATACAGCGCCGGAAGAGCGATTTGACCGGATCGCTCGCCTGGCAATGGATCTGTTCCATGCGCCGATTTCCCTCGTCTCGCTGGTGGATCAACATCGGCAGTGGTTCAAGTCGCACCCGGGCATCGAGGTCCGTGAGACTCCCCGGTCATGGGCGTTCTGCGACCACGCGATCCGTGGCGAGCCGGGCAGTATCCTGGTCGTCGAGGACGCGGCACAGGATGACCGGTTCCGGGACAATCCCCTGGTGACGGGGGATCCGAAGATCCGGTTCTATGCCGGTGCGGTGATCTCCGACCCGTCCGGCGCCCATCTGGGGACGCTCTGCGTCATCGATGACCAGCCCCGGCTCAAGCCGTCCGCTGCGGACCTGGCGCGGCTGCGCATCCTGGCCGACCTGATCGAGCGGGAACTCCGACTGACGAAGGACCTCCGGCAGGCGGAGGAGCATCGGAAGCTTCTGGACCTCGCGGAGCAGACCTCCGGCGTGGCACACTGGCGCTACGATTTCCGCACAAGGCGCTTCACGGCCTCGTCGCTCGCCTATGAGATCCACGGTGTGGAAGCCGACGCCTTCGATGGCACCTTCGAGGCGGCGCTGGATCTCTATGACCCGCAGCACCGCGAGGAGATCTCCTCCCTGTTGCGTCAGGCGCAGGAAACCGGTCGCGGTTTCGAATTCCAGGGGCGCATCTGCCGCCCCGACGGGCAGGTCCGGACCGTGCAGGTCAAGACCGCCTGCCAGCGGGGTCCGGACGATGAGGTGACGTCCCTGGTCGGTGTCTTCCAGGACGTCAGCGACGCCGTCGCGGTCCGACAGCGGGCACAGGACAGTGAACGGCTGGCCCGGCTGCTGGCGGAAAACGCCAGCGACGTGGTGACCTTCGTCGCTCCGGACGGGCGACTGACCTTCCTGTCCTCCTCCTGCGAGCGGATTACCGGATATCGCCCGGAGGAGATGATCGGCAGGACCGCGACCAAGTTCATCTTCAAGGAGGACTGGCTGAAGGTCGCCGACGCGTTCCAGCGGACCATGAACGGCGAGGTCGGCCACCGGGTGGAGTATCGACTCATCCGCAAGGACGGCCAGATCGTCTGGATCGAGGCACGTCCGACCCTGTTCCGTGATCCCGACACCCACATGATCATCGGCGTCACCGACGCCATGCGTGATGTCACCGACCGGCGGCGGGCGGAGGCGGAGCTGGCCGCCACCAGCGGGCGGTACCGGACGCTGTTCGAGGCCCTGGCCACCGGCGTGGTCGTCCAGGATCAGAGCGGGGCCATCATCGAGGCGAACCACAGTGCGACCCAGGTGCTGGGCCTGTCCCGGGAGGAATTGCTCGGCCGCAAGTCCGTCGACCCGCGCTGGAAGGCAGAGCACAGTGACGGAACCCCGTTTCATGGCGAGGAGCACCCTGCCATGGTGACCCTCAAGTCCGGACGGCCCGTTCGGCAGACACCCATGCGGGTCACCACGCCCGGCGGGGCGGTCCGCTGGATCGAGGTCAGCGCGGACCCGCTGTTCGAACAGGGCCCGGACCGTCCCAGTCACGTGGTCTGCACCTTCCAGGACGTCACGGACGTCCGGCAGGCCCAGAGGCGGCTGGCCGAGCGGGAACGTCGCTTTGCCCGGATCCTGCAGGCCCTGCCGATGCCGGTCTACACGACGGATACCGGGGGATACCTCACCTTCTGGAACGACGCCGCTGCCGTGATGTGGGGTATCGAGCCCGAGCTGGGGCGCGCGCGCTGGAGCGGCGCCGTCGAGCTGATGGACGCGGACGGTCGTCCGATGGCGCACCAGGACAGCCCCATGGCCCAGGCGATCAACACCCGGGAACGGGTCCGCGGGGCCCAGGGCTTCGTGGTGCGGCCCGACGGCGGGCGGGTGCCGTTCATGGCCTTCCCGACAGCGATCTTCGATGACACCGGTTCCCTGACCGGCGGGGTCAATGTGCTGGTCGACATCACCGACCACCAGGACGCCGCCGCGCGCCAGAGACGGCTGATCGAGGAGCTGGAGCGGAGCAAGGTGGACATGGCGGCCGCGCTCCAGGCGGCAGAGGCCGCCAACCAGTCCAAGTCCGCCTTCCTGGCGAACATGAGCCACGAATTGCGCACCCCTCTCAACGGGGTCATGGGCGTTGCCGGTGCCCTCTACCTGGCCGACATCGCGCCCCAGCACCGGGAGATGGCGAAGCTCATATCCGACTCGGCCCAGACCCTGGAGGACATCCTGTCCGACATCCTCGACTGGTCGAAGGTGGAGGCGGGAAAGCTGGCGATCGAGGCGCTGGACTTCTCACCCGAGCAATCGCTGTCACCTGTCATCGAACTCATGAGGCTGCGGGCCCTGGACAAGAGCCTGAGCTTCGAGCTGGCCTTCGACGGGCCGGTGGGCACGATGGTGGTGGGGGACCCCCTGCGGATCAAGCAGGTGGTCGCCAACCTCCTGTCCAATGCCGTGAAATTCACCCAGTCCGGCGGGATCAGCGTCAGGGTGGCCGTCGTCGACCACCCCCACGACATCGCCGTGCAGATGTTGTCCATTGCCGTGGAGGATACCGGCATCGGGTTCGGCGAGGAGGTGCGGGAGCGCCTGTTCGATCGCTTCGAGCAGGCCGACGCCAGCTTCACCCGACGCTATGGCGGGACCGGGCTTGGCCTGCCGATCGCCCTGGGACTCGTCCGGCTGATGGGCGGACACATCGATGTCGTCTCTGCCGCCGGGGTCGGCAGTCGGTTCACGGTGATCCTGCCCCTGCGCATATCCCAGATCTCCCAGGGGGCGGAGTCGACGGCGCCGGTCGATGCCCTCGCCCTCCCCATCCGGGTCTTGCTGGCCGAGGATCACCCGACGAACCAGAAGGTGGTCACGATGATCCTCGAGCCCCTCGGGGCTTCGGTCACGGTGGTGGATGACGGGATCAAGGCCCTCGATGCCTTCATGACCGACCGTTTCGATCTGATCATCATGGACATGCAGATGCCCGAGATGGACGGATTGACGGCCATTGGCCGGATTCGCGAAATCGAGCAGTCGCAGGGACGGGCGAGGACGCCTGTCGCCGTGCTCAGCGCCAATGCCAGTGACGAGCACCGGGCCGGCGCAGCCCGGGCGGGTGCCGACGTGCACATCGCCAAGCCGGTCACTCCCCACTCCCTGATCGCCGGAATCATGTCCGCGATCGAGGCGAGCGAGCACCCGGAACTGGACATGCCGGAGAGGACCACCCGGACCACCGGTTGACGGTGCCTTGGTCCCGGGCTGTCCTGACATGCTATTGGCCCCGCGCCTCGAGGTTTCTCTCATGCCCAACCGGCCCAGCTCCCCTGCCAGCGTGATCCGTCGTCGCCGATGGGTTCGGACCGCACTCCTCGCCGCCTGTTTGCCTGCAGCTGTCATGGGGACTGCGGCGGAAGGGTCGACCTCCGGTCTGCTCCCGGTCCCCCGATCCGTCCAGGAGGGTGCCGGCCCGCTCATGGCGGTCGGTCCGATGCGGGTGATCTGGAGCGGCTACCGCAATGCCCTGCTCACGCGGGCGGTGGCGAGGTTTTCGGGGCGTGTGGCCGGGGAGACCGGGGCGGCGGGGCACCCGTCCGGCGCACCCATTCCGCTGATCATCGACTGTGCGTTCGACGACGCCGCCTTTCTGACCCTCGAGCAGAAGGAGGGCTATCGTCTGGTGGTCGATGCCTCCGGGATACGGCTGCACGCCGAGGGGGCCGAAGGGATCCTGCAGGGTCTCGCCACCCTGGAACAGGACATCGTCGCGACGCCGGACGGGCCGCGGATCGCACCGATCTCGGTGGACGACGCACCCCGGTTTCACTGGCGCGGCGTGATGATCGACGTGGCGCGCCACTTCATGAGCCTCGCTTCACTCAAGCGTCAGATCGATGCCATGGCGCAGGTGAAACTGAACGTCCTGCATCTGCACCTGAGCGACAATGAGGGCTTTCGGGTCGAAAGCCGCCTCTATCCCCGGCTGCAGACCGTCGGATCGCACGGGCAGTTCTACACCCAGGACGAGGTGCGCGACCTTGTCCGCTACGCGCGCGATCGCGGCGTGCGCATCGTGCCGGAGTTCGACGTTCCGGGTCATACCCTGGCGATGCTGACCGCCTATCCGGAATATGCTTCGGGTCCGCTGGCCGGTGCCAATTATCTGAGCGCCATGAACTCCGCCCTCAATCCGGCGGACCCGGCGACGTTTGCCTTCCTGGATCGCCTGTTCGGCGAGATGGCGGACCTGTTTCCCGACCGGTACTTCCACGTGGGCGGAGACGAGGTCACCGGCACCCACTGGAGCGAAAACCCTTCCATCCAGGCCTTTGCCAAGCAGAACGGCTTCACCGGCAAGGTGGAGCTGGAGGGCTATTTCCATCGCCGGCTAGCCGAACTGCTGCGTCGGCGCGGCAGGATCGTGATGGGTTGGGAAGAGATCCGTGTGGGGTTGAAGGATCCGGCGACCCTGGTCCAGACCTGGCGAGGGTCCGGCTCGATCGCCAAGGCGACCGCCGCAGGACAACCCGTCATCGTCTCGGCCGGCTACTACCTCGACCTTCTGGAACCCGCGGTTGCGGCCTATCGGGTGGATCCGGAAGACCCCGCCGCAAGCGGCATGAGCCCGGAGGAAGCCTCGGCCGCGCGAAAGAACCCCATCTTCGGGCCGCGCCTTGTGGACGAGATGATCCGCAATCCCGCATTGACCCTGACGCAGGCACAGAAGGGACTCATCCGGGGCGGCGAGGCCGCCCTGTGGTCCGAACTCGTGACGGACGAGATGCTGGATCAGCGGCTGTGGCCACGGGCCGCCGCGGTCGCCGAAAGACTGTGGTCACCCGCAGAGGTCGTCGACCCCGCGGATCTCGAGCGCCGACTTGAGATCCGCCAGACACGGCTCCGCCGGTCCGGCCTGCTCGACGAGGTTCATCGCAGGGCCATGATCGCCCGGCTGGCACCAGGCGACGAGGGAACGGTCGAGACCTTGCTCGAGGCCGTGGCGCCGGTTCGCAACCACGCCCACAATCATCTGCTCCGTGGTCTGATCAATTTTCGTCCGGCATCGCCACAGACGTTCGATCAGCTGGCCGACATCGCGGCACCGGACAGCTTCGCCGGGTGGCGCTTCGAACGCGCGGTCACGGCTCTGACCGGGGGGGACCGCACCGCCGCCGCACGGATCCGGACGGATCTGCTTCGGTGGCGCGACAATGAGACGGCCTTCCGCACGGCGGCGCAGAGGAACCCGGCCCTGACCGACGCCGTGCCTGTGGCGGTGGACATTGCGGAGCTTTCGCGGCAGGGGCTGGAGGCTCTCGATGCGATCGAGCAGGGCCGTGCGCTGACGGCGGAGGGGTCTTCCCGGGCGGACGCCTTGCTCCAGAGGCAGACCGTGGCCAACCGGGCCTCCGCGACGATGATCGCGGGTCTCACCGCGCCAAGGCAACCGCCCGCGGATGTGCTGATCACGATCGCGCCGGCCATCCAGCAACTGATATCCGCTGCGTCGAAGCGCTGACGCGCCGGACCGATGGGACACACACGATGAGACCCTTGCCCACGACCGAAGCCGGTTCGCACTTGAGATCGCTGGCAATCGTCGGCGGCCTGTTCTTCGTGACCGGCCTGTTCACCTGGCTGAACGGGCCCCTGATCACATTCGTGCGGCTGGCCTTCGATCTGGATGACGTGAACGCGTTCCTGATCCTGATGGTCTTCTACATCTCCTACTTCCTCTTCGCGCTCCCGGCGTCGTGGGTCCATCGCCGGCTCGGTCTCAAGGGCGGGCTGGCGGCAGGACTGGTCGTGATGGCGGTCGGAAGCGCCGTCTTTGCCGAATTCGCGACCCGGCGGGTCTATCCGGGCGCGCTCGCCGGCCTGTTCACGCTGGGGGGCGGGCTGGCACTGCTGCAGACCGCCATCAATCCCTATGTGAGCATTCTCGGACCGATCGAGAGCGGAGCCCAGCGGATCGCGCTCATGGGCATATGCAACAAGTTCGCCGGACTTCTGGCGCCGGTCATCCTCGGCGTGGTGGTCCTGAACGGTCTGGATGCCCTGACGGTGCAACTGGGGACTGCGCAGGGCGCAACCCGCGAGCACCTGCTGAACGCCTTCGCCAGCAAGATCGAGGTCCCCTACCTGATCGCCTCGGGGCTTCTGATCCTGACGTCCGTCCTGGTCATGGTGTCTCCCCTCCCGGCGATCCGCGGGGCGGATGCGAACCCTCTTGCTGATGCGCCAGGTGGCAAGGGCATCACGGGCCTGGGCTTCCGCCAGGCCCGGCATCTCTGGCTCGGGGTCGTGTGCCTGTTCCTGTATGTGGGGGTCGAGGTTCTGGCGGGGGACGCCATCGGCGCCTACGGCCGCGGGTTCGGCCTTCCGCTCGAGCAGGTCCGCTTCATGACGTCCTGGACCCTCGCTGCCATGCTCCTCGGCTATGGGGTCGGAGGGCTCTGCACGCCACGCTTCCTCTCTCAGCAAGCCTATCTCCAGCTGTCCGCCGTCCTGGGGATCGCGCTGGTCATCGGAGCGCTCATGACCCGGGGCTACGTGTCCGTTGGCTTTGTCGCCGCCCTCGGCTTTGCCAATGCCATGATCTGGCCGGCCGTTTTCCCGCTGGCGGTCCGGGGGCTCGGTCGCTTCACCGAGACGGGTTCGGCCTTCCTGATCATGGGAATTGCAGGGGGCGCCGTGATCCCGCAAGCCTTTGCCGTGCTGAAGCAGGTCTACAACTTCCAGGTCGTGTTCGCCGCCCTGACGCTGCCCTGCTACCTGTTCATCTACGCTTACGGACGTCACGGGGCCTCATCAGACTCCGGTCGATGAGGCCGACATGGTGGCCCTGAGCCTCGGTCCGGCGAAATCGAGGAAGGCCCGGAGTTTGAGCGGCAGCAGAGACGGACCGGCATAGAGCAGATGGACCGGCAGGGGGGCTGGCTCGAATGCCTGCAGGATCAGGCGGAGCGTCCCCTCCGCAACGGGGGCGGCGACCTGATAGGACAGCACCCGGGTGATGCCAGCCCCGCGAACAGCGGCAGCGATCGCGGCGTCTGCCGAGTTCACCGAAAGGCGCGGGCGGACGGAGATGTCCCGGACCTGCTTGTCCCGACCGAAGGTCCAGACGTGAGTGGAATAGAGCCCTTCGAACATGACACAGTCATGGTCGGCGAGCGCCTCGGGGCTGTCCGGTTCCCCGCGATGCGCCAGATAGTCGGGGCTGGCGCAGGCGACCCAGCCGATCTCGCCCAGGCGCAGCGCCATGAGGCGACTGTCGGGTAGCTTGCCCACCCGGACGGCCACGTCCACGTGGTCGTCCACGAGGTTCATGACCGTGTCTGCGAGGGTTAGGCGGACGGTGATCTCGGGATAGGCCTCCAGGAAGTCGAGGACCACCGGCTCCACGTGGAGCCGACCGAACATGATCGGGGCCGTAATGTTCAGATGGCCGCGGGGCGCCCGGTACTCGCCGGAGGCCGCGCGCTCCGCCTCGTCCAGGTCATCAAGTAGCCGCCGGGCAGATGCGACAAAGGCCACTCCCGCCTCGGTGAGGGTCAGGCGGCGGCTCGAGCGGATCAGGAGCTGGGTCCGCAGATGTGCCTCCAGATCCGACACCTTTCGGCTCACCGTCGCCAGCGGCATGCCCAGCGTCCGGGAGGCACCGGACAGGCTGCCCGCGTCCACGGCGGCCACCAGCGTGGCCATGGCATCGATCCGGTCCATTCATCCTCCCGAAAAATGGAAACCATGTTCCATATCTTACGGTCTGATGCGCTCAATCGGAAGGCTCTAGATCATCGTCATCGGCCGCTGTGGCCCGGATCGACATCGATGGAGCCTTCCCATGACTTTCAAGACCCGCCTGCTGGCCGCCGCCCTTGGCGCGACCGTGGTCGCCACGAGCCTCGCCTCCCTCGCCCATGCCGCGCCGACGGCGACGGTTGTGACGACCCCCGTGTCCGCCACGCAGATCCGCTACGGCACGATCAAGATCGATGGCCTCAACATCGCCTATCGCGAGGCCGGGGATCCCAGCCTGCCGAAGCTCGTGCTGCTGCACGGCTGGCCGTCCTCCTCGCATCAGTATCGCAACCTGATCCCGGCGCTGGCCAGCCGGTTTCACGTGATCGCGCCGGACTATCAGGGCTTCGGCAACAGCGATCATCCCGATCCGGCCACCTATCACTACAGCTTCGATGCGATCTCGACGACCGTCGAGAAGTTCCTGGCGGCCAAGGGGTTCGATCACTACGGCCTGTTCGTGCAGGACTATGGCGGTCCCGTCGGGTTCCGTTTGGTCGGCCGCCATCCCGAGGCATTGGACTGGCTGATCATCCAGAACACCAACGCCTATGAGGTGGGCTTTTCCGCCGCGTGGGACGGCTTCCGCAAGAAGCTGTGGCTCGACCGAACCACTGCCAACGAGGCGCCGCTGGCCGCCTTCAACACGCCGGACGCCATCAGGTCCATCGTCTATCTGGGCGGGGCCGGCCACCCCGAGCTGATCGCGCCGGAAAGCTACGAGACCGACGCAGCCTCGGTCGCCGGTCCCACCAACCTGCGCATCCAGCTCGACCTCTTCTACGACTATCGCACCAATCCGCAGAGCTACCCCGCGTGGCAGAAGTTCCTGCGCGATCATCAGCCGAAGACGCTGATCTTCTGGGGCGAGCACGACCCCTTCTTCACGCCGGAAGGCGGCGAGGCCTATCTGAAGGACCTGCCGAAGGCCGAGATCCACCGGCTCAATGCCGGTCACTTCGCCACCGAAGACAACCTGCCCTACATCGCCGACCACATCGTCAGCTTCTACGACCACGTCGTGAAGCCGGTCCGTTGATCCATACCCGCAAGCCCCCCCGTAAAGGAAACCCACCATGACCAAGCTGCTCTACATCCAGGCCTCGCCGCGCCACGGCGCCTCCCGGTCCATCGCCGTCGCCGACGCATACCTTGCCGCCCTGAAGGCCAGCGATCCCACCCTCGAGGTGGACGTGATCGAACTCTGGGACGCTGGATTGCCCGAGTTCGACGGCAACCGGACCGAAGCCAAGCTGACCGTGTTCGGCGGCGGCACCAACGAAGGAACGCAAGCCACCCTGTGGGACGAGATCGTGGACATCGCCGGCCGGTTCACCCGGGCCGACCGCTATCTCTTCGCCATTCCCATGTGGAACGGCGGCATTCCCTACAAGCTGAAGCAATATATCGACCTGATCCACCAACCCGGCCTGACCTTCGGGTTCGATCCGGAAAAGGGGTACCTCGGGCTGCTGTCCGGCAAAAAGGCCACGCTGGTCTATACGAGCGG
>CAIQUG010000024.1 GCA_903874895.1 uncultured Caulobacterales bacterium | reverse complement strand
GGGCAATCACGAGGACGCGCTGCTGCGCTTCCTTGACGACCCGTCTATCGGCCCCGACTGGATCGAGCACGGCGGTGCCGAGACCCTCAAGTCCTATGGCGTCGATCCACCGCACAGGACCAATCCGGTAACCTGGACGGATGTGCGGGACAGGTTCGCACAGGCTCTGCCGGACGACCATCTCGTCTTCTTCCAGGGACTGGAGCACTATGCCGTCGTGGGGGACTACATCTTCGCCCATGCGGGTGTCCGGCCAAATGTGGCCCTGGAGCAACAAACCACCCAGGATCTGATGTGGATCCGCAGACCCTTTCTCGAAGTGGACAAGGCGAGCGACCGGGTAGTCGTGCACGGCCACACACCAACCGAAACGCCACACATGGGCCGCTGGCGCATCGGTGTTGACACCGGAGCCTACGCGACCGGCGTGCTGACCGCCGTGCGCCTGATGGGGACCGAGCGTGCGTTCCTGTCCACCCGCACGACGTTCGCCGCACCGGGAACTCCCGGTCAGTAGGATCCGCGTCGCAACAAGACGATCGGGACCGTGGCCGTAAGAATCCGCAGGTCCAGCATCAGGGACCGGTTCTTCACATAGGCGCAGTCCAGGGCCACCCGACGGCGATAGGACACGTGGTTGCGGCCGCTGATCTGCCACAGGCCGGTGATTCCGGGCCGCACCGCGTAATAATGGATGATCCGACGTCCATAGCGCGCCACTTCTGCCGCAACGATCGGGCGCGGGCCCACGAGGCTCATGGTTCCGCTGAGGACATTGAATAGCTGCGGGAGTTCGTCGAGACTGGACTTGCGCAGGAAGCCGCCGATCGGAGTGATACGGGGATCGAGACGGAGCTTGTGGTCGCGCTCCCATTCTTCCCTGGCTTCGGGATTTTCGGTCAGCAGGCGCTCCAGCCGGGCAACGGAATCCACGACCATCGACCGGAACTTGTAGCAACGGAAGACGCGTCCGCCGCGACCGATCCGCTCCTGGGCATAGATCGGGGCGCCGCCATCTTGCAGCCACACAATCAGCGATATCATCACAAGCAGAGGCAGGATGAACAGGATGGTGAGGCCTGCGACAGCGATGTCCGTGGCGCGCCGAACCGGGCCATACAGACGTTCATCCACGCTCGGCGGATCGCAGGCCGGCGCGTCGTGATCGACGCCAAAATGGTCAACAAGCATCATGTCGAAGCTCACCATACTCACCGATATGCAAGGTCCTCTTCGATAGGCGAACCTCAAGTCGATTCCCTTCCTGAGTGTGCCAATCAGACACCGGACCCTGCTGCCGCCCAAGGGTCAGGCAAGCTGTCTGCCAACCGATCAGTCCGACGTCGATCCTGGGACCGATTCCCACCCGAGAATCAGCATCCGGCCTCTTTCCGTTGAGAGACACCTTGTACCGCCCGCAGAACGGCGCCTGCCCCCGCAGGATCCGTCAGTGGTCCGCAGGTATCAATCGCGCCAGAACCTGCCCCTCCGTGACCTGATCGCCTGTCTTGACTGAGTTCAGTGACACCTGTGCATCAAACGGTGCCGTCAGGACGTGCTCCATCTTCATGGCCTCCAGCACCAGAACCGGCTGCCCCCGCAAGATCACGTCCCCATCATTCACGGACACCGCGACAATCCGGCCAGGCATCGGGGCCAGCATCACCCCGTCGCCCACCGGATCATCATGCCCGTATTGGGCGGAGGTCGCCTCGAACAGATAGGCCTCCCCGCCCTCGAAGGCCACCCGCGTGTCATTCCGGGGCACAAGGATCGAACCCGCGGCTCGAACCGCGCCGCTTGTCCGGTCCGATTCGATCGGTCCCGCACCGTGAGAGCCCACGTCGAACGCCGCGCCGCCACAGACCACCGACTGCCGCCAGCCGGCGGGGGCATTGATCCGGAAGCCTTCGAGGATCGTCCACGGTCCTCCGTCCGATTCCGGCCGGAGGGACTGTCCGACGGAAGACAGGATGGCGGCGGAGGGCTCGGGCACGGCGACCAGGGCGGGTTGGTTCGCCTCGATGAACCGGGTATCCACCTCGCCCGACACGAAGTCCGGATGCCCCACCAGCCGGGACAGGAAACCGGCATTGGTCCGGACCGGCCAGACCTCCACGGCGGCGCAGGCCCGGGCCAGCCGGTCTGCCGCCGTGGTCCGATCTGCGCCCCAGCTGATCAGCTTGGCGATCATCGGATCATAGTGCGGGGTGATCTCCCCCCCGGCCTCGACGCCGGTATCCACGCGAACCGTGTCGGGCAGCACGAAATGATCCAGCGTGCCGATCGACGGAAGAAAGCCGGTCGCGGGATTTTCCGCATAGAGCCGCGCCTCCATCGCCCAGCCATCCAGACGGATCTGGTCCTGCGAAAGCGGCAGCGGCTCTCCGGACGCGACCCGCAGCTGCCATTCCACCAGGTCCTGGCCGGTGACCCGCTCAGTGACCGGATGCTCCACCTGCAGACGGGTGTTCATCTCCATGAACCAGATCCGGTCCGGGCGCAGGCCTTCGCTGGCATCGGCGATGAACTCCACCGTGCCGGCGCCCTCATAGGCCACGGCCTTCGCCGCCCGGACGGCGGCATCGGTGATCGCAGCGCGGGCCTCTGGGGTCATGCCCGGCGCGGGGGCTTCCTCCACCACCTTCTGGTGCCGCCGCTGCAACGAGCAGTCCCGCTCGTAGAGGTGGACGACGTTGCCCAGGCGGTCCCCGAACACCTGGACTTCGAGGTGCCGCGGCCGGGACACATAGGTCTCCAGCAACACCCGGTCGTCGCCGAAGCTGGCTGATGCCTCCCGTCGGCAGGAGGCGAGGGCCTCGGCGAAGTCTGCCGTCCGCTCCACCTTGCGCATGCCCTTGCCGCCGCCCCCGGCCACGGCCTTGATCAGCACCGGATAGCCGATCAGGTCCGCTTCCTGCCGCAGTCGGGCGTCGGTCTGGTCATCCCCCAGATAGCCCGGCGTCACCTGCACGCCGGCGGCGATCATGCGCGCCTTGGCCTCGTCCTTGAGGCCCATGGCGCGGATGGCGGCG
>CAIQUG010000023.1 GCA_903874895.1 uncultured Caulobacterales bacterium | reverse complement strand
GGCCGAAGCCCCGGCGCCAGTCCAGCAGCTCGTAACCCTCCGGCGGCTCCCAGCCGTCCGGTGCGCTGACATCGTCGGACATGTTCTGCTCCTGGTGTCGTTCCCCTGACTAGCGTCCGTCGTGCGTCCAGCAAAGCCTGACGCAGCGGAAGGGTCAGGCGGAGAGCCCCGCAGCGGCCAGGGCCTCGGCCTGGCGGCTGGCCAGTCCGTCCTCGGAGAAGCCGTCGAGGGAGGCTTCGAACAGGGCGCGCCAGTTGTGCTCCGCCCCCAGATGCAGGAAGGCAGCGCCCAGACCGATGGCCGCCCGGTCCATGAAGACGAATTCCCGGGGGATGGTCACCGGGCCCTTCTCCTTCAGCGCCTGACGGACCTTGAAGGCTTCCGCGCGCCCGTACTGACCCGGTGCCACACCGTTGGCCACGGTCCGCACCCGATCGTCCAGCAGGGGGCCATAGATGAACCGCGCCCACACGTTGAGCACGTCCACCAGGTCGTGGGTCAGGCCCTTGAATCCCCAGCTGCGATAGGCCTCCACCTGTTCATCCCGGTCGTCACGGGCGAGGCCCCGGTACAGACGCACCACGCCGGCCACGAAGCTCGGCGGGAAGATGCGCACGCAGCCATAGTCCAGCAGGTTGAGCCGCTCCGCGTCCGGGGTCAGGGAATAATTGCCCAGATGCGGGTCCCCATGGATCACGCCGATATGCGTCATGGGTCGCCACCAGCAGTCGAACAGCAGGGCGGCGATCCGGTTGCGGACCTCGAGCGGCGCTGTCTTGAAGCTGAGCAGCCCCGCGCCGTCCAGCCAGGTCATGGTCAGCAGCCGGCGCGTGGACAGCGCGGCGATCGGTTCGGGGGAGACGATGTCGTTCCGGTCGGCAAAGAACCGGGCATAGAGGCTCATCAGCTGGGCTTCCCGCTGATAGTCCAGTTCCTCCCTCAGGCGGGCCCCGATCTCGTCGGCCATTTCCGACGGGTCGATGGAACCGTCGATCCGGCGAAACAGGCCGATCAGGGCCCGCAGCTGACCGAGGTCGCTCTCCACGGCGCTCTGCATTTCGGGATACTGCAGCTTCACCGCCAGCCGCCGTCCATCAAGGGTCGTGGCCCGGTGGACCTGTCCCAGGGAGGCCGCGTGGGCGGCGTCGAGCTCGAAGCTGCCGAAGCGGCTGGTCCAGTCCGGACCCAGCTCCGCCGCCATCCGCCGGCGCACGAAGGGCCGACCCATGGAGGGGGCGTTGGTCTGCAGCTCCGCCAGCTCCGCAGCCATTTCCGGGGGCAACAGGTCCGGCACCGTGGCAAACATCTGCGCCGCCTTCATCAGCGGCCCCTTCAGATTGCCGAGCGCCGCCTTCAGCGCCTTGGCATTGCGGGCGTCCGCGTCACTGCCGCCGAACAGGGAGTTCGCCGACAGCTGGGCCCCCGCGCCGGCCAGCCCGGCACCGACCTGGGCGAAGCGGCGAACGCGGCCGGACAGGCGGTCGCGTTCCGGGTCCCGGGCAGCGTCGGAGGGGAGTTCAGGGGCGGGGGGATCGGACGGAGGCATGACCGCTATATGCGGACCCCTTCCGCCCGGCGCCAGAGGGACGTGTCGTCAGACTTGCCCCGTTGTCAGATGTTCCCGAGGGCCTCGAACTCGTCGATCAGCCGCTCAAGGCGTGTACAGCCCTGCGCCCAGAAGGTCTTCTCCCGGGGATTCAGGCCAAAGGGTGCCAGAGCCTCCACATAAGTGCGCGACCCGCCGCCGGACAACAGGGTCTCGTAAAGGGGCGCGAAGGCCTTGGGGTCTTCCCGGCGCTTTTCCATCAGGGCCGAGACCAGGAGATCACCGAAGGCATAGGCATAGACATAGAAGGGCGCGTGCACGAAGTGGCTGACATAGGACCAGTAGTGCTCGTATCCCGGGTTCAGCTTGATGGCGGGACCCAGGCTCGCCCCCATCACCTCGAGCCACAGGGCCCCGATGGCTTCGGGATCCAGCTCCCCCTCCAGGCGGGCGGCATGGAAGCGGGTCTCGAACTGGTGGAAGGCAATCTGGCGGACCACGGTGTTCAGGCCGTCCTCGATCCGTCCAGCCAGCAGGATGCGTCGTTCCGCCGGAGGGGCTTCGGCCAGAAGGCGCTCGAACACCAGACCCTCGCCGAAGATCGAGGCGGTCTCGGCCAGGGTCAGGGGGGTGTCGGCCAGGAGCGTGCCCAGGGGCTGGGCCATCATCTGGTGGACCGCATGACCCAGTTCGTGGGCGAGGGTCAGAACATCCCGCCGCTCCCCCATGAAGTTCATGAAGACGTAGGGGTGGCGATCGGCGGTCACCGGATGGGAATAGGCCCCCGAGGACTTGCCCGGCCGGGGACGGGCATCGATCCACGGGTTGTCGAACATCTTCGTCGCCCGCTTGGCAAAGGCCGGGGACAGGCTGTCGAAGGCGTCCAGCACGATGGCCTTCGCCTCGTTCCAGTCATAGGTCCGCGGGGCATCGCCGGTGATCGGCGCATTGCGGTCCCAGTAGTCCAGGGTCTTGCGGCCCATCGCCCGGGCCTTGAGGGCATAGTATCGGTGCGACAGCCGGGGATAGGCGTCCACCACTGCGGCTTCCAGGGCGTCCACTGCCTCGGCGTCCACTTCGTTGGCCAGGTGCCGCGGCAGGGCCGGAGACGCGTATTTGCGCCAGCGATCCTCCACCTGCTTTTCGAAGGCAAGGGTGTTCAGCACCAGGCCGAGGGTGGGCGTGCGCTCCTCCAGCGCCTTGGCCAGGCCGGCGGCGGCAGCCTTGCGGACCCGGGCGTCAGGGTCGGACAGCCGGTTCAGGGCCTCGGGCAGCGTCAGGGTCTCTCGGCCCACGGTCGCCTTCAGCCGGGCCAGGGTCTCGTCATAGAGGCGGGTCCAGTTGGCCACCGCCGGCCCCCTATCCATCAGCAACCGCTCGAGATCGGGGGCCAGCTCATGGGCCCGGCCCAGGCGCACCCGCCGGATCCAGGGACGCCACCGGGCAGCCGCGGGCTGGGCCCTCAGGGCGGCTTCCAGTTCCCAGTCCTCGAGCTGGTTGATCTCCAGGCTGAGGAACAGGGTGTCCGCCGCCAGCCCCGACAGGGTGGCGCGCTGGTCGGCCTCGAACTTGGCCCAGGCCGGATTGTCCCGTTCCGTCGACGTGGCGAGGCCCGCATAGGCGGCGATGCCGCCCGTGAGGTTCATGAGGCTCTCATAGAGCGTGATGGCCTGACCCAGCAGCAGGCCCAGCCGGTCCGGATTGGCCCGGGCGGCCAGGAAGGCCCCCTTCATCCGGGCCAGCTCTGCGGTGGCCTTGCGGGCTGCGTCGATGTCCCGGGCCAGCTCTGGCGCCTCGCGAGACGCGTAGAGGTCGGAGAGGTCCCAGCTGGGCAGATTGGGAACGGCCGTCATGTCAGTCGCTTTCATGGGACGGGATATGGACTGTCTCCTTCCCTGAAGCAACGGATGGGCCCGCGGTTGCCGCCCGGACGGGGCGTCTGGATCGCGGGCGTGACCCGTCACCCGTCGTCGTCGCCGTCCCCATACCCGACCATGGCGAGGGGGCGGGCGGGAAGGCCCTGAAGCTCCGCCCACCGGGCCAGGGCGTCGTCGCGGCCGTGGGTGATCCAGACCTCGCCGGGTCGGAGTTCGGACAGGGTCTCCGTCAGTTCGTCCCAGTCGGCGTGGTCGCTGATGATCAGGGGCAGCTCGACCCCGTTCTGGCGGGCCCGGGCGCGGACCCGCATCCAGCCACTGGCAAAGGCGCGGACGGGGTCGGCAAAGCGCTCTGCCCAGGGGGTTCCCAACGACGCCGGGGGAGCCAGGATGATCCGGCCTGCATGGGCGGCTCCGGCCCCTCGCTTCGGTCCCTCGGTCGCTGCCGGGGCCAGATCGCCCAGGGGGACGCCGAAGCGCTCATACAGGGCATTCAGGGACGTGAGGGCGCCATGGACATGGATCGTGTCCTCATGGCCCGCCTCCCGCAGGAGACGGATCAGCCGCTGGGCCTTGCCCAGGGAATAGACACCGACCAGATGCGCGCGATCCGGAAACTGCGCCCGTGACGCCAGGAGCCGCGCCACCTCCTGCGCGGCGGGGGGATGGCGGAAGACCGGCAGGCCGAAGGTCGCCTCTGTGACATAGACGTCGCTGCGGACCGGTTCGAAGGGGGCGCAGGTGGGGTCGGCCCGCCGCTTGTAGTCGCCGGAGACGGTCACGGTGAGCCCCTTCCAGCGCAGCACCACCTGGGCAGAGCCCAGGACATGGCCTGCCGGGACGAGGGTGATCGAGACTCCGTCGCGCTCCGTGACCTCCCCGTAGCGCACGGGGGTCTGGGTTCCGGCGAAACCTTCGCCATAGCGGACCGCCATGATCGCGAGGGTCGCCTCCGTGGCCAGCACGGACCCGTGCCCGGCCCGCGCGTGATCCGCGTGGCCATGGGTGATGACGGCCCGGGATACCGGCCTTACCGGGTCGATGTAGAGGTCAGCTGGCGGGCAATAGAGCCCCTCGGGCCGGGGATGCAGCAGGCCTTCCGGTCGGATCAGCGGTCGAGGCCCTGCACCTGGAGGCGCACGCCGCCGACGACGCGGGTCACGCGCACCGGTGCCTCCGGGGGAACCCCGTCCTCACCAGACTCAAGCTCCGCTGCCCATTCCGCACCCTCGATCCAGACGCGGCCGACGCCGTTGGCGAACTCGCTGGTGGTGCGACCGATCCGGCCGACGAGGCGGGAGGTCCGGTCCACGGTTCCCATTTCGTGCGGCTTGCCGCCGCCGCTCATGCGCCGGACATCCATGCCGGGAACCTTGGCGGAATGCGGCGTGGTCATCCACCTGGGAACGATGAAGGCCAGTGTGGTCAGGGCGAGGAAAAGGGCCACTTCCGCCGTGGGGGGCAGATGTAGGCCGAACAGGTCGAGGGCCGCTACCGCGACCGCCGCCAGCACCGGCCAGACCAGGCTGCGGACGCCGGTGACCAGGGTCAGCACGACAAACAGCCCCGCCGTCGCGAGCCAGACCCAATAGGGCGCCTGCGTGTAGAGCGCCATAAGCGTTGACATGTCCCCACCTACTCACGCGTTGGCCGGACCCTGTCAGGCCGCGACCGGTTGCAAAACCTGTGGTCTCGATCGCACCGGACGATCGCTGGACGGCACCGGGCTGATCAGGACGTCCGCTGTGCTCTTCGCCACAGTTCAGACAATTTTAACAATAGGTCAGGAATCGGCGTCCGACAAATCATCTCTGTGTGAATCGTCAGCGAAGCCCCGGGGGTCCGGTCAGACGATCTGAGAGGGTCTTTCCCCGTTCGGCGGCATCGTGGGCGGCGGCCCGGCTGTCGGGCGAGCACCGGGGAAATTCCGCGCCGGCGGCGAGGAAACCGGCATTGAAGCGCTCGACCAGCACACGTCGGAAGGTCGTGTCCGGCACCTCGATCAACAGGAGGTGCTGCATCCGGTCGTACCATTGGCGGTCGGACGGGCCGAGACAGGTCCGGCGCAGGGCGTGGGACTCCCCCAGGACATAGGAAAGATCGGTCAGCACCTGCCGTTGCTCCGGCGAGCGCGCCGTCAGGGGCGGCGTCTGCGGCCCGGCCTGGGCCGTGCCGGACAGCGCAAGGCAGAGCGCCGCCGCCAGGCCGAGGCCCGGCCATCCCTGTGGTATCCACCGCCGGGTCGAGGCCACGGGTCTGCCTCAGTGCGCCGCTGCCGCCGGGGGCCGGGCGGGGCTGGCGGCATTCAGGCGCGCCATGCGGTCAAGGGTTGCGTGGGCCTCTGCCATGATCTGATCGACCAGGTCGGCGACCTTCATGACGCTGCGGACGCCACCGGCGGACTGTCCCATGGCAAAGCAGGAGCGATCCGGGTCGAGCCCCTCGATCTGGCCGCCGATGCCCCCCATCACCCCTTCCCGGACCGACAGCATGGCCTGCATCGGGAACGGCTGGATGTCCTGGGGACGGGTTTCCCAGTCTTCCACATAGGGATTGCGGGCCACCCGCATGGGCTTGCCGGAATAGCAGCGGGTCCTGAGGGTATCCTCGTCCCGCGCCGTCAGGATCGCCTCGCGGTACAGATTTCCGGCGTGGGCCTCCTCGGTGGCGATGAAGCGGGTTCCCATCCACACCCCCTGCGCGCCGAGGGCCAGCGCCGCGGCCAGCCCGCGGCCGTCATGGATGCCCCCGGCTGCCGCCACGGGGATCTTCACCTGGTCCACGGCCTGGGCGACCAGTGGCAGGGTCCCGACCAGTCCGGTATGTCCGCCGCCTTCGCTGCCCTGGCAGATCACGGCGTCACAGCCTGCGTCCTCGGCCTTGGTCGCGTGGCGCACCTGGCCGCAGACGACCATCACCTTCAGCCCGGCCTTGTGCAGCTTTTCCAGGATCGGCATCGGCACGCCGAGGCCGGCGATGAAGGTGGTGGCGCCGCCATTGATGATCACGTCCACGCTGGCGGTCAGCGATTCCGGCGACGCGGCCAGCAAGTCCACGCCGAAGGGGCGGTCGGTCAGGCGGCGCACCTCCTTCATCTGGTCGCGGATCACGTCCGGGCCGAGGCCTGCCATGCCCAGCACGCCGTAGCCTCCGGCATTGGAGACCGCCGCCGCCAACTCCGCATAGGCGACGCCACCCATGCCGGCGAGCATGATCGGATGCTCGATCTCCAGCATGTCGCACAGGGGGGTTCTCAGGGACATCGGTGGACTCCTCGGTCGGAACAGGGGGGCGGACGGCAGGCATCCGGCAGTGCGCCAAAGTATGCGCGGCCCGTCGGGGTCTGCCTAGCCGTGACGCCGCGTCAGCCTGTCGGGTTGCGGCCGGCCGCCTGCGGCCAGCGCGCGACCGCCTGGTCGATGATCCGCACCGTCTCGTCCCAGAGGCCGAGACGAGGAAGGTCGGCGAGGGCGACAAAACACGCCGCGGCGGCGTCGTCCCCCGCCTGCGGCTCCCCGGCCACCCACCGCACGGCATAATCCACGAGGACGTAGTGGTGCATCGGCCGCCCGTCCGGATCAGGTTCGAACCGCCCGTCGACCACATCGATCAGTCCCAGCATCTCGGCCCGGACGCCGGTCTCCTCCGACAGTTCCCGCAGGGCAGCGTCGTGAAGACGCTCGCCCCACTCCAGCCGCCCGCCCGGAAGGCTCCACCCGCCGGCTCCGGGCGGCTTGCCCCGGCGGATGAGCAGCACCTCGTCGGGCGCGCGGAGGCACACCACGCCCACGGCCGGGATCGGATGACGCGGGGGGCTGTCGGGGTCGGGTTTCGGCATCGTCTGGGTTTCCATGGGGGACAAGCCGGTCTAGGAGGGCAGGATGACGTCGTCTACCGCCCCCCACACCGTGACGCTTTCCGCCCGCCTCGAAGGCGCAGCGCTCGCCGACCTGACCGGCCTGGTGGAGCGCGCCCTGCTGGATCTCCTGCCTCCGGGCAACGGCGGGGCCATCGCGTCTCTCGCCTCCGACGTGGCCGGCCCGGCCCGGATCGGAGACCTGGTCACGGTCTCCGCGGTCGTCGACCGGAGCACCCGGACGCTGGTTTTCGCCAGCGTCGACGTCCGGCGTGAGTCGGACCAGCAACTGCTGTTGGCAGCTCAGGCCGTGCTCAAGGCGCCGATTCGTTAACCAGACGTTACCCAATCGCGACCAATTGTCGCGTTTTTGGGGAAAAATCGTCCTTAAGGCGCTGCGTTAACCCCTTTCTCCCTTTTTTGATGTTCCTGTTGCATGCTAATCACGCAGCAGACGAAACGACGAGGGAACTCACAGTCGATGGCGAACCGGATCACAGCCGTTGCCGCAGCTGCCATGATTGCAGGCGCGGGACTCCTGTCAGGGCTTGTGTCACCCCAGGTGGCTCAGGCGGAAGGCGTCACCAACGGCTGGCAATGCGCCCAGTTCGCCCGTCTGCTGTCCGGGATCGAGATCTTCGGCGACGCCTATACCTGGTGGCGCCAGGCCATGGGCAAGTATGCCCGCGGGTCCTCGCCGGACGTGGGGGCCGTGCTCGTCTTCAAGCCGCACGGGGCCATGAAGCTGGGCCATGTGGCGGTGGTCAGCCAGATTCTCACGGACCGGGTCATCCAGGTGACTCACGCCAACTGGTCCCGCATCGACGGATCCCGGGGTCAGGTGGAGAAGGACGTCACGGTTCAGGACGTCTCGGCCGCCAATGACTGGAGCGAGGTCCGGGTCTGGAACAATCCGACCAAGGAACTGGGCACCACGGTCTATCCGACCTACGGATTTGTGTACAAGGGCGGCGACAAGGCGGCGACGACGGCCAATGCCCGCAATGACGCGTCCGATCCGATCGCCAAGATCCTGTCCGGTGCCGAAGGCGCACAGCACTAGGATCATCCACCGGCCGACCCGCTGGGTTGCCGGCTAGAGCAGGAACGCCGTGGCAATGGCGGTCTGCCCCCCCCAGTACAGCCACCACACCGCATGATCCGCTACGGGTGCGGTCGCACCCTTGTGCTTGAAAAGGCGCCAGGACAGCACCCCGTCCGACGCCATGAAGGCCACGGCACCGGCCATGGCGGCCACCCGCTCCCGGTCCAGGGTGAAGGCCGCGCCGACCATGGCGACGATCGCCAGGACATAGGCCGCCACCGCCGGACGCATCGCGCCCAGATCCCGCCACAGCCAGACGACCATGGCAGTGCCGACGAGACTCGCGACCGCCACCGGAGCCAGCCGGGCCGGATCGTGCATCACGGCACCGAAACCGCCGATTTCCAGGAACAGGGCCGTGTAAAGCACATGGGCCAGCAGGAAGCTGCCCAGCCCGGGCGGCAGCCAGCGCTCCGGGTCCCCGGCGAGGAACGCATCACCGACGGCGCTGAGCGCCAGGGCCCCCGTCAGCAGGGGCGGTGCCCCGGCCATCCAGGCCCACACGGCCAGGGCCCCCACGGCGGCGGTCTTGACGGAGGTACGAAACAGCCCGCTCGGCCGGAACTGCAGGACAGCGCCATAGGCGATCCCGGCGACGACGGACACGATCAGGAAGGGACCGCCGACGAGGGTCATCCGGTCGCCACGCCCGGTTGGACGATCCGCGCCACGGTCAGCGCCCCGCGGCTTCGAGGGCCTTCAGCACGTCGCCTTCGGTCAGCAGTTGTGGAAGCACCTGGGGTTCACCGCCCCGGCGGCTGTAGACCAGGTAGAGCGGGACGCCCGCCCGCCCCTGGGCCTGCAGGGCGTGGGCAATCTCGGCGTTGCGATTGGTCCAGTCCGCCCGCAGATAGACCGTGCCGGTCTTCTGGAAGGCAGCCTTGACGGCAGGAGACGCCAGGGCACCGGCTTCATTGACCTTGCAGGTGACGCACCAGGCGGCGGTGAAGTCCACGAACACCGGCTTGCCCTGGGCCTGCAGCTCGGCGGGACGGGTCGGTGTCCAGGCCTGCACGTCGGCGGTGGCGGCCGATGCCGTGGCGGTCGGGGCCGAGGGCTTGGGGCCGACATTCAGGGCGACGACGGCCAGCGCGACGGCCCCCACAGCCCCACCGATGGCGGCCACACGGTTTCCGGCGACCTGGGTCCGCTGGCTGACGCCCCACAGCCAGGCCCCGAAGGCCAGCAGGAGGGCGGCGGCGAACAGATAGGGCAGTGCGGCGGATCCGGCCTCCTCCACGAACACCCAGGCGAGCCACGCGGCAGCCCCGTACATGGGGAAGGCCAGGGTCTTGCGCAGCCCCTCCATCCAGGCACCGGGACGGGGCATCAGCCGGTAGAGGCCCGGCGCGAAGGCCAGCGCCAGGAAGGGGGCGGCGAGGCCGACGCCGAGGGCGGCAAACACTGCCAGGGCCGTGACTTCCGACTGGGCCAGAGCCCAGCCGATGGTGGAGGCCATGAACGGACCGGTGCAGGGGGCCGCGACCACAACCGCCAGGACGCCGGTGAAGAAGGCCCCGGGCAGCCCCGGACGAGAGGCCAGGCCGGCACCGGCACCCTGGGCGGAGATGCCGAACTCGAACAGGCCCGAGAGGTTCAGGGCCGAGCCGAGCATCACAAGGGCCAGCACGGCGACGGTGCCCGGGGACTGGAGCTGGAAGCCCCAGCCCACGGCCTCGCCGGCATGTCGGGCGGCGATCAGGGCCGCGGCGAGGGCGACGAACGACAGCACCACCCCGGCCAGATAGGCCACACCCTCCGCCCTGGC
>CAIQUG010000022.1 GCA_903874895.1 uncultured Caulobacterales bacterium | reverse complement strand
GGTCATTCGCCGACTATCTCTGGCGCTATCTGGTACTGGCCGGGGCAGAATTTGCCTGAGACTCCGAAGTGTCGCCCGGAGCGTTTCCGGCGGCGGGGTCTTGCCAAAGGCCGCATTGAACGGTCATTTAACGGCATGACCCACGGCCCGACCCGAGAGGCCGATTCACGGCACCGACCGGCGGCGCAGACCGCGCCCACACCGCTGCGCGTCGGCGTGATCCTGTCGGACCATTTCACCCTGTCGGCCTTCGCCCTGTTCATCGACCACCTGCGGCTGGCCGCGGACGAGGGGGATCGCAGCCGGCCCGTGAAGGTGCAGTGGTCGGTGATGTCGGCGACGCAGGAGCCCCAGCGCGCCAGCTGCGGCGTGCTGACCACCCCTACCAGCGGTCTGATCGATCCCCGGCAGCTGGACTATGTGGTGGTGGTGGGCGGCGTGCTGCATGCCGGTCGCCAGATCAACGAGGCGACGGAGCGCTACCTGCGCCGGGCGGCGGAGGCGGGGACCCGGCTGGTCGGCCTGTGCACCGGCAGCTTCATCCTGTGCCGCATCGGCCTGATGCAGGGCCGTCGCGCCTGCGTCAGCTGGTATCACTACCAGGATTTCCTCGACGAGTTTCCGGATCACGACGTGGTGGCCGACCAGCTGTTCGTCGCCGACGGGGACCGGATCACCTGTGCGGGCGGGGCGGGCACCGCAGACCTCGCCTGCCACCTGATCGAGCGGCATATCGGCTGGTCTGCCGCCCAGAAGGCCAGTCAGGTGCTGCTGTTCGACCGAGCCCGGGCCGGGGGCGAGGCCCAGCCCCATCCGCCGATGGCGGAGAAGGTCAGCGAGCCTCGGGTGCGCCGGGCGCTTCTTCTGATGGAGCAGAACCTGGCCGTGCCCCTGCCCATCGCCCACGTGGCGGAAAAGCTGAACCTCTCCACCCGCCAGTTCGAACGCCTCTGCCATTCGACCCTGGGGGTCAGCCCGGCCACGGCCTATCGCCGGATGCGTCTGCGCTATGCCCACTGGCTGATCGGCAATACCGACCGCTCCGTCACCGACATCGCCCATGCGGCCGGCTTTGCCGACTGCGCGCATTTCTCGCGGCAGTTCAAGGAGACCTACGGGGCGTCCCCGTCCGGTCAGCGGCGGATCGCCGAGCCGGAGCCGTCCCTCACCAATCTCGCATCCCACCGGGTGTTCAGCTGACCTGTCCCCGGCTGCCCGGAACCCGAAAGGCCACGGCCATGCATCGCCGCACCCTCCTGTCCGCCCTGCCGGCATCCCTCTGGCTCGGAGCGGGAGGGGCGCAGGCGGCCACCCTGGTGGAGGGCTTCTCGCCGGAGCGGCTGGCGCGCATCCGCCCCCTCCTGGCCCGGGGGGTTGCGGACAAGCTCATGGCCGGTGCCGTGTGGCGGGTGATGCGCCGGGGCCGGATTGTCGGCGAGGGGACGGTGGGGCTGGCGGATATCGAGGCCGGTCGCCCCATGACCGCCGACGCCATCTTCCGCATCTTCTCCATGACCAAGCCGATCACGACGGTCACGGCCCTGACCCTCTACGAAGAGGGGGTGTTCGACCTGCACGACCCGGTGTCCAAGTGGATTCCGGAATTCGGGGACGTGACGGTCCAGCATGTGGCACCGGACGGGCTGGGCGGTCGCACGGTCCGGCTGGCTCCGCCATCCCGGCCGATCATGGTTCTCGACCTGATGCGCCACACCTGTGGCTATGGCTATGGCAGCCCCCTCGATGCGAACGGCGAGAGCCTCTATGCCAGGCACGGCGTGACCCGGACGGACATTCCCCTGTCGGACTGGGTGGCGCGCCTGGCCAAGGTGCCGCTGGTCTGTGATCCGGGCGCCCGGTTCAACTACGGCTACGGTCTCGATATCCTGGGACGGCTGGTGGAGATCTGGTCCGGCCAGACCCTGGACGTGGCCATGCGGGAGCGGGTCCTCGCGCCCCTCGGCATGAACGATACCGGCTTCTGGGTGCCCCCGGCCAGGGCCAGCCGGGTGACGGCCATGTATTCCCCCTCCCGCATGGGAGCGGTGCTGCCGGACGGCAGCCACGACTTCGGTGGTCCGGTGGTGCGCACGCCCGGCCGGGTGCAGGACGGCTGGACGTCAGATCCGGTGCTGAAGTTCGGCGGGGCGGGCCTGTTGTCCACGCTGGAGGACTACACCCGCTTCGTGAACATGCTGGCGCAGGGCGGGGCCCTGGGGGGGCAGCGGGTCCTGGCCCCGGCCACCGTGGCCATGATGAGCGCCGACGTGCTGGGGGCCATTCCCGCCAGCCCGGTCGAGATCTGGGGCGGTTACGGCTTCGGCCTTTCGGTGGAGGTGGATCGCGGTCCGGGGGGCGCGGCGACGCCCCTGTCCGCAGGGAGTTACGACTGGGGTGGCGCGGGCTCGACCTGGATGTGGGTGGATCCCAGGGCGCAGGTCACCGGCCTGCTGATGCTGCAGGTCTATCCGTCCTCCCCCCGCTGGGCGCAGCTGTTCAAGCAGGTGGTCTACGGGGCGCTGGTGGAGCCGGGCTGAGCCGCCGCCGCTTCCGCCGCGCGCTCGGCCAGGGCCACGAGGTTGGCCTCATGCTGCTGGCGGGTGATCCGGTAGAAGAACAGGCAGCCGATGGCCACGAGCTGGATCGAGATGAACAGCGGCAGATAGACATGCATCATGTCCAGCAGGATCGCCTGGGGCACGTGGCCGGGCTGGGCCTTGTCCGGAAAATGCGCCACGGACAGCACCACGCCGGACAGGAAGATGCCCACGCCGGTCACGGACTTGGCAATCACGCTCGAGGCCGAGAACAGGAGGCCCTCCGACCGCTGGCCGGTCTTCAGCTCGTTGTCCTCGGCGATGTCGGCGATCATGGCGGTGCCGTTGATGCCTGCGGTGATGGCCAGCGTCACGGTCACGACGGTGTTGAGGAACAGCAGCGGCAGCAGCAGCGGCGAGCCGGGAGCCGGAAAGACGCCGATCAACCGCAGCATGATCGGCAGCGGGCCGATGAGCGCGGTCAGCATGTAGATCACGATGGTCGCCGACTTCTTCCCCATCCGCCGGGACAGGACCGGTGCCAGGAACAGGGCGAGGAGCGCGCCCAGATAGGCCGACAGCAGGAGGACCGCGTACTGGCCGCTGTCCAGCAGCCAGAAATAGGTCACGAAATAGGAGTTCAGCGCCAGGGTCAGGCCGCTGGCCATGGACGAGAAGATCGCCGACCCCATGATCGCCAGGAAGGACGCGTTCCAGAAGGTCCGCCCCACATGCCGGAGGTTCTCCGCCAGGGGCTGGCGCGGCCGCTTCGGCGGGACCTTGAGGAACGGGATGAAGCGGTGGGTCCCCGCCGCGGACAGGGTGATGGCCGTGAACATGACGATGCCCGACACCGCGCCGTAGAGCGCATAGCCGGCGGGATTGAGCTGGCCCACGGGATGGGTCGCGTCTGGCCGCAGGAAGACCTGCAGGGCCAGGACGGTCATGGTCAGCCCGCCCCACCAGCCGAAGAAGTAGCGATAGCCGAACAGGTCCGTGCGCTGGTCGTAGTTCTCGCTCAGTTCAGCCCCGAGTGCCGTCGAGGGGATTTCGTAGAAGGTGATCAGGCTGCGCACGACGACCGCCGTGGCCAGCAGGTACAGGAACAGCTGCTCCTGGCTCAGCCCGTGCGGCGGTCGCCAGAGGAAGTAGAAGGCCAGCGCGGCCGGCGCACCTGCGAAATACATGAACGGGTGCCGGCGACCCCACCGGCTGCGCCAGTTGTCACTGATGAAGCCCACCAGCGGGTCCAGCACGCTGTCCACGGCCAGCGCCAGCAGGATGGCCAGCCCGCCGAGATAGGGGGACAGGCCCAGAACCTGATTGTAGAACAGCAGGAGAAGGGCCTGGAAGCCGTTGTCCTTCACCCCGTAGGCCACCGAGCCGAAGCCGTAGGCAATCTTCGTGAACAGCCCGGTTCGCGGGCGGGTCGGTGCCGCAGCGGTCATTGCAGGCCCACGCGCCGATCTGACCTGACATCCTGCGATCTCGCACCCATTCGCATCTCCCCGTCCGTCGTCGCGGACCCGCGAGGTCTGCGCCTCGCCGTGATCCGAAGCCTACGTGAGCTTTCAGCGGAGCGCCATGCCTCCTCTGAGGAGCAAGTGCCTGCCGGGCGTCGGACCCGAGTGGCTTGGTGCAGCGGTCAGACCGGAGTCTCGGGCGCGTCGCAAGTGACGGGGACCGGACAGCTCTGCGGGGGTGGCGGTGTTATCCGGTTCCGGAGGAACAGCAGGTAGATCAGGGCAAAGGCCAGGATCGTTCCGCTGATCTGGATGACATAGGCTCCGACCAGCCGGACCAGGCCTCTCCCGAACGC
>CAIQUG010000021.1 GCA_903874895.1 uncultured Caulobacterales bacterium | reverse complement strand
TCCCGCATCGACAAGGTGCGCAAGTCGGTCACCGAGACCCTCGCGCCCCTGAACATCGGGGCCCTGGCCCAGGCGGTGGAAAAGCTCTCGGCCCAGGTCGAGACCCTGACCGCCGAAGTGCAGGCGCTGAAGGTGGAAAAGCCTGCCGCTCCGAAGGGTGTCAAGTTCGTCAAGGCCGCCGAAGACAAGGCCGCCGAAGAGGCCTAGGCCTTTCCCTCGCCCGCCGATCGGGCTCCGGCCCGGCCGGTGCTGATCAGGCCGGCGGGCAGCAGCATGATCTGGGCCGCCGCGCGGGCTACGCGCTCCCGCGGCGGTCCGGCATCACCCTCCAGCTCCAGCAGCAAGGCGTGATAGCCCACCGCCGTGGTCATCAGACGGGCCACCCCGTCCAGCACCTCGGGCCCGGCGGTGATCACCCGGCGACCGGCCAGCTCTCCCAGCAGGGCGCGCACGGTGTCCCGCTGGCGGACCAGGATGTGACGGAGGTCGGCGGCGATGTCGGCATGGGCGGCGGCCAGGGCCTGGGCCTCCCGGTACAGGAAGCGGGCGTCCCACGCCTCTTCCAGCAGGATGTGGACATAGGTCCACAGGGTCTCCAGTGTCGCGGCCTCGCCCCGGCACGCGTCCCGTGCCGCGTCTAGCACCATGTCGCACTCGTCCCGGTAGCTGCGGGCGAGGGCGGCTGCGATCTCGGCCTTGCCGCGGAAGTGATAGTACAGGTGACCCGGGCTGATCCCCAGCGCCGAGGCCACGTCCACCGCCGACAGGGCGCCGAAGCCCTCTGCGTTGAAGAGGTCGAGGGCGGCTTCCAGGATGCGGGTCTTGGTGCTCACGACGGATGGCGCTCGGTTGACAGCTTTCCGGAACATACGAGGATGCGGGGATAAGGCGAGCGCAGATGCGACCCGCCACACACAGGATCCAGGGAAGCGACGCATGGCCAAAGCCCCCAATGACCTCGGCGCCGGTGCGGCAGAAAACATCGTCGCCATGAATCCCATGGTCGGCCTCGCCCGGGAGGACCTGATCGGCGCGGTGGGCGTCATGCTGCGCGAGACCGCCGGTCGTCCCGTCAAGACGCTGAAGCACATGAAGAAATTCTCGGGCGAGGTGGTGAAGATCGTCACCAACAAGTCCGAGCTGGCCCCCGATCCCAAGGACAAGCGCTTCCTCGATGCCGCCTTCCGCATGAACCCCTTCTACAAGGCGGGCATGCAGTACTACCTCGCCGTCCGCGAGGGCGTGGCGGAGTGGATGGATGATCTCGACTTCGACGACGCAGAGCGTGCCCGGGCCAGCTTCGTCACCGGCATGATCCTCGACAGCATCGCCCCGACCAATTCCCTCATCGGTAATCCGTCCGCCCTGAAGAAGGCTTTCGAGACCGGCGGTGTGTCCCTGCTCAAGGGCCTGCAGAACGCCTATGAGGACATCACCAAGAACGACGGCATCGTCAGCCAGGTGGACAAGCGGCCGTTCAAGGTCGGCGAGAACCTCGCCACCGCCAAGGGCGCTGTGGTGTTCCGCACCGAGATGATGGAACTTATCCAGTACGCGCCGACCACGGATCAGGTTCATCCGGTTCCGCTGCTGATCATCCCGCCGCAGATCAACAAGGCCTATGTGAACGACCTGTCACCGGAGAAGAGCATCATCCGGCATCTGACCACCAACGGCATCCAGCCCTTCATGGTCAGCTGGCGCAATCCGACGGCGGAACATCGGGACTGGGGCCTCGGTGACTATGTGGACGCCCTCATCGAGGCCATCGGCGTGGTCTGCGAGATCTCGAAATCAAAGACCGTCAACATTTCCGGGGCCTGCTCCGGCGGCATCACCGCAGCGACCCTGCTCAGCAAGCTGGCGGCGGCAGGGGACACCCGCATCGCATCCGCCACCCTGATGGTCTGCGTGCTGGACCCGCAGCCCGACGACAGCGAGACCGGGGCTCTGGTCTCCCGGCACGGGATCGAGATGGCCCGCCGCCGATCGGCCAAGGCCGGGGTGCTGGACGGGGCCTCGCTCTCCCGGACCTTTGCCTGGCTCCGGCCCAACGACCTCGTCTGGAACTACGTCATCAACAACTACCTGCACGGGGAGGATCCGCCGGCCTTCGACGTGCTCTACTGGAACAACGACTCCACCAACCTCACGGCGCAGCTGCATTCGGACTATCTGGATGTCTACGAGACCCAGCCGTTCCGCAATCCGGGCCAGACGGAGCTGGCGGGCCACCTCGTGGACCTGACCCACGTGACCCAGGACGTGTTCATCGTCGCCGGTGTCACCGACCACATCACGCCGTGGAAGGCCTGCTACCGCACCACCCAGCTGGTAGGATCGCCGAATGTCGAGTTCATCCTGTCCCAGGCCGGGCACATCCAGTCCCTGCTGAACCCGCCGGGCAATCCCAAGGCAAGGTTCTTCCGCAGCGAGACCCGCCCCGCCGCCAGCGTGGACGAATGGCTGTCCACCCAGGCGAAGGAGCAGGCCGGATCCTGGTGGCCGCTCTGGGCCCAGTGGTTGCAGGACCGCTCCGGCAAGCCCAAGGCCGCCCCCAAGGCTCTCGGCTCCAAGGCCCATCCGCCCGGCGATCCCGCGCCGGGTCTCTACGTCTTCGACTGACGCCCTCTCATCGTATTTGTGGCCGGTCGCCTCCGTGACCGGTCCCGCAAAGGAAGTTCCAGTGTCTGCAGCCGCCGCCGAAAGCCCCCTCGAGGGCTATGATCCCGCCGCCGACTCCCATGAGGCCCACATCGAGATGATGCGCGTCGGGGGGCGGATGCTGCGGGTTGCCGTCTTCCGGGCGCGGCTGAGGGCGGGGGCGGCTCCGCGGCGACCGATCCTGTTCTTCAACGGCATCGGTGCCAATATCGAGATCATGGCCCCTCTGGCCCACTGGCTGCCGGACCAGGACATCATCACCTTCGACATGCCAGGCGTCGGCGGCTCGCCGGACCCGAAATTCCCCTACCGGCCCTGGACCATGGCCCTGCGGGCGGCGCGGCTGCTGGACAAGCTCGGCTACAGCGGCAAGGTCGATGTGATGGGCGTGTCCTGGGGCGGGGGGCTGGCCCAGCAGTTTGCCTTCCAGCACCCGGACCGGACGGGCAAGCTGATCCTGTGCGCCACCGCCGCCGGCGTGCTGATGGCCCCCGGGGACCCCAAGGTGCTGGCCAAGATGGCCGATCCCCGCCGCTATGTGGACCCGTCCTTCATGCGGGCCAACTTCCATGCCCTGTACGGGGAGGAAACCGCGGCCGACGGGCACATCTCCCGCCTGCGTCCCCCCAGCCAGAAGGGATATCTGTTCCAGCTGGCCGCCATGCTGGGCTGGACCAGCGCCTTCTACCTGCCCTTCCTCAAGGCCCGGACGCTCGTCCTGATGGGGGAGGTGGACCGGATTGTCCCCCTGATCAACGGCAAGCTCCTGACCCGTCTGATCCCCAACGCCACCTTGAAGACCGTGCCGGGCGGCCATCTGTTCCTGGTCACGCGCCCGGCGGAAACCTTTCCCCTGATCGAGGATTTCCTGGCGGGCGACGACACTCCGGACGGGGGCGTGGCCGCCCTCTAGGGCAAGGATGTTTGCGTCGGATGATTGCGTCGGGCGGCGCAGGCGCTAGGCTCGGGGCCCCGCCGTCCGGAGCTTCCCATGCGTCCCTCGCCCCTCTGCGCCGCTCTCCTTGCCGCCGTCATCTCCGTCGGCCTCGCCACCGCGGCCGAGGCGGCCGCCGGACCACCGTCGCCGATGGACCGGGCGCGCGCCGTATTGAAGGCCTCTCCGGTGATCGACGGGCACAATGACCTGCCCTGGGCCCTGCGCACCCAGTTCGGCGGCAAGAGCAACGGCGTCGACCTGCGCAACGAGGCGGCGTCGCGGGCGGCAGGCCTCGACACCGACTTTCCCCGCCTGAAGCGCGGCGGGGTCGGCGGCCAGTTCTGGTCCCTGTGGGTACCGGGGGACCTCAAGGGCCCCGCGGCCACCGTGGCGGTGGAAAAGCAGATGGACCTGGTCCGCCGCCTCGCGGCCCGCTACCCCGACGACATGGCCATGGCCGTCACCGCCGACGAGGTGGTCAAGGTCGAGGCGTCCGGCCGGGTGGCAGCCCTGATGGGCGTCGAGGGCGGGGAGGCCATCGACGACAGCCTCGAGGTGCTGCGCCAGCTCTACCGCCTGGGGGCCCGCTACATGACCCTGACCCATTTCGGCAATACCGACTGGGCCGACAGCTCCAACGGCGATCCGGTGCACAAGGGCCTGACCCCCTTCGGGAAGGCGGTGGTCAGGGAGATGAACCGCCTGGGCATGCTGGTGGATCTCAGCCACGTGTCGCCCAGGACCATGTCCGATGCCCTCGACGTGGCCGAGGCCCCGGTGATCTTCAGCCATTCCTCCACCCGGGCGCTGGCGGATCATCCGCGCAACGTGCCCGACGACATCCTGAAGCGGGTGGCGCAGAACGGCGGCGTGGTCATGGTCAACTTCGTGCCCTTCTACGTGAACGAGGCGGTGCGCCGCTGGAACGCCGACGAGACGGGGGAGGAGGCCCGGCAGAAGTCCCTGCACACCGGCGATCCGGCCGGGGCCAAGGCGGCACTTGAAGCCTGGCGGGCCGCGCATCCGAGGCCACCGGTCAGCTTCAAGGACGTGGCCGATCACGTGGACCACGTGCGCGCCGTGGCGGGGATCGACCATGTGGGGATCGGGGCGGACTTCGGCGACACCGACGGGCTCGTCATCGACGGCGTCTCCGGCGTCGACAGCTATGTGGACCTGGTCGCCGAGCTGGCCCGGCGGGGCTGGACGGATGCGGACCTGAAGAAGCTGACCGGCCAGAACATCCTGCGGGTCCTGCGCGGGGTGGAGCAGGTGGCCCAGAGCCAGGCCGCCCGTCTGCCGGCGGAGGACCGGATCACCGATCTCGACGGCAAATAGCGGCGCGCGCTCGATGCGGGTCCGGGTCAAGATCTGCTGCATCGCCTCGCTGCACGAGGCGGCCATGGCCGTGGCTGCGGGGGCGGACGCCCTCGGTCTTGTCGGACCGATGCCGTCCGGGCCCGGCGTGCTGGATGCGGCGCGCCTGACGGAGATCGCGGCCGGGATTCCGCCGCCGGTGGCCGGGGTGCTGCTCACCGCGCGGGAGACGGGGCGGGACATAGTCGACCATGTCCGTCAGAGCGGTGTGTCCGTGGTTCAGGTGGTCCGCGAGATCGATCCGGCGGAGGCCGAGGCCCTCGCCCGTCTCGCGCCGGATGTCCGCCGCATCCAGGTGGTGCATGTGCAGGACGGGGGCGCGCTGCATCGGATCCCCCTCTATGCCCCGCATGTCCATGCCTTCCTGCTGGACTCCGGGCGTCCGGCCGGCGCGGTGGCGGAGCTGGGCGGGACGGGCCGAACCCATGACTGGTCCGTCAGTGCGGACTTCGTGGCGCAGAGCCCGCGGCCGGTGGTCCTGGCCGGTGGGCTGAACCCCGAAAATGTGGGCGAGGCCATTGCCCGGGTCCGGCCGTTCGGCGTGGATGTCTGTACCGGCGTGCGCACCGGCGGCGACATCGACGGTCCGAAGCTGGCGGCCTTCATGGCAGCCGTGGCCGGAGCGCAGGCCCGGTAGCGGTCTCCCGGTCAGGGGGAGCCCTTGCGCTCCACCACCAGGATGCGGGCTTCGCCCACGGGGTGGGCCACGTGCTCGTCTCCGGCGTCGGCGAGGAAGATGTCGCCGGGCCGCAGGCGAACCCGTTCCTCGGCTCCGTTCCGGCGGAAGTGCATGTCCACCTCTCCGTCGAGGACGACGAACGCCTCCGATCCGTCATTGGCGTGCCAGACATAGGGCTGATCCGACCAGTGCAGCCGCACGGTCGCCCCGTCGATCTCGGCGAGGTCACGGGCACCCCAGGGGCGATCGGCACGAAAGCTGGTGACGTCCTGGATGATCCGGATCACGGGCAGCCCTCCTCGACGTCTTGCGAGGGGCCTACCGGACGAGGAATTTCGGATCAAGCCCGCGGGCCTGAGGACCGACACCCCGGCACATTGCCGACGGAGACCAAGTCTGGTCTGGTTCCTGGTGAACGTGAGACTCCGGGGGGTCGATCTTGGCTGGGATTATCGCGGGGCGCTTTGCGCCTCATGCAGAAACGGACCGCAACTTCTTTCTCCTGTTCCTCGCCAGCATCTGGGGCGGCATAGCGGCGGGGTTCATCCCGGACATGTTCGAGCATGTGCTGGGGAAGCATGTGCCCTATTCTCCCATCGTCCATGTCCATGCCCTGGTCTATGTGGGTTGGCTGGCCTTGCTCACCGCTCAGACGGGCCTGGTGCGCGGGGGGCGGGCGGATCTCCATCGGCGGCTGGGCATGGCGGCGCTGGTGATGATTCCGGCGATGGTGGTGCTGGGGCCGCTGACCTATGTGGTCATGGGCCGCCTGGAATTCGGGACGCCGGATGGCGATCCACCCTTTCTGATCCTTCCGGTGGTGCTGGGGGCCATGGCCTTCGGCCTTTTCGATGACGTCATCGTGGCCTGGGTCTACAACCAGCCTGCCTGGGCGGTCATCGCCACCCACATCCTCGGGCACTGAACCGGACAGCCGGGCGATCGACGACAAAGCCTGACACGGAGACCGCGGACATGCTGACCATCCATGGCGATCGCATTTCCGGCAACTGCCTGAAAGTGAAATGGGTGGCCGAACGGGTCGGCGCGCCCTGGCGCTGGGTCGACGTGGACGTGCTCCGTGGCGAGACCCGGACGCCGGACTTCCTGGCCATCAATCCGGCAGGACAGGTTCCCGTGGTGGTGCTGGCGGACGGCCGGGTGCTGGCCCAGTCCAACGCCATCATGCTGTATCTGGCGGAGGGCAGCGACCTGATCCCGACGGATGCCTTCGACCGCGCACGGATGTTCGAGTGGATGTTCTGGGAGCAGTATACGCACGAGCCGGCCATCGCCGTGCGCCGGTTCCACAAGGCCTATCTGAAGAAGTCCGACGGGGAGATCGACCCCGCCCTGATGGTCCGCGGGCGGGCGGCGCTGGGCCGGATGCAGGATGCGCTGGCCGCCCGGGACGGTCGCGGCTGGCTCGTCGGGGATCGGCTCAGCCTCGCTGATGTCGCGCTGGTGGCCTATACCCGGGTCGCGCCGGAGGGCGGCTTTGATCTTTCGGAATTTCCCGCCGTCCAGGCCTGGGTGGCACGGGTCGAGGCCGCCCTGCCAATCCGGCCCTGGGCACCTCTCTAGGCGGCGTTCTCCGCGGACACCGGTGCCGACGACATCTCCACCAGCAACAGGAAGCTCGCGGCCGTCACCGCCGTCGGCAGGGCCGGGACGCGAAGGCCCGACATCAAGCCCGCGGTCAGGGCGGCATCGGTTCCCTCCGCCCCGGAGGTCGTCTCCACCCGTGCGGCCGTCAGTTTACCGTTCGGCAGGACGTCCAGGCGGATTTCCGCCAGACCCGGCCGGGTTCCTGCGACGTCGAGGACGGGGGAGAGGTGCTGGACCACCAGCCGCTCCACCGCGGCGCTCCAGACCTTCACCGCGCCCCGCCGGGGAACGGCAAAGCCGGACCGGTCGGTGAAGGCGAAGACCCGGACGATGAGATGCAGCCCGCTCATGCCGCCGTCCCCGCGTGCTGGCTGCCGGAGGCCTCGAGCTCGCCCCGCAGCCACCAGGAGAAGTTGCGGATCAGGCGCAGCTTCGGATTGTCCTCCCGCCACACCAGCCAGGCCCGGCGTTCCGTCGGGACCGCCACGTCGCCGAAGCGCACCAGTCGACCATCGGCCAGATAGGGCTCCGCCGCCCGGGCGTAGGTGAGCGCCACCCCCATGCCGGCGGCGGCCATGTCCAGGGCGATCTGCTCGTCATCGAAGGTGTCCCGCCCGCCCGCCGAGGGGGGCGTGACGCCGGAGGGGGCGAACCACGCCTCCCACGGGTGGTCCGGCTGGTCGATGAGGGGCAGCGTGGAGATGAGGGCCGGGGTCACCTCCGGGTGGCGGCGGGCCATGGCGAGGCTCGCCACCGGGAACAGGGTGATGTCGAACAGGGGCTCCGCCCGGCACGGCGGCCAGGGACCCTCGCCGAAGCGGATGGCCAGATCGACGCCGTCACCGTCGAGGCTGGCCAGATCGCGGGTGGTCCGGAGGTCGCAGCTGACCCCCGGAAAGGCAGCCGACAGACGGGGCAGGCGCGGGGACAGCCACAGGCGCGCCAGCCCCGGTGGAAGGGACACCACCAGCTTGTCCGGCGTGTTGCGTCCGGCAATGTCGACCAGCGACCGGGAGAGGTGCTGTGCCGCCTCGTGATAGGCGCGGGCCAGGACCAGGGTGGAGGGGGCCGGCTCCATGAAGGAGCCCCGGCGATAGAAGAGCTTGGCCCCGAGGTCCTCCTCCAGCCGGCGGATGGCCTGGCTGACGGCGCTGTGGGTGACCATCAGCTCGGCGGCAGCGGCGGTGTAGCTGCGCAGCCGCGCGGCGGCTTCGAGGGTCCTGAGAGCGGAAAACGGGGGCGGTCGCTGAGCCATGGCTGAAGCCTTCCTAACGTTTCAATCAACGCAAGAATGCTCAGTGACTCACAAAATACAATCTGGAATATGTAATATCCCGCCTGAAGCGGTCGGAATCGGGCCCTATGCCTGCCCATTCTGGGCTAAGGTTGCATTCTGATCGATAAATACAACTTCAGAGGGTTGCGTGAGGGCTTCCACAATCGCCCCATGCAACCGGGCCAGTTCGATGGGCTTGGCGACATGTCGGTCCATTCCCGCCGCCAGATATTCTGAAACCTGATGGTTCATGGCGTTGGCCGAGACGGCGACGATGGCTGTCCGCGGGCGGCCTGTACGCTGCTCTTCCGCCCGAATCCGGCGGGTCGCCTCGAGGCCGTCCATGACCGGCATCTGGATGTCCATCAGGATCACGTCGTAGTCGCCGAGCTGCCAGGCCTCCACGGCCGCCTGACCGTCGCCGACAATGTCCATGTCGAAGCCCAGAATGCCGACCATGGCCTCCAGCACCAGGCGGTTGGTCGTGTTGTCCTCCGCCGCCAGAACGCGCAGGGGACGATCGGGCTCGATCGGGCCCGCCTCGGCGGACATCGCCGGGGTGGCCTCGGGCTCGCGCAGGGCAGCGGTCAGATCGGCCAGGTCCGGCTCCTTCGGGCCGGTCGGGGCGGGCCGGAACTGGGGAAGGTCCTGGCTGGGCACCGGGATGGCGTTCCCGGCGTCGGCCGTCTCCGGTGCCGGCGAAAGGGGCAGGCGTACATGGAAGGCTGCACCCTTGGGACGATCCGGTTCCGCCCAGATGCGCCCGCCCATCAGCGCGCAGATGTCCTTGGAAATGGCGAGGCCGAGACCGGCGCCGCCCCCGGATCCATGACGCCCGCGCGAATCGCCCGAGGCGTACTTCTCGAACACCCGTTCCAGCTGATCGGCCTCGAGGCCGACACCGGTATCGGTCACGGACAGGCGCAGCGCGTCCTCCACGATCCGCATCTCGACCTTCACCCGACCGGCGGAGGTGAACTTCAGGCTGTTGGCGATGAGATTGTTCAGCACCTGCCGCAGTCGTGCCGGATCGCCGAGGCGCGGCGCGTGGGCTGCGTCGGTGACGATCAGCTGGAGCAGCAACCCGCGGGAGGCGGCCAAGGGGCGGAACGCCGCCACGGCCTCCTCCGCGATCCGGCCCGGGTCGAAGGGGATGGTCTCGAGGGGCAGCTGGCCCGCCTCGATCCGGGCAAGGTCCAGCACATCGTTCAGCAGCTGGATCACGGCCTCTCCCGAAGACAGGACAACGGCCAGCCTTTCCCGCTGTGCGGCACCCAGGTCGTCGGCGGCCATGACCTCGGCCATGGCCAGGACACCGTTCAGGGGCGTGCGGAGTTCGTGGCTGATGGTGGCCAGGAATTCTGACTTCTGGCGGTCGGTTGCCTCTGCGGCCTCCCGGGCGGTTTCGAGGAGCGCGATCTGACCCTCGGCCTGCGCCGCCTGCTCGGCCCAGCGCCGGGCTAGTGCGCCGACCGCGTCGGCCAGCCCGTGGATATGGTCGCCCTGCGGCTGTTCCAGCGTCTCGAGCGCCATGGCAGGGCTTTCGCTGGCGGACAGCATGCGCCGCAAGGTGGCCTCGAGCTCATCGAGCTCTCCGCGGATCCGGCGCGCCGTCCAGCGGGAGGCGAGGGTGGTGGCGCCAACGGCCAGCAGCATCAGGCAGAAGGTGACGCTGTCCAGGGGCAGGATGTCCCGGGAGCGGGCCAGCCCCAGATGCAACAACAGCTCGCCCACCGCCAGGGAGGCCGCCGCCACGACCCCGCAAAGGCCGACGCCGAACAGGCCGACCACCGGCCAGTGGATCGATCTCTTCTGCTCACTCCGGCCCTCGGACGGTGGCCGATCGGCGGCATGCGGCATCTCTGTCATACTCAAGCCATTGCTGCGTTTCGACGGGGCGCGCGGCGACGGGCCGCCGCCCGATCCGGGTCGGACCTTGAGCCACGCAGACTAGGTGTTCAGGCTGACAGTTGCGTTAACTGACAGCGTAAACGAGACGTTACCGCGGGGGTCGAAAGGCCTTCCGGGGGGCGAGAGGCTTAATGGGTGCGTCAAACTGTCGCATCCCATTCGCGGGAAAACAGGCCGCCGAAGCCTATGGCGGAACTTCACGGTTCCGTGTATGAAGCGATAGCGCGCGATATGTTGAGCGCAAAAATCCAAAGGGACCTCACACATGACCTCCACCACCCTCCGCAAGATCCTCGTCGCCACCGCCGCCATCGCCGCCCTGAGCGTCGCCGCCTGCGGCAAGAAGGCCGACACCAACAACACCGCGACCGACAACGCGATGGCTCCGGCCGCCGACAACGCGATGGCCCCGGCCGCTGACAACACCATGGCTCCGGCGAACAACACCGCGAAGTAATTTCGCGGCTGCTTTCGCAGCTATCGATACCGGAAGGCCCGCCTGTCTCAGGCGGGCCTTTTTGGTTTTTTGCGCCGTTTCGCTCTTCCGTGCGGCGACGCGGGCCCTAAGCTGTGGGCAAGAACCAGACGGGGCGGGGACAAGATGAGGTCATTCGGCATGTGGCTGCGGCGGGGCCTGATCGGACTTGCGGGCCTGATCGTCGTGGCGGCGCTGGTCGTCCTGGCCTTGGATCTGTCCAATCAGCCCCCGCGGTTCGACGGCGACGCCGCCATCGCCCGGGCCCATGCCTTCCAGGTGCGAATCCGCCGGGACGAGTGGGGTGTGCCCCACGTGACGGGTCCCCGGGATGCGGACGTGGCCTTTGGCCTCGCCTTTGCCCATTCCGAGGACGACTTCGACACCATCGCCACCACGATCCTGGCGACCCGGGGCACCCTGGCAGCCCGGGACGGGGCGTCCGGCGCGGTCACCGACTACCTCGTGCGGCTCATGCGGGTCTGGCCTGCCGTGGAGCGGGACTATGACCGGATGCCCGCCGATGTCCGTGCCGTGCTCGAGGCCTATGCCGACGGGGTGAACTATTACGGTGCCCGGCATCCGGAGCATGTGACGCCGGGCCTGCTGCCGGTCACCGGCCGGGACGTGGCGGCGGGCTTTGCCTTCAAGACCCCGTTCTTCTACGGCCTCGACAAGACCTTCACCCACCTTCTGGCTCCCTCGAAGGGTGCTGCCAAGCCGATGAAGACCGCCCTCAATCCCGGCGGGGTTCCCCTGGGATCCAACGGCATGGCCATGGCACCTCAGCGCTCTGCGGACGGGGCGACCCGGCTGCTGGTCAATTCCCACCAGCCCTATACCGGCCCCGTGGCCTGGTACGAGGCGGTCCTGGAGAGCGGGGAGGGCTGGCACGTGGCCGGCGGATTCTTCCCCGGTTCGCCTTTCATGCTCCATGGACACAATGCCCATCTCGGCTGGGCCAGCACGGTGAACAGCCCCGATCTGGCGGACGTCTACCGCCTGGTGATCAATCCCGCCGACAAGACCCAGTATCGCCTCGACGGGGCCTGGAAGACCTTCGAGACCGGAACGGCGAAGATCCGCGTCCACCTCTGGGGCCCCTTCTACTGGACGGTGAGCAAGCCGCTGAAGTGGAGCGTGCACGGCCCGGTGCTGGACACCGACCATGGGGTCTTCGCCGTACGCTATGCCGGACATGACGAGGGCCGCCAGGCCGTCCAGTACTTCCGGATGGACAAGGCCCGCTCCCTGGAGGAATGGCGCGCGGCCATGGCCCTGCAGCTGCTCCCCAGCATCAACGACCTCTATGCGGACGAGAAGGGGCACGTGGGCTACGTCTATAACGGCCAGTTCCCCGACCGTAAGGCGGGCGTCGACTGGAGCGGTGAGTTGCCGGGTGACCGGTCAGACCTGATCTGGACGGCCTATCTGCCCTTCGAGCGGATCCCGCAAGTGTGGGATCCCCGCTGCGGGCTGGTCTTCAACTCCAACAACACCCCGTTCAAGGCCACCGCCTGCCCGGATGACGGGATGAAGCCGGCGGACTACCCGGCGAACCTCGGCATCCAGACCAACATGACCAACCGCGCCTGGCGGGCGTTCGAGAATTTCGGCGGGGACAGCCACATCACCGACGAGAGCTTCCGCCGCTACAAATTCGACCTGACCTATTCGGAACAGTCCAAGGAGATGGGCATCGTCCGGACCCTTCTTGCCCTCGATCCCGGCGGGGATGCCGACCTGATCGCGGCGCAGGCGCTGCTGCGCGGCTGGGACCGGCGGATGGACGTGCATAACCGGGCCGCGGCGCTCGTCAGCCTCGTGACCCTGCCGATCCTGGCGGCGGACACGGACTCCTCCGGCCCGGGGGAGAGCCCGGCGGCGCTCAAGGCCCGGCTGAAGACGGCCATCGACAGCCTGAAGTCCCATTTCG
>CAIQUG010000020.1 GCA_903874895.1 uncultured Caulobacterales bacterium | reverse complement strand
GCCTCCCCCCACTCTGCTCGCTCCACGGCGTCGCGGGGGCCGTTGATCTTGACAGTCTTGTTGCGGAATTCAACGATGATGTCGTCGGGGTGTATCGGCAACTCCGGAGGCAGCACCCCCCCCGGTAGCGAAACTCCAGGTCTTTCGCTACCCCCAGCTTGTACTCCGACAACTCGTTGAAGACCCGGACATCGGCGGAGACCTCGTCAGATGGCCTGAGACTGGCGAGCTTGATGTACTGCGCCGCCGCCCGGCCGTCGCCGTTGATGGCGCGGTTGACTAAGCTGCGGATGACGGCCTGCTCGGCGGTCAACTTCACCCGCCAGCCTCCCTCCGTCACGGTCACCACACGCCTAGCCTCGGCGTTGAAGACCTCCTGCAGGGTCTTCAAGAACCGCGCGTCCTTGGCGGTCGGGCTCGAGGACTTCGGCCGGCCGGCGGGATTTCCGGAGCGGCCTGCCTTGAAGCGAGTGGAGGCGGGCGGCCGGCCGTAGCCGACGGCGTAGTCTGGGTTGGCGTCACTGGACATCATCTGGCTCCGTCTGGCTTGAGGTCGAGGGGTGGCTCCCCACGTCTTCCGGCGGCGGGGCTGCGGCCGCGTCCAAGAGGACTGCGGGGTGGCCGTATTCGCGTTCAAATGCTCGGACGACCGCGGCGCACGCGTCTTTCGAGTTCACCAGGAGCCGCGCGCGCCACCCCGCCGCCTCGGCGGCCGCGAGAGACGCGGCAGTGCCAGCGGGATCCAGAAGCGTACCGCCGAGCAAGCCGGATGCGTGGATGGCCGCCTCAGTGACCCGCGAGCGCGCCGCGGGCGTCACCGCGGGGCTCCCCCCGGAGGCTGCGCCGCGCGCGCCCAGCGCACCCAGGACCAGACGCGCGTCCCCACACAAGACGACGGGAGCGTCCTCCTGGCAGAAGCTGAGGGCGACGATGAGGGCTGCGGGCGTCGCCGACCCCGACGAGGTCACCAGGAGGTCCGGCTGGTCTCCTCCGAGGAGCCGACGGAGGGCGCCGGCGTCGACAGCCGACGCGCACGCGACCCGGTGTCGGCCGAGGAGCCAGGGGCCGAATGCGGGCGCGAGTGCCGGCCCCTCCGAGCGTTGGACCCCCGCCGCTTGGTGGCAGCTTCGCGGGCTTGCTCGGCGCCGCTCCGCCCGCCGCCCCGCCAGCTCGATATCGGGCACGGCGAAGCCCGAGAGTGAGAGGTCGACACCCAGATCTGTGAGCTCCGCCAACTCGATCTTCAGCGCGCCCGTATCCCACGATGAATTCGAGGCAATCTGGTTGTCGGCGAGGATGAAGGCCCGCCGCTCCGCGTCGCTCAAGTGCCCGATCCGGATTACGGGCACCGTGGGCAGCCTGAGGAGCGTCGCCGCCTCGAGCCGGCCGTGTCCGGCAATCACCTCCCCATCGTCTCCCACGAGAATGGGGTTGAGGAAGCCGAAGGCTGAGATGCTCCGAGCGATCTGCTTGATCTGCGCCCTAGAGTGACGCCGCGCATTCCGAGGCGAGGCCCGGAGGGACCCCGGTGGGGTCTCCTCTACGGCCAAGCCGGGGGCGCGGACTTGGTCTGAACTGGCTCCCATCTGCCTCTCCGTACTGTGTGACCAAATTCAGTGGCCGGGGGAGAGTGAAACACGAGGAGGTATGGGAGTGGTTGGCGCGCGCGTGGTACCAACGAAGCGCGGCGTGCGGCTCTGTCACCGGGCGGCATGCTGCGCCCCCCTCGCGGGCAAAGCCGCGAGCGCTGCCCCTCACGGCGGCCCCCGCGTCCCCCGTCGAATTAGACGCCTGCGTCATCTTATGACATGGCAGAGTGGCGGTGGTTGCCTGAAACACGCCGTTCGACCGGAGACGGTTCCGGGCCAGGAAGCGGACCAGCCCGACGTCAGCAACGGGTGGGAAGCTGCCCTTGGCGTGCCAACGGGACTGCACTAGCTTTCCCCAAGTCGGAGGGGCCATGGAAATTCACAAACCGCATGCTGCGAAAACGTGGCCCGAGTTCTTCATCGAGATCGGCACTATCGTCACGGGTATCCTCATCGCCTTGGCGCTAGAACAGGGCCTCGAAGCACTACACGAGCAAAGGATGAGGAATGAGGCTCAGGAAGCGGTTCGGGACGAAGCCGGCCAAAACCTCTTCTGGGTGAAATACAGGGAGGCGAACGAGCCTTGCATCAAACAGCATCTGACCGAGATCGGCGATCTGCTCGACCGAGCAGAGCGCCATGAACGGTTTGCTGTTGCACACCATCTCAGCCAGTCAATCTACGGCAAGATCGCGACGCAAGTTTGGGACGCCAATGGCCATGCCGGGCGCACCAGCCTTTTTTCTCGGGAGGATCAACGAAATTTCGGGAACCTCTATTTCACGACGAGCGATTTTCAGACGTTTCAATCGCGGGAAGTGGATGCGTGGTCCAGGTTGAGCGCGCTGCGGGACAGATCAACGCTCAGCCAGTCGGCCATCGACGCGCTTCGGGAGGCCCTGGCGCAGGCGCGCTACTACGACGTGGAAATTTCCTGGACAGTTTACCGCACGAAGCAGTGGGCGCAGATCCTGAATC
>CAIQUG010000019.1 GCA_903874895.1 uncultured Caulobacterales bacterium | reverse complement strand
TCAGGTCCCGACGCATAGGGTGGCTTCATCGGACAAACGGCGCGGCGGTCGCGCCCCCGGCCCGAAGATGGGAGACTGAACATGAACCTCTTCAAGAGCTTGATGCTGGTGGCCGCCACTGCGGCCCTCACCGTTCCGGCCATCGCCTCTGCGGATGACTGGGGCCACCGGGATGGGGGCCGTGACAGCTACCACCAGGGCTATGGCGATCGCGACGGCTATCGCGGCGATCGTGACAGGCACGATGGCTATCGCGGCGACGGCTGGCGCCGGGTGGAGTATCGCCGCGCCGACTGGGAGTACTTCCACCGTCCCTACTGGGCTCACGGCTGGGACCGGGAGCGCTGGGAACACCATCGCCATGACCGGGATCGCTTCGAGCATCGCTGGTAGGCCGCGGCCCGCAGGCCTCTGACCCCTTCCTGCGCCGGACGGTCCCCGGTGTCCCGCGCAAGAAAAGAAGCCCCCCTCCGCCAACGCGGAAGGGGGCTTCGACCTGTTGGAGTATGTCCTTCGAGACCCCTATTCCGTCAGCGCCGGCTCCCCGGACTCTGCGTCATCGGAGGAGCCTTCCCCGTGGCCCGCCGAGGCGGCGGCATCGATCTGGAAGTCGATCTTGCCGTCCTTCAGCCCGACGATCACATGGCCGCCGCGCACCAGCTTGCCGAACAGGATCTCGTCGGCCAGGGGCTTCTTGATGTGCTCCTGGATGACGCGCGCCAGCGGACGGGCCCCGAACAGCTCGTCATAGCCGTTCTTCGCCAGCCAGTCGGCGGCGTCCTCGCTCAGCTCGATGGTCACGTGCCGGTCCGCCAGCTGGGCCTCCAGCTGCATGACGAACTTCTGCACCACGTTGCGGATCACTTCCGGCGGCAGCGGCTTGAAGGTGATCACCGCATCGAGACGGTTGCGGAACTCCGGCGTGAACAGGCGGTTGATCGCCGCCTCGTCCGCGTCGGTGACCCGGCCGCGGCCGAAGCCGATGCCCGCCTTGTTGTTGTCCGAGGCCCCCGCATTGGTGGTCATGATCAGCACCACGTTGCGGAAGTCGACCTTCTTGCCGTTGGAGTCCGTCAGGGTCCCGTGGTCCATCACCTGCAGCAGGATGTTGTAGACGTCCTGGTGGGCCTTCTCGATCTCGTCGAGCAGGACCACGGCATGCTTGTGCTGGTCCACGGCGTCCGTCAGCTGGCCGCCCTGGTCGTGACCCACATAGCCCGGAGGGGCCCCGATCAACCGGCTGACCGTGTGCCGCTCCATGTACTCGCTCATGTCGAAGCGAAGCAGCTCGATCCCCAGGGTCAGGGCCAGCTGGCGCGCGACCTCGGTCTTGCCGACGCCCGTGGGGCCCGAGAACAGGTAGGAGCCGATGGGCTTCTGCGTGTCCCTCAGACCTGCGCGGCTCATCTTCATGGCGGCGGCCAGCTGGATGATGGCGTCATCCTGGCCATAGACCGCACGCTTCAGATCGCTTTCCAGACTGCGCAGGGCCTCCACGTCGGACTTGGACACAGACTTGGTGGGAATGCGGGCCATCTTGGCCACGACGCCCTCGATGTCCTTCACGCCGATGGTCTTCTTGCGCTTGCCCTCGGGGACCAGCATCTGCGAGGCGCCAGCCTCGTCGAGGATGTCGATGGCCTTGTCCGGCAGCTTGCGGTCGGTGATGTACTTCACCGACAGCTCCACCGCCGCCTTCACCGCATCATTGGTGTAGCGCAGCTTGTGGAACTCCTCGTAGTAGATCTTGAGGCCCTTGAGGATCTTGATGGCGTCGTCCACCGACGGTTCGGTCACATCGATCTTCTGGAAGCGGCGAACCAGCGCCCGGTCCTTCTCGAAGTGCTGCCGGAACTCCTTGTAGGTGGTGGACCCCATGCACTTCAGCGTGCCGGAGGCCAGCGCCGGCTTCAGCAGGTTCGAGGCATCCATGGCCCCGCCGGAGGTGGCGCCTGCACCGATCACCGTGTGGATCTCGTCGATGAACAGCACCGCGTTCGGGTGGTTCTCCAGTTCCTTGACGACCTGCTTGACCCGCTCCTCGAAGTCCCCGCGATAGCGGGTGCCGGCCAGCAGCGCGCCCATGTCGAGGGAGAAGATGGTGGCCCCGGCCAGCACTTCCGGCACCTCGCCATTGACGATCTTGCGGGCCAGGCCCTCGGCGATGGCGGTCTTGCCGACGCCCGGATCCCCCACCAGCAACGGGTTGTTCTTGGTCCGGCGGCACAGGATCTGGATGCAGCGCTCCACCTCCGCATGACGACCGATCAGGGGGTCGACCTTGCCCTGCCGCGCCTTCTCGTTGAGGTTCACGCAGTAGGTGTCCAGCGCCTCGCCGGACTTGGCGGCGGGCTTGTCCTCGGTCTCGTTCTCCGAGGCCTGGGAGGAGCCGCGAACGGTCCGGGGCTCGCTCGCCCCCGCCTTCTTGGCGATGCCATGGGCGATGAAGTTCACCGCATCATAGCGGGTCATGTCCTGCTCCTGCAGGAAGAAGGCCGCGTGGCTTTCCCGCTCGGAGAAGACGGCGACCAGCACATTGGCCCCCGTCACGTCGTCGCGACCCGAGGACTGCACGTGGATGACCGCCCGCTGGATGACGCGCTGGAAGCCTGCCGTGGGCTTGGCATCCTCGCCGGTGTCCATCACCAGCGACTTGAGTTCGGTGTCCAGATAGTTGACCAGGTTCTTCTTCAGGAGGTCCAGGTCGACATTACAGGCCCGCATCACCGCCGCGCCCTCGGCGTCGTCGGTCAGGGACAGGAGCAGGTGCTCCAGGGTGGCATATTCATGCTTTCGCTGGTTGGCGTAAGCGACGGCCCGGTGAAGGGTCTCTTCCAGGTTACGCGAGAAGGACGGCACGTCGGACCTCTCAATCTTTTTCCATGGTGCACTGGAGGGGATGCTGATGCCTGCGGGCTGCATCGACCACCTGTGCCACCTTTGTTTCGGCGACTTCGTAAGTATAGATGCCACACACCCCAACACCGTGTTGGTGAACATGCAACATTATCCGCGTCGCCTCATCCCGAGTCTTGTTGAAGAACCGCTCCAGAACGTAGACAACGAATTCCATAGGCGTGTAGTCATCGTTCAGAATCAGAACGCGATACAAGGAGGGCTTCTGAAGCTTGGGCTTGACCTGCGTAACGACCGCAGATCCGACCCCATTTCCTTGATCACCTTGCTTTCGCTCGGTCATCAAACCCTTCTCCGTATCACTGCGAACGACGCCGACCATCTTATTAGATAAGCCGGGACGGTGTTTTGGGAAGCCCTTGTTTTTCTGTCAGGCCGATTAGGAGCCCCGAAGGTTGAGATCGCTGTGGACAGGGAGCCGAACCGCCCCGATGTCCACAAATCGACGCTCTCATGGTTGCCCGGATTCGTCAGGTGCCACCCGACCATTCCACGAAGGCACCGTGCGGATGGACACGGGCGAGGCACCGCTGCCCGCCATTTGGCCAAAGTCGCAGGTTCACCGCCATCAGGGCGTCGCCCGTGACCATTTCCATGCTCAGCCAGGCCAGCGGCGCGGCCGGCGTCGCAAGTTCTGCCATGGCCGCCATGTGCGCCTCGATCCGCCCTTGGGTCGTCGCGGGCATGTATTGCCACATGACCGAATGATAGAGCACCGTCGCCATGCCCGGAACCGGGCGGACATTCGCTTCCACCCAGTCGGCCGCATCCGCCGCCACCAGGTCGAGGCCCGTCTCCTGGGCCAGGGCGATGGCGGCGTCGATCCGCGCCACCCGGGCCCGCTGGTCCGCCCAGACATAGGCGCGCAGCCGCCGGGCCCGGTCGGGATCGCGGATGTCCACCGGGGCGATGTCGCAGCCCCGACACTCCGTCACCGCCATCGGCCCGAGGGGCGGGGCAGGTCCGGTCCACGGCCCTTCGATCTGAACGGCACTTCCCGGATCGCCCCACGCCCCGACCCCTCCCAGTCGATAGTGATAGAGGGGCCAGTTCAGGTTCAGCCCGGCGCTCGCCCCGATCTCCAGACAGCGCAGGGGCAGTCCCGTTTCCGCCGCGACCGTGGCGAACCCGCCCACCAGGCAAAGCGTCCGCTGCACTTCGTTGGTCTGGGGGGGCGAGGCGATGAAGGCGGCCAGTTCCGCCTGCCGCGTCCGGGCCAGGGGCAAGAGCACGGCGGCCAGGGCACCGGGGTCGGCTTCCGTCACGCGGGGGGGATAGATCGCACTCAGATCCGGGACCTCGCCGCCGAGGGCCATGGCATGCGCCCAGCCCAGGGGCCGGATGGGGGTGGCCGCATCAATCTGGCCCTGCAGGTCGAGGTCGGCAAAGGGGGCCAGCACCTCGGCGAACACCCCGCCCGCCTGCAGGTCCGCCAGCATCACCTCCAATACCGTGGCGGAGAAGGGGGAGCCCAGGTTCCGGCAGGCCCGGGCCTGGCCGAAGAAGATGCTCTCAAGGGGGGTGCGGGGGGTGTCTGCGAGCTGGGTCATGGGGGCAGCATGCGCCGCCGGCGCGGACGTTCAAGATGGATTGTGTCCGTCAATGTGTCCGGGTGCGGCAGACATAGAAAAAGGCCCCGGACGCGAACGCCCGGGGCCCCGATCTGGCCGGCCGTGAGGCCGGAAACGTCTCGCCGGCCCTGAGGCCGGAAGGCCTTACTTCTTGGACTGCACGGATTCCATCAGGGTGGTGGCGCGCTCGTTGAGCGGCTTGATGGAGTCCTTCACCGCCGCCGAGACGATCTCGGAGGCGTGGTTCATCTGGGCGATGTAGCTTTCCATGAACGACTTGGCGAAGCTGGTCTGCAGTTCCACCACTTCCTGGACGCTTCGGGCCGAGGTGAGGGCCTTGGCCGCGGCGGTGTTGTCTTCCACGGACTTCTTGGTGAAGGCCATGGCCTGGGCACCGAGGGCTTCCGCGCCCTTGGTGGCGGCGGTCACGCTGGCAATCACTGCCTCGAGATTCTTCTTGGAATGGGTGTTCAGCTCGTTCAGCGCCGACAGGGACTTGTCAGCGGCGTCCTTGAACGCCTGATTGCCGGCCGCGGTGACCTGCTCGACCGATGCCTTGATGTGTTCTGCGCCGTCAGCCATGGAACATCTCCGAAAAAGGGGCCAGGGACTGGCCGTGGGGAGGGCAACTGCCGCCCGGGTGTTTCGAGCCGGCGAAGGACGCCGGTGTACGCCGTGGAAAATGCCCCCGACAGACGAATTCGTCAAGAAAAATGGTGCAGTGCACAATGAATTTTTTGTGCGACGCTCCCTCGCCTCGGAGGCGCATTTGTCTGCCATTTGCCATAGAAAGGTGCATAATGAAGTTTGAGGCCCGGTCGTTGTTTACCTTAGCGAAAGGTCCGTTGAAGGATGGTAACTTTGA
>CAIQUG010000018.1 GCA_903874895.1 uncultured Caulobacterales bacterium | reverse complement strand
TCGTCTGGCAGCCCCAGTTCACGGACAGTCTGAGCCTGGTGGTCGACGGCGTCGCCCAGCGCGGCGTGCGCCCGTCGGTGGATGTGGCGGAGGCCTATGTCCTGTGGCGGCCGCTTCCCACCTCCGCCGCCCTGATCGCCCTGCGTGGCTGGTCGTTCAGCGACGTCGTGGCCACCGCCTCAGGGCGGATGACGGTTCCCCCGCGGAGCGACTATGCCGATCCCCAGTCGCCCCAGACCCAGCCGTTCCGCCGTCTGGACGACCGCCTGGGCGTCTATGGTCGGGTCCGGCTCAGCCATGCGCGGGGCACGGTGGACCTCACGGCCTATGACAACAATGCCGAACTGGGGGCCGGGCAGGGCGGCCAGTGGGGCTGGCGGACGCGGTTCTACAATCTGGGAGTGACCCTTCCCCTCGGCCCGACCACGACCGTCAGCGGTCAGGCACTGGACGGGCACACGGACGCGCTGGTCGGGGGACCGGGAGGATACCGCTACAATCTCGACTTCCGCTCGGCCTATCTGCGCCTGACGGAGCATCGGGGGTCCGAGACCCTCACCGGCCGCGTGGACCTGTTCGAGACCCGCAGCAATCACCTGTCTCCGGGCGACCTGTTCTATCATCCCGGTCCGCCGGATCTGGACGAGACCTATTCCGAAAACGGCTGGGCGGGGCTGGGGGCCTGGCGTCACGCCCTGGCACCCGGTCGCGCGGTGACGCTGGAATGGCTGCATGTGACCTGGAAGCGGGCCTACATGGCCGCGTTCGAAACGGCCCCGCACCAGCACACCGATACCCTCCGCGCAGCCTATCAGCTGAGCTTCTGAGGCACCGGTCCCCGGCGCCACCGTCCGAATTCGGGCGGTCCGCCGGACGATCCGACACAAGTGTCATTGCGTATCCCGGACGAGCTTGTCAGGCTGCCTCCCTGGACAATCGGGGATGACACATGCGCCGCAACCTTTCCGCCGGCCTGCTCGCGGCCACCGCATCACTGGCTTTGGTGGCGCCGGCCGTCCTGGCGGCTCCGGCCGTTCCAGCTCCCGCCACTCCGGCTCCGGCCGCAGCCGCCCTGGCCAAGCCCCCCGCCGGTGCGCGGCACTACACCATCAGCTCCACGGCCGGCAAGCACGGGGATGTCTGGTCCTGGACGGCCTCGGACGGACGGCTGGCCTATCGCATGTCCATGTCTCTGCGGGGATGGGTGACGGAAGACGACGCGCTGGTGACGCTGGGGCCGGATCACCGGCCGGTGGCGATGTCCGTGCGCGGCTATACCGACCAGGGCGACGCCACCGAGGATTTCTCGGTGGACGCCGCGGGTCTGGCGCACTGGAAGACCGTCATCGACTCCGGGTCCGCGCCCTTTGGCGACCGGCGGTACAGCGCCTATGGCGGGCCTTGGCTCGCCGGTGAGCTGGATATCGAGGCCCTGGTGGCGGCGGGGGACAAGGGCATCGACATGCTGCCCTCGGGTCATGCCAGCCTGCGGGTCGGACCCTCGGTCCAGATCGACGGACCCCGCGGACCGCGGACCGTCAGGCTCGCCTTCACCACAGGGCTCGGCTTCTCGCCGTCTCCCGTGTGGCTCGATGCGGACAACCACTTCTTCGGCAGCGCGGGGGAGATCTCCCTGCTGCCGGAGGGGTACGAGGCCTGCGGCCCGAAGCTGAAGACCCTGCAGGATGCGGCGACGGCCGCCATGGTCCGCGATGTGGCGCACCAGTTCCTGACCGTGGCGAACCACTCGCCAACCCTGGTGGACCACGTGCTGATGTTCGATTCCGTCGCCGGGCGCTATGAGCCGGACCGGGCGGTTCT
>CAIQUG010000017.1 GCA_903874895.1 uncultured Caulobacterales bacterium | reverse complement strand
GGCCTTGATACCGGGGGCGAGTTCCGCGCCGGCCTCGAAGGTTTTCACCCGGGGCTCGATCAAGGCCACCACGGCGGCGTTCTGGGTCTGCGACTTCATCCAGGTCCACTCCTTGTCGGTCATCCGCACGGTTGCATTCGGGAAGGTGAGCGCCTTCGCCGCCGTGGTGAGGCCCATGACATGATCGCTGTGGGTGTGGGTGATCAGCACGTCGGTCACCTGGCCCGGCTCGAAGCCCGCAAGCTTCAGGCTGGCCACCAGTTGATTGGCGGCCAACGGGCCGAGGCCGGTGTCCATCAGCACGAGCCGGTCGCCGGTCTTGACCAGCAGGGCGTCAATATCGACGGGGATCTTGTCGATGGGCCTGCCCGCAGCGGCCAGCACCTTGGAGACCTCCGCGGGACCGACATCCGCACCGAAGGTCTTGCCGTCGTTGGGAATGCCGAAGTCGGCGTCCCGAAGGCTCCATGCCTGCAGCTTGCCGATCCTGAAGGCTTCCGCCGCGGGCGGGCGGGGCGGTTCGGCCGCGACGGCAGTGGTGGCGACGGCGACGAGGGTCGCCGCAAGCGCGGCGTGCAGGCTGAATTTCACGGTGGGTTCCCCTGTCCGACATGGTCCGGTTGGACGTCCTGTCCGCCCCTCTGGCACCACAGATTGGCGGATATGGCCGCATTGTCCACCCGCCCGTCGACGCTTTCTGCCCCGATCCCTCCCGACCCCAGGCCCCACCTCCGCTCGACGAGCGGAACGATGACGCAAGGTCGTAGGGAACAAACACCCGTCAGAGGGGGTTGGCCAAGCCCCCCGACCCGGACACGACCCCCCAGTCTCCGACCTGGACCCCGGCCCGGGCGAAAACACAGTGCCCACCTCTGCCAAAATGCCGACGACCTCCTGTCCCGAGGCCTTCGTCCGGTTCAGGGCCGCGATGACGCCGGCCTTGCCTTCCGGCGTGGCGTGTCGTGTCGTGTTGCAAGGGCTGCCGCCATGGGCTCGATGGCCAGCCGGACCTGCGTGAACTCGAGCAGGACCCGGGGGAGAAGTTCCGTTCCAGCAGCCAGCGAAGCACATCGGGATCCAGCGGGTTCCAGTTGTCCTCCGGCTCCTCCCATGTGCCCTGCCGCGGACGTGCTTTCAGCAGGCCCTTGGTGGTCAGCATCTTGATGGCTTCCCGCAGGACGCTGCGGCTGGCCCCGAGACGCTTGCAGAGTTCGGCTTCGATCGGAAAGGGATTTTGGGGCCCGTACGCCCCGGTGACGATGTCCTGCCCCAGCTTCTCGACAATATTATAAGTGAAGCTTCTGCCCATCGCGGATTTCATGAATGCTGAAAACTCACATCTCTGTTCCGGGACCGAGGAAGCCGTACTCGTGGGCGCCGGGAACATCAACCCGATAGATGAACGCGTGTCCGGCCTGGGGTTGGCCGTCAAGCACATCGGTCGAAAGTCCGTCAGACGCACTGGTAATGCATAGAAGATCGAGCTGCTCACCGCCGAATGCGGCACAGGTCGGTTGAGAAACAGGGACGACGATTTCATCGCGGATCGCGCCACTCGGATCATAGCGCACGACCCGCCCGCCGCCCCACTGGGCGCTCCACATGTGATCCTGGGAGTCGATGATGGCACCGTCGGGGAATGCGTCGCCCGTGGTCTCGGCAAAGGGCCGGGCAGGCCCCAATGCCCCGGAGGCCGGATCACAGTCGAATACGGTGATCGTCTGCCGCGGACTGTCCGCGAAATGGAAGCGCGTCCCATCGACGGACCAGCAGATGCCATTGGAAATGCCCACGCCGGACAGGACGGCGGTCAGGGAGAGATCTGAGTCGAGGCGGTAGAGGGACGCCGATCCGAAGGGAGCCACGTGGGTGTCCTCGCACATGGATCCCACCCAGAAGCGTCCCTGCCGGTCCACACGGCCATCATTCAGGCGCATCCCGTGGCCCAGCTCCGCCGGGCGATGCAGCCACTCCACCGCGCCCGTATCCGGCTCGAAATAGGCGAGACCGGTGTCGAAGGCCGCCAGGATGCGACCTGTCCGCTCCAGGAACGCGAAGGCGCACAGGCGGTGAGGTGTCTCGACCCAGCCCGTCCGGCCGGAGGCAAGTTCATGGCGATAGAGGCGCTTGCACAGGATGTCCGTCCACCAGAAGCACCCGTCCGCCGGGTTCCACAGGACCCCTTCCCCCAGCTGGTTGGACACGGGAACGACAGCGATCAGTTCAGCCATGGTCAGGCTCCGGCGACGGGCGGGGATGGATTCGGTTCAGGCAGAGGCGGCGCGATAGGCGGCCACGATGTCGCGGGCCCGGCGGCCGACGTCCGACGCCGATGCCCCCGGACGATAGAGCTCGCCGCCGATCCCGAACCCCTTTGCGCCTGCGGCCCGCCAGACGGCCATGTCGGCCGGACCGACACCGCCGACGGCCAACAGGCGGACCTCCGGAGGGATCACGGCCCCCAGGGCCTTGAGATGACCGGGCCCATAGGTGGCGGCGGGAAACAGCTTCAAGAGGCGCGCCCCGGCGGCAATGGCGCGGAAGGCCTCGCTGGCCGTGGCAAAACCCGGCAGCACCGCCAGTCCGAGACCCACCGCCCGGCGGATCACCGCCTCGTCGGTGTTGGGCGTGACGATCAGGCGACCGCCTGCGGCATGGACGCCGTCCACGGCCTCGGGGCTCAGCACCGTGCCCGCACCGACCAGGGCCCGGCCGTCAAAAGCCCTGGCCAGACGGGAAATGCTTTCCAGCGGATCCGGGGAGTTCAGGGGCACCTCGATCAGTCGAAAGCCTTCCGCGAAGGCCGCCTCGGCCACAGCCACCACCTCCTCCGGCTTCACACCGCGCAGGATTGCGACCAGGGGCAGGTCCGCGAGTGCCGTCTCAAGGTCAAAGTGCATCACGGCGTTCCTCAGATCGTCCGGCCCCGCAGGACCCCGGATGGAACGGGCCCGTCCAGACCCGGTGCGGGTCGTAGCATAATCACGACAATCCGGTAAAACGGGTCGCCCAAGCCCCGTGAGGCCGCCCCATGTCCGCCACCGCCCCGTCCCCTGCTTCACCGACCGTGCCCGAGGGTCTCAGTGCGCACGCCTATGTCCGCTATCCTGACCTGGACGGCCGCCACGTGTTCATCACCGGCGGGGGATCGGGCATCGGGGCCTATTTCGTCCACGCCTTTGCCAGCCAGGGCGCGCAGGTCAGCTTCGTGTCCCTTCACGCCGATGCGGGCGAGGCACTGTGCGCGGCGGTGGCGGCCACCGGGGCACCCCGCCCGGTCTTCACCGCCTGCGACATCCGCGACGCGGGGGCGCTGCAGGCCGTGATCGCCGCCCGCACCGCGGCGGCCGGTCCGGTGAGCGTGCTGATCAACAACGCCGCCCGCGACCAGCGCCACACGGTGGAGACCCTGGACGTGGCCGGATGGGACGATCTGATGGCCACCAATCTGCGGCCCCAGTTCTTCGCCATCCAGTCGGTGGTGACCGCGATGAAGGCGGCGGGCGAGGGTTCGATCCTCAACGTCGGGTCCAACTCCGCCAATCTCGGACTGGCCGGCTATCCGGCCTATGTAACGGCCAAGGCGGCGATCACCGGCCTCACCAAGGCCCTGGCGCGGGAGCTCGGCCCCCACGGCATCCGGGTCAACGCCCTCGTCCCCGGCTGGGTGATGACCGCCAAGCAGAAGGCGCTCTGGGTCACGCCGGAGGGGCTGGCCGAGTGCCTCGCGCAGCAGAGCCTGAAGCGTACCATCGACGGCGAGGACGTGGCCGAGGCGGCCCTGTTCCTGGCCTCCCGCGCCGCTGGCATGATCACCGGCCAGGCCCTGCTGGTCGACGGCGGCCGCGCCATGCCCTAGGCGGTGGGGGCTCAGGCCTCCGCAGCCGCCCTCTCCTCTGCCCGACGACCGACGGCAAGGCTGGCCCGGCGGCCGAACACGAACCGGTTCACCAGCAGGGCAAATCCCACCGACATCCCGAGGGTGATCGCCATCATGTGGATGTAGTGCAGCGGGGCCCAGACGAACGAGAAGACCGCGTACAGCGCCACCCCGAACACCAGCCCGGAAATGGCCGCCCGGGCGTCCACGTTGCGGAACACGAGCCCGACGATGAAGACGGACAGGACCGGCATGCTGGTCAGGCCGTTCAGCTTCTGCACCAGGTTGATGATGCTGTCGGCGCCGTCATAGACGGGCACCAGCGCAACCGCCGCGATCACGAACAGCACGCTGGCGATCAGGCTGAGACGCTGGACGTTGGGCCTGGGGTTCACGTACTTCTCGTGCAGGTCGCAGACATAGAGCGCGGCGGACGAATTCAGCACGCTGGCGAAATGGGCCAGCACCGCGGACGCGATCGCGGCGGCGAAGATGCCGGACATCCAGGGCGGCAGCACCGTCCAGACGATCTTGCCGTAGGCCGCATCTCCCAGGTGACCGAACAGCTTCCAGGACACCACGCCCGGGATCACGACCATGGGCGGGATGATCAGGAGACGGACGAGGGTCGCGAGGGCCACGCCCTTCTGCGCTTCCTTCAGGTTCGGCGCGGCCATGGCCCGCTGGGTGATCGTCTGATTTGTGGACCAGTAGAACATCTGGATGAAGATCATGCCGGTGAACAGGGTCGGCCACGGGATCGGGGACTTGGCATCCCCGATCAGGGTCAGCCGCTCCGGCGGAATGCCCGACAGGTCGAAGCCCACGGCCTTCAGGGACAGGAACACCACCAGCATGCACATGCCAAGGAGCAGGATGCCGCTGAAGGTATCCGTCACCGCCACCGCCCGCAGACCGCCGAAGATGGCGTAGAGCGAGCCGCCGACCCCGAAGGCCGCGGCCAGTACGATGGTCGGAACCGTCAGGCCGAACATGGATTTCATCATCAACGCACCCGTATAGAGGGTGATCGGCTGGTAGATGACGATGTTTCCCACCAGGAAGATGAAGGCGATGGTCGCCCGCACGTTTACATTCTTGTACTTCTTCTCCAGAAGCTCCGTGACCGTGGTGCAGTTGTTTCGGTAGTAGATCGGCAGGAACACCCAGGTCAGGATGCTGAGCCCCACGACGGCGCACAGCTCCCACAGGGCCAGCAGCACCATCTGGTTGCCATTCATCCCCACCAGCTGGTCGGTGCTGAGGTTGGTGATGGTGATCGAGCCCGCCACGAAGATCCAGGACAGGCCACCCCCCGCCAGGAAGAACTCGCGGTTGCTGTCCGTGGCCGACCGCCCCTCTCCCCGGCATTTCAGATAGGTCAGCACGCCGATCAGGGCGGTCAGCCCCGCCGCGATCCAGGCCTGGACAAGCTGCAGATGCATGGAGGTTCCCGTCTTCGGTCAGGGTTGTTTCGTGGGCACGGCTTCAGGTCCGGCATGGAGAAGCTCGAGACCCAGCGCCCAGCGGCGCTGGAACCCCGGCCAGTATCCCTTCGAGCCCGGGTCGTCGGGGCGAGCCGTGCGGCCGTAGACCCTCTCGTTCGGGCCCAGCGGCCATTGCCCGGCATCCGCCCTCTCCGTCGGCATCGCCAGATAGGCCCCGTGGGCGGCATCGCCCTTCAGCACCTTGTCGAGAAAGGCGGTGACGAAGTGTCGGTTGATGGCGAGGATCCGGTCCCGGCGCCACACGGGCTCCTCGAACCGCTCGACAGCCACGAAATCCCGGTCCTCCACCGCTGCCAGTCCATCGCCGACGATGTTGTGCCGGGCATTCTGATAGACCAGCATCCACCGCTCCGCCCCGGTCAGATGGTCATAGATCCACTTCACCCCGCCCTCATAGCCGCTGACATCGTCGTGATCTCCCACGACCACCAGGGTCGGTGCCGCGATCCGGGCGAGGCCCGATGGTGCCCAGGCGCGCAGGGGTTGGGATCCACCCCAGGGAGCGAACAAAACGACGGCCTTCAGCCCGGTGGGTGGGGCTTCCGAGGGCGCGTCC
>CAIQUG010000016.1 GCA_903874895.1 uncultured Caulobacterales bacterium | reverse complement strand
TCCGTGCGGCTGGCCCTCTACTGGGCCTTCAAGCGGTTTGACGACCGGGGCCTGTGGGCCCGCGCCCCGGAGGGCGTGGATGCGGACTGGCGCACGCGCGCGGTGGAGACGCTGAAGCGGCAGGGCGTCCGCGAGCACGCGGTCAGCCTGAACCTGAACCGGCGCTGGCGGTACGTCATCTCTGCCGGGCAGGTCGCCGCTGTCGCCGCCGTCGCGGCCGTCCCGGCGAGCGGGCACCGCCTCCGGGCGTGCTGCGCTTCTACGCCACTGACGAGATCTGGAAGGACGAGGTGGAGTCCATCGTGCCCGCCTGTCAGATGGTGATCTGGGTCACCGGCTATACGGAAGGACTGAAGTGGGAGGTCGAGCACCTGCTCACCCACAGTCGCCCGGAGCGGCTGGTCCTGTGGAACCATGCTTCGGTCGGGCCCCGGGCCCAGCGGGAGCGGGAGTGGCAGCAGTTCCTGGACACCTATGCGTCCCTGTTTCCCAAGGGGCTGCCCAAGAACGGCGCCCGCTGCGCCTTCATCACCTTCGACCCGGACTGGACTCCGATCGGTGCCCCGTCGCGGGCCTTCCCCGTGACCTTCGGCGACCGGCTGCAGCTGGGCAATGCGCCGATCTTCGGCTTCCGCTCCATCGTGCGCAAGCGACTGGTCGGATAGGGACCGTCAGGCTCCCTTGATCAGGGGACGGCGGGCGGCGTTTTCGGCCCACTGGTCCTGCTCGGTATTATGCAGGCGGATCGCGGCGCTGGCCGCGCGCTGATAGTCATGCAGGCGGGGCTCGGCGGGCAGGCGGTTGCGGATCCGGTCCAGCCGCGAGGCCAGGAAGGCGCTCTCGCGGCTGCGCTCGGAAAAGGCCAGATTGGCTTCCAGCGCCAGCACGGCCGAGCCGATGGCCGGGACCACGGCACTGGTCATGGTCAGGGCACCGCCCACCCATTCCGGCAGGTCGAGCTTCAGGGCTTCGCCCAGCAGCGACGCGGCGGCAAAGCTCGCCAGGATGGTGATGAAGGCCACGAACACGACGTTCTCGAGACCGTGCATCCGATGGGCGATCCGGTGGTTCCGACGTCCCTGGTCGCGATGATAGTTGGCCTGGGAGATGACCAGCTCGCCGATGGCCCAGTCCCCCCAGCGACGGACCCGGCCGCCGTCGAAGTGTCCGACCGCCAGTCCCGCCTGCCGTCGCCAGGCCCGGGCCTGGCACGCGGCGGGGCCCAGGGTGTCGGCGCCCTGAGGGTCGATGGCGGTGACTCCCAGTGCCCAGGCGGCCCGCTCCAGCCGCAGCTGCTCGGCCAGGCGCCGGGCATTGCTCCAGCGTTCGTGCCGCCGGGCGCGGGCGGCACTCGACCAGACCGCGAGGGCGACGAGGGCCAGGCCCAGCTCCACCAGCACGGCGGTCAGATGCCAGTCCGGCCAGATCGCCGGGGAGGTGCCCACCACCGTCGCCATCACCGCCCCGGTCAGCAGGTAGAGCTGCTGGGTGCGATAGACCGCGGCCAGCCGGTTGGCGAGGCGGTCGGCCTCGGCGCAGGCGGCGGACAGGAGGACAAAGCCCGGCTGTGTCGCCAGGTCCGCGGGGGCGTCCGGTGCGGCCTCCGCCTCGGCCCGGGCCCCGCCCGCCGCCCGGTGGAACAGGGCGTAGGTCTTCCAGATCGTGGCGTGGGCCAGATCATCCAGGGCGCTGAGCAGGGTCCGTCGCGCCGGCAGACCGGGCGTATCGACCTCGGCATGCCGGCCCAACCCCTGCCGGTCCAGGGCGGCGGCAATCCGTTCTGCGGTGGCTTCGGCGGTGATGTAGTCCACCCCCAGCTCGATCTGCTGGAGGAGCTCATTGAAGCTGAAGAAGTCGTCCACGTCCGGCGGGGTGATCAGCTTCAGCCCCTCATAGTCCGGCGGCTGGATCCACAGGATGGCAATGCCGCGCTCCATGGCCAGCCGCACGGCATCGGCGGTGCCCCCGGGGCCCCGGGCGGCGTCCCCGCCCCACACGGCCAGCAGGATATCCGCGCTTTCCACCAGCCAGCGGGACTGGGCGAGATACGCCGACCGCCCCCCGGCCTCGAAGCCTTGCCCATCCAGCCAGGTCTCCGCCCGGCCATGGTCGGCGGGGAAGGTGGCCGCCGGATCGCGCAGGAACGGATAGACGGCGTGGGTCGGGCCGAGCCCGGTGGCGTTCCAGGCGGCGACGGCCAGGAGGTCCGCCCCGTCGGCCACGCCGGTGATCAGCCGGCCGGAGGTGACCCCGGCCGCGGCCAGCATCCGCAGGGCGTGATCCAGGCTCGCCCGCGCGGCGGCGCTGTCATCGAGGTCTTCCGGTCGATTGTGCCCGGCAAACGCGATCTGGACATCCTGGAACGACATGCGTCTCGAACGGGTCTCGGTAGATTGGGAACGAAGATGTTAGAGCATCTTTCGGTCGCCCGTGCGAGGCCGTTCGCCGCTTCGCGACGGGCCGGGGGCTAGACCGGGGACCGGACCACGTTGAAAGGCCCCGCGGCCTGACAGGTGGGCATCATCTCCACCGTGTTGATGTTCACATGGGCGGGCAGGGTGGTGACCCAGTAGACGGTCTCGGCCACGTCGTCGGCGCTCAGGGGGGTTACCCGGTCATAGACCTTGGCAGCCTTGTCCGCGTCCCCGTGGAACCGCACGATGGAGAACTCGGTGCCGCCGCACAGCCCCGGCTCCACATCCGTCACCCGGACCCCGCGCCCGACCAGATCGGCCCGGAGGTTCAGGGAGAACTGGCGGACATAGGCCTTGGTGGCGCCGTACACATTGCCGCCGGGATAGGGGTAGCTGGCGGCGACGGAACCCATGTTCACCACATGGCCCCGGCCCCGGTCCACCATGCCCGGCAGGAAGGCGCGGGTCATCCAGGTCAGACCCTTGATGTTGGTGTCGATCATGGTGTCCCAGTCCTCGAGCAGGGCCTGGTCGGCGGGATTGAGCCCCAGGGCCAGGCCGGCATTGTTCACCAGCACGTCCACGGCGGCGAAGTCCGCGGGCAGGGCCTCGGGCAGGGCCGCCACGGCACTGGCGTCGCACACATCGAGGGTCACCGGCAGCAGATTGGCCCCCAGCTGCGCCCGCAGGGCGGCCAGCCGGTCGGCCCGGCGACCGAGGGCCACGACCCGGTGTCCCTCGGCGATGAAGCGACGGGAAATGGCTTCGCCGAAGCCTGCGGTGGCGCCGGTGACGAGAACGATCATGCAAGACCCCTGGATGCTGGTGGGTCCCGCCTGTCGAGCGACGGGCGCCAATGCTGAATTATCTCGGGAAAATGGTCGGAGTGGCAGGATTTGAACCTGCGACCCCTGCGTCCCGAACGCAGTGCTCTACCAGACTGAGCCACACTCCGACGATGAAGAGCGCGCCTTATAGCGAAGCGATCCGGGGGCCGCAAGCAATCATACGGCCGGAAGGGGTGCCGAAGGCCCCGAAGGCCCGGCGGGCCCTTGCGGGCAAAAGAACCGCGCGCGGGCAGTTGCATGGGTGCGAAGCTTAGGCTATTTCCTCCGCCTCCCGGTCTCGCCCCGCCCCGCGGTGCCCGACGGGAGCCATTCTTGGGGAATGGTGTAATGGTAACACAGCGGTTTTTGGTACCGTCATTCTAGGTTCGAGTCCTAGTTCCCCAGCCATTGGCGTCCTTGAGGAATTGCGGTTTACGAACCGCACCGGCTCAGCCGGTTTACACTCCGGTTTACAATTTGCGTTCCTGGGGTGTTCCGCTGGCGCTGCAAAAGCGTCGTCCGGCAGCGTTTGCGGGGGCTCTGGTTCGCGGTTCCTGAGACGTGCAGAGCCGCGGCGACGGAACCGGACCGGTGTTGTGTCTGCTACGGGGGGATTGCGGACGTGACGTTCGCTGTTCACGATCTGAAAAGGTGATGAGTGATGCCTTGATGCTCGGCTCGAGGCAAAGCCTGCATGCCCAGGTCCAATGGGCGGAGAGACCGGATGATGAAGGCAATCGCTGCTGGGTGCGTTGGTCTGCTCAGCTTGTCGGGTGCTTATCTGATCGTGCTGAGCTTTCCGGACCCGGTCTTCCCCTACTCGCACGGCTATCGTGGCTTCCAGGTATCCTCGGATCGTCCCATCGACCCGCGGATTGACGGCGTCATCGATGACGCCATCCGGCGGCTGCAGACCTCGGAACTCTATCGCCCGGGAGAGCCCTTCAGGGTGCACATCTGCAATTCGACCTGGCGATTGTGGCTCTACAGCGAGAAATTCAGCGACCAGATGGGCGGAGAGGCGGATACTTGGCTGACCCGAAACATCTACATCCGGCCAGCAGACATCGCCAGGAATAGGATCGTCTCTCCGTCTGCGGAAGAGATATCAGACGTCGCACATCGGCCGCTGTCTTACTTCATTGCCCATGAGGCTACTCACATCCTGGAGTCGCGCGCGTTTGGCCGCCTGATGATCGTGACGCACCCGAAATGGATGGTGGAAGGCTATGCCGACTATGTGGGAAAGGGGGGTGACTTCGATTTCGAGGCCAACCGACGGCTCTGGCGCGACCACAGTCCGATGCTTGATTACGGCGGGAGCGGTCTTTACCGCATCTTCCACCTGGAAGTTTCCCAGCTACTGGATCGCAAGGGCTGGACCGTCCGTCAGATGTTCACCCGCAACCCGACAGAAGCGTCCGTTCAGCGACAACTCTCAGAATGACGCGGTGGCTGGCCGTTCGAACGTCCGCCATGGGTCGATTCTGGACACTCGGGCTGAACCGGAAAGTTGCCGTCG
>CAIQUG010000015.1 GCA_903874895.1 uncultured Caulobacterales bacterium | reverse complement strand
TGTTCATCCGTCAATATGATCGCCTGAAACTGGTCGAGGCTTTGACGAACAGCGATCTGCCGATCCTGATCTGCGGAAACGGTTGGGAGGGCCGGATGGGCGGGAACCCCCACATCACGTTTACGGGCGACAAGGACATCAATGAGATCAAGGAAATCTACGGCTATTCCCGGGTAGTCTTCAATCTAAACGCCGCGAACGGGGCCAGCGAACGGGCTGTTATGGGAATGGCTGCGGGGGCCATGGTCATTTCGGACCGGAGCTCGCTTCTGGACTCGGAGTTCGGTGACGGCAGCGGGATCTGCTTCTTCAACCGATGCCGTGCCGAAACGGCCATCGAAGCCCTTCAAGACGCCTTGGTTTCGGGACGTGTAGAGCCGGTCGCGGAGCGTGGCCTCGAGTTGGTGACGACGTCGGGGCTCTGGTCTCATAAGGCGATGCGGCTATTGGACAGCCTTGGCAAAACAGCCTGAGATCACGCGATCAGGCGCTCGGCGCGTCTCCTGTCCAGGCACCGGTAAGGCCGCGCGATCAGCCGAAGAGGTGCGCCGCAAAGGGCGGGGCCTTCTTCCAGAAGACGTGCACGCCCTCGGCCAGGGTGCCGAAGTTGAAGCTGTAGCGTGTGGCCAGGACTGAAAGGCTTGTTTTCGAGAACAGGCTGATATGGCCGTTCCGGGGCGACGCGTACCACCAATCCAGCCGCTGATGCGCGTGGATGTGTCCGTCGGACGTGAGGGTGGAAAACAGGATGATCCCGTCTTCGGCCCGCAGGGACACAAGACGGGACATGAGGGCACCCACATCGGTCACATGCTCGAACACTTCAAAGGCTGTGATCAGATCGAACGGCCCAAGCGCCATCGGATCTCGCGCCCCATCGGCAAAGGGATCATAGGACACGCACGAGCCCCCCTGGGACCGCAGGATGCTCGCCATCTGCCCATTCCCCCCGCCATAATCCAGATGGCGGATATCCGGCGTCATGCCGGGAAAGAGCGACGAGACGAACGCGGCATTGGCGGTCGGGCGGTCAACCTCATAGTCGGGGTCAACCAACTTGTAGTCATCATTGTAGACGTGGGCAGAAAAATCATCCGTCGACCATTGGCACATGTCCGGCGAAAAGCAGAAGCCACAGGTCTCGCACAAGGCGTAATAGATCGGAATGCCGAGGAGCGGCAGGAACCTGCCGTTGGCGGACTGGCAGGACTTGTTGAAATCCACGACGTCGTGAAGCCGGCAGTCGCTGCTGCAGACCGGACAGGGCGGGAGCGACATCAAACTCACGTTGCGAGCCTCCTGGGCGTCCGACGATGCGGACCAGCGCCGGTCTCCGACGCGGGCTCGGGGACCCCGGACCGGGGCGGACACGGTGCGATCTTCGGGCAGGATCTCGACAGTCGCATCAAGGCTCGATCCTTCCGGCGACGCATTCGGTCAGGGTTCGGCTCCTCGCTTCACACCTCGGGTCGCCGGATATCGGAACGCTGTCCGAGGAGTTCAGGCGCAAGGAAGCGGCCGCAGATCAAAGCATTATTTAGAGCGATTCCCGTCGGGTTCCCCCGGATTGTTGACCTCCGGAGCGGAAACCGGGCGCCCTGCCCCGCTGAGGCCGCGACCCGCCGTGGCCGGGCCCTGGCGAGGTTCCGGACGGCGCCACAGGCGGTCCCGGTCGTCAGGCCGGCAGCCTGCCCCGCCGCAATCCGCGCAGTCCGGCGCGGAATCAGGCGATGCTCCCTGTCGAGACAGTCCAGGAAACCGTGAAGTGACAGCCGAGCCCCCCGTCAGCCCGCCCCCCCGCGAGGCACTGCATCGCCTGATTGCCAACGGACTGCACGCCGAAGCCGGGCAGTTCGCCCTGACGCTGGCGAAGGCCGGTGCCCTGGACAGTGATACCCAGATCGAAGTCGCGGGGGCCTGTCTGGAAGCGGGAGACGATGACGCTGCCGAAGCCCTTGCCGCCAGCGCGGCGGCGCAGGATCCGGACCATTCAGCCGCTCACAACACCCTCGCCTTCTGCCAGATCAAGCGTCGGGCCTTCGAGGCGGCGGCCGAGTCTGCCGCCGCCGCCGTCCGGCTGGATCCGGCATTCGCCTCAGCCCACAACCATCTCGGCATCGCCCTGAACGCGCTTGGCCGGTACGAGGGGGCCGTCGACGCCTTCGGCAAGGCCCTGCAGCTGACGCCACGGGATCTGACCTACGGCCTGAACCACGCGGTCGCCCTCGAGGCCGTCGGACGTTTCGACGAGGCTCTGACGCGCATCGACACCACCCGCATGGTGTATCCCACCTCGATGGCGCTCTATCTCATCCGTGCCAGCATCCTCCAGAAGCTGCGCCGTTACCCCGAGGCCCTGGACTGCTTCGAGACGGCGATCGATCTGGCTCCGGACGAACCGATCGCCCACTGGAAATATGGCCTCTGCCTGCTGCTGACCGGCCGCCATGCCGAGGGCTGGCGGGAATACGAGTGGCGGTTGAAGGGGCTCGATCTCGGGCCACCGCAACGGCCCCGAGCCATGCCCCGATGGCAGGGCGAGGACCTGAGGGGCCGCTCGATCCTTGTCCATGCGGAGCAGGGATTCGGCGATGCCATCCAGTTCGCCAGATATGTGCCCCTGCTGCAGCAAGCCGGTGCCGAGGTGGTGGTCGAGACCTTCGAGCCCCTGGTGGAGTTGTTCAAGACCCTGGACGGCAGCCCTACAGTGGTG
>CAIQUG010000014.1 GCA_903874895.1 uncultured Caulobacterales bacterium | reverse complement strand
TCGGGAATGGACGGAATGCCGGCGGTGAGGGACTGGGTCTGCGGCAGACCCGGGGTGGTGATCCCGCTCATCAGAGCACCTCGATATCGGCCTGCAGCGCACCGGCGGCCTTGATGCTCTGCAGGATGGAGATCATGTCCCGCGGCGTGACGCCGAGGGCGTTCAGGCCCTTCACCAGGGATTCCAGCGACACCCCGGACTGGAGCACGATCAGGCGTTTGCCTTTCTCCTCGTCGATCTTGATCGAGGAGGAGGGGGTCACCTGGGTGGTCCCCTGGCTGAACGGCGCGGGCTGGCTGACCTGGGGCTTCTCGTTCACCGTGATGGACAGGTTGCCCTGGTCGATGGCCACCTTGGACACCCGCACATCCCCCGTGACCACGACCACACCGTCCACCTCGTTGATGACCACGCGGGCCGGATTGTCGGGCTCGACCTCCAGCTGCTCGAGGCCGGTGACGAAGTTCATGATGTTCGCGCCCTCCGGCGGACTGACGGTGACGATGGTCGGATTGTCCGCAGAGGCGGCACCGGGATAGCTGCGGTTGATCTCGTCCGCGATCCGACGGGCCGTGGTGAAGTCGGGGTTGTGCAGGGACAGGCGCATCTTGGCCATGCTGCCCATCTTGAAGTCCGTCTCGCGCTCGATCTCTGCGCCGGACGCAATGCGACCGGACGTGGGCACGCCACGGGTGACGGAACTTCCCGAGGCACCGGAGGCGGACACCGCACCGGTCTCCACCGTGCCCTGAGCCACGGCATAGATCTGGTTGTCGGCACCCATGAGCGCCGTGACCACCAGTGTGCCGCCCAGCAGGCTCTTGGCGTCGCCCATGGACGAGACCGTCACATCGATCTTGGAACCGGTCGCAGCAAACGGCGGCAGCTTGGCCGTGACCATGACGGCTGCGATATTCTTCGTGTCGATGGAGGCGTCACGGGTGTTCACACCCATCCGCTCCATCATGGACATCAGGCTCTGCTTGGTCATCGGCACGTTCCGCAGGCTGTCGCCCGTTCCGTTCAGACCGACCACCAGTCCGTATCCGACCAGGTCGTTGGAGCGGACGCCCTCGAAGCTGACGATGTCCTTGATCCGCGAGCGGGCCTCGGCGGCACCGCTGCCGACCAGTCCCGCGACAAGGGCGGCCAGCATCAGCGGAAAGCGGAACTTGGCGAATGACATATGGGGCGACCCTGTCCTTGCATCTCACGGCGTATGTCACGGACGGGGACCCCCGCCTGCAACCGCTCCCTGCGACATCCGTGCCAGTTCACGAATTCAATTTTTCCATATAAATCAGTGGCCCATAAGGTTAACGGGCGGCGGTGCCCGGCAAGAAATTCCCCCGCGTTAAGGAATGGGCAAGATCGGCGGCGCAAATCTTGCCGCATGAACAGGATGGCGTTTCGATGAAGGTCAACGGTTCCGGTCCCGCTCCCGGCATGTCCCCGGCGTCCGGTCGGGCAAAGCCCGCGTCATCGGGTTTCACGCTCGGCGGTGCCGATGGGGCCCAGGCGGGCGCGCCGGCCGCCCGGACCGTGGGGCCGGCCTCCCTTACCAGCGTCGACGCCCTCCTGGCCCTGCAGGAGCAGCCGAACCTGCTTGATCGTCGTCGGCGTGCGGTGAAGCGGGCGGGGCGCATCCTCGATCATCTCGAGCAGGTCAAGCTGACCCTGCTGGAAGCCGGTCCGACGGAAGGGGCCCTGGACCAGTTGGCCGCGGCCGTTCGTGAAGCCCGGGAGGACACCTCGGACGAGGGTCTCGAGGGCGTTCTCAACGACATCGAGACGCGCGCAGCAGTGGAACTCGCGAAGCGCGAGGTCGCCCGTAAGGCGCGCTGAAGGCGAGTTACCCCTGCACTCCGTTGATCCCGCGCAATTCGGTGCTATAAGCGCTTCCGCGCATATGGGGGCGTGTTTTCAGAGCGTGGGACGGTCTGATGGTGACGATCGCTTCAATCGGTAATAAAGCCGGGGCCATGACGATGGGTGACGATTATCGGCCTCGGGAAGACGAGCCGTTCATGAATGATCGTCAGCTCGAATATTTCAAAACGAAGCTGCTCAACTGGAAAGACGATATCCTCAAGGAATCCCGCGAAACGTTGAGCCATCTCCAGACAGAGACTGAAAACCATCCGGATCTGGCCGACCGCGCCTCTTCGGAAACAGACCGGGCCCTGGAACTCCGGACCCGCGACCGTCAGCGGAAACTGATTTCCAAGATCGATTCCGCGCTGCGCCGCGTCGAGGACGGCAGCTATGGCTATTGCGAGGAGACAGGGGAACCGATCGGTATTGCCCGTCTCGAGGCGCGCCCGATCGCGACCCTCAGCGTCGAGGCGCAGGAACGCCATGAGCGTCGCGAGCGCGTCCACCGGGACGACTAGGGGCCGGACGACCGAGGCCGGACCCGATGATCGTGCCGGTTCAGCTTCGCGTCACCACCAGGTCCGGGGCGGCCGGCTGATCCGCCAGCTGTCGGCGGATGCAGGGCAGGACGTCCTCGGCGCGGCTCACGGAGGCCCAGGTCGCCGGCAGCCAGTCCGGCGTGACCCGCTCCGCCACTGTGTGGTCGATCAGTTCAAAGAACGGCTGCCAGAAGCCCTTGAGGTCTGCAAACACGATGGGCTTGTTGTGGAGTTCCAGTCGCCGCCACGAGATCAGCTCGATCACTTCCTCCAGGGTGCCGACCCCGCCGGGGAAGACGGCAAAGGCGTCCGATGCCTCGAACATCTTCCGTTTCCGGTCGTGCATGTTGTCGACCACGACGGTCTCCACGTCGTCATAGATGACTTCCTTCCGGCGGAGGAAATCGGGAATGACGCCGAAGACACTGCCGCCGGCTTCGTGCGTGGCCCTGGCCGCTGCCCCCATCAGGCCGATGCCGCCGCCGCCATAGACCAGCCGCACGCCCTCATCCGCCAATTGTCGGCCAAAGGCCGCTGCACCTGCCAGGAAGTCCGGGTCCGCCGAATTGGACGAGCCGCAGAACAGGCACACGGAGAGGGCTGGCCGAGGGGAGATGGCGGGCGTCACGGACGGGGAATCTTGCATCTGACCGGCTCCATTCACGGGATCGGCTCGCAGCTTCGGAGGCAGGCGCGTCCGATACAAGCGCTTTCTGGTCAAAGATTTAGTGGATTGTCGGTCGGGACCTTGTATCCGCCTGTGATGACGATGATCTACCTTGTGCCGCGGCGGTCGGCTGGGATGGCCGCCCGTGGGCGCGAACTGGGGTCGAGTGTTGCAGTCTAGACGAGGGGCAGTCAGCCAGGTCCGATTCGCTGCAGGGGCGTGCCTCGCCCTCGGGCTCACGGCGTGTGGGGGCGACCGGACCGCGCCTGTGACAGGCCGTTCCTCCGGCGCGACACCCACCGCATTATCGCCTGCCCAGACCGGAGGGCCCGCCGGACTTGCGGCGACCGCACCTCCGGATCCGACGGCGGCGGACTATGTGGAGGCACCGGTCGTCGTTGCAGGTTCGCGCACGCCGGACGGACTTGTCACCCTCTCTGGCCGCGCAACGCCCGACGCCATCGTCCGTCTTTCGGCACCGGACGGGCAGAGCTGGGGCATGACAGCGGGGGCAGACGGTCTGTGGAGCTTCTCCGTTCCGGTGAGGGGGGGGCCTCGAATGCTGGCGCTCACCTCGGAAAAGGCCGGACGGTCGGTGCATGTGGACGGGGCCGTCGTGATCCTTCCGGCACCAGACGTGCCGGTGGCCATCGCCCGGCCCGGCTACGGCGTCCGCAGCATCGGGCTGGCGTCCGTCCGTCCGGTCATCGTGTCCCTGGACTATGACGGTGGCGGCGGCGGGGTCATTGCCGGCGTCGCGCGGCCCGGGTCCGTGGTGCACCTGTCCATAGACGGACTGGAAGCGGCCGTCGCCCGGACGGATGCCCAGGGTCGCTTTGTGGCTCCGGCGATCAAGCAGCCGCTGAAGGCCGGCCAACGCCTGATCCGGGTGGAGAACAGCGACGGCGCCGCACAGATCCAGACCGAAGTCCGACCCACGGGTCGCCTTGACGGTGTCTATGCGGCAGACCGCCAGGCGGACGGGTGGCGACTGGACTGGCGCTCCGGGGCCCGCGCGGTGCAGAGCACGGTGATCTTCGACAGCGCGCAACAGGCCCAGGGTGGTTCCGTTCGATGAGTGGTGCCCTGAGACGAACCATGCCCCGGGGACAGATTGCGCCCCCGGGAGACCAGATTGCCTTCTGGGCGTCGATGCGAAGCCTCGCGGCGATCGTGGGTCGGTCCGGCGCACCCCACCTGCGTCTTCGGCTCGGGGTGGCGCTGGTCCTGACCGTGGCCGGAAAGCTGACCGGCGTGGTGGCCCCCCTGCTGCTGGGGCAAGCCGTGAACCGGCTGAGCCACAAGGCCGGACCGGTGGCCCAGGTGGGCATGACCTTTGCCGCCCTGGTGATCGGTTGGGCGCTGATCCGCTTCCTGTCGGCTGCGGCCCCGCAGATGCGGGACATCGTCTTCGGCCCGGTGGCCATGGCGGCCCAGCGTCGGTCGGCGGCCGAGTCCTTCGCCCATGCCCTGCGCCTGTCTCTGGATTATCACCAGACCAAGCGGACCGGGTCTCTGGCGCGGACCGTGGATCGCGGTGCCCGCTCCGTGGATTTCCTGCTGCGGGTCCTGGTGTTCAACCTCGCGCCCACGGCGCTGGAACTGGTGTTTGCCGCGGGTGTCCTGGCCCGGGCCTATGACTGGCGGTTTGCCGCGACGGCGGTGGTCACGGTCGCGATCTACGGGATCCTGACCTTCGCCATATCCGATTGGCGGATCGGACACCGCCGCAAGCTGAACGAGGCGGATTCCGAGGCGTCCGGCCGGTCCATTGACGCCCTTCTCAACTATGAGACCGTGAAGGTGTTCGGTGCCGAGGCCCGCGCGGCGGCGGACTATGACCGCGCCCTTGCCGCCTACGGGGAAGCGTCGGAACAGGCGAACGCCTCCCTCGCGGTTCTCAACATCGTCCAGTCCGGGATCATGAGCCTGGGACTCGGGGTCATGGCCCTGCTGGCGGGATATCAGGCTGCCAGCGGTCGCATGGGGCCGGGAGATGTCACCGCCTCGATCCTGATCCTGATCTCTCTTTACCAGCCGCTGAACATCCTCGGCTTTGCCTACCGGGAAATCCGGCAGTCGCTGATCGATATGGAATCCATGCTGCTGCTGAAGGCCCTCGAGCCGGATATCGCCGACGCCCCGAACGCCGAGACCCTTCCCGTCGTGCCGCGCGGCCAGGGCGGACGGCTCTGCTTCGACAACGTCGGCTATCGCCATGGGGCGCGGGCGGAGGGACTTGGCGGCATCAGCTTCGAGGCAGCCCCGGGCCAGACGGTGGCTCTGGTCGGTCCGTCCGGGGCGGGCAAGACCACGCTCGTGCGGCTGGCGCTGCGTCTGATCGACCCGCAGGAGGGCCGCGTGACCCTGGACGGGGTCGACCTGCGCCAGCTGCGTCTGGCGGAACTGCGCCGGGCGGTGTCCCTGGTGCCCCAGGACGTGGCGCTGTTCAACGACACCCTGGCGGCCAACATCGCCTATGCCCGCCCGGAAAGCTCCGCCGACGAGATCGCCGCCGCGGCTGAAGCGGCGGAGCTGGGCCCGTTCATCCGCCAGCTGCCCGAAGGGTTTGACACCAAGGTCGGGGAGCGGGGGCTGAAACTGTCCGGCGGGGAGCGGCAGCGGGTGGGCCTGGCCCGGGCCCTGCTCGCAGATCCGCGCCTCCTCATCCTGGATGAGGCCACCAGCGCCCTCGACAGCCGGACGGAGGCCGCGATCCAGCAGACATTGCGCCGGGCCCGTGCCGGACGCACCATGCTGGTCGTGGCCCACCGCCTGTCGACCATTGCCGACGCCGACCTGATCCTGGTGATCAAGGGCGGTGAGATCGTCGAACGGGGGGATCATGAAAGCCTGCTTGCGGCCGATGGGGAATATGCGTCCCTCTGGCGCAAGCAGACCCGGGACACCTGACCGGCGCCACATCCGATCCGAGACGACAACGCTGAAGGAACACCGATGAAATATCTCCACACCATGGTCCGGGTCGCGGACCTCGCGGCGGCCAAGCACTTCTACTGCGACCTTCTGGGCCTCCAGGAGGTCCGCCGGATCGACAACGAAGGGGGACGCTTCACCCTGGTCTTCCTCGCAGCGCCGGAGGATGTCGAGCGCGCGAAGGTGGATCAGGCCCCGACCGTGGAGCTGACCCACAACTGGGATCCGGAAGCCTATGCCGGGGGACGCAACTTCGGCCACCTGGCCTATGAGGTGGATGACATCTATGCCAGCTGCGAACGCCTCGAAAGCGGCGGCGTGACCATCAACCGGCCCCCGCGGGACGGTCGGATGGCCTTCATCCGCTCCCCCGACGGGATTTCCATCGAGCTTCTGCAGAAGGGCGGGGCGCTCGCGCCCGCAGAACCCTGGCTCAGCAAGCCCAATATCGGCGCCTGGTAGGCCTGGAGGCGGACATGGCGCTTCTTCCGGACAGTTCCACCCTGGCCGTCCTCGACTATGCGGGGATCGCCGTGTTTGCCGCCACCGGGGCCCTGGCGGCGGCGCGGCGGGGCCAGACGATCGTGACCTTTGCCTTCTTCGCGGCGGTCACCGGCGTCGGCGGAGGAACCCTGCGCGACCTCCTGCTGGGGGCACCGGTCTTCTGGGTGCGGGAACCGGGATGCATCGCGATCTGCATCGCCGTCGCAGGCGTGATCTGGGCCCTGGGCGCGCGGCGGGGCGGGCAGGCGGTGCTGCTGTGGCTCGATGCCATCGGACTGGCGGCCTATGCCGTGGTCGGGGCGGCCAAGGCGGCGGAATATGGCGTGCCGCCCCTGATCAGCGTGGCCATGGGCGTGCTGACCGCATCGTTTGGCGGGATTGTGCGGGATGTCCTGGCCGGGCGACCGTCCGTGGTGCTGAGCCGGGAGATCTATGTGTCCGCCGCCGTGCTGGGTGCAGGCCTGTTCGTCGGCTTCCGGCTGATGGGGGCGGGACCGGACTATGCCGCGCTGGTCGGTGTTGGCGGGGCCTTTGCCCTCAGAGCCGGAGCGTTGGCCCTGGGCTGGTCTCTGCCCGGTTACGTGGGACCGAGCGCAGCGGCGTCCGGAGCTGACGACGAATCGCCGCCAGCCCCTTAGGTCCTGCCGTACGCCGGACGATCACTTGCCCTTCGGCGCATGCTCGTCGTCATAGGCCCGGTGGGCCTCCTGGATCAGATAGGCGCGCACGGCATCGGCATCGCTGTCACTGAGCACGCTGGAGAAGCTGACCATGCCCAGCGACTTGCGCTCTCCGCCCAGCACCACGCTCTTGAACGCCTTGGAGTCCCCGAGGAGCGCCGAGTAGCGCAGGTCCGGAATCACGCCGGCACCGATGGCGTTGTAGCCGTGGCAGTAGACGCAATAGGTCTGGTACTTCATCTGGCCGATCGCCAGGACCGTCGGGGCGGCGGTCTGTGCCGGCGGTTGCGGCATGGGGATCTTCGTCAGGTTCGGCTTGGGCAGGACAGCCTTGCCGCCGACCTTGTAGACCAGGATCCGCCCGTTCTCCGGCACGCCGAGGTGCTGGTCGAGGGCAAAGCCGCCGATGATGTAGAACAGGGTGCCGAAGCCCGCGCCGACGGCCACGTACTGTTCGCCGTCGACCTCATAGCTCATCGGTCCGGCCAGGGCGGCGGTGTAGATGTCCTGGCTCCAGAGTTCCTTGCCGTTGGCGGCGTCATAGGCGTTGAAGTGGCCGTCGATGGTGCCCTGGAAGACCAGTCCACCGGCCGTGGCGAGGGTCCCGCCATTCCACGGGCCCTTGTGGTCCGCATGCCAGGCTTCCTTGCCGGCGATAGGGTCCCAGGCGACCAGCTTGCCCTTCAGCGAGTTCTTCACCGCCGCGAGCGCCTTCTTGTCCGTCGGCATGACGTTCAGGGCCGGGTTCTGGGCGACGTTCCACTCGCCATTCTTGTAGCTGTAGTGGTCATCCGAGCCGTAGGCGCTGGGCACGTCCTGCGCCGGAATATAGGCGAGGCCCGTCTTGGGGCTGAAGGACATGGGGTGCCAGTTGTGCCCGCCGAAGCCGGACGGCATGACGAGCGAAATGCCCTTGGTGTAGCGCGGATCGCCGGTCTCGATGGGTCGGCCGCTCACCGGATCGATGGCGGTCGCCCAATTGGTCGTGACGAAGTTGTGAGCGTTGATCAGCTTCCCGTTGGTGCGGTCGACCACATAGAAGAAGCCGTTCTTGGCCGCTTGCATCACCACCTTGCGCGGCTTGCCGTCGATGGTCAGATCGGCCTGGATCAGGGTCTGGGTGGAGTCGAAATCCCAGTCGTCCCCCGGTGTCGTCTGGTAGTGCCACTTGTACTCGCCGGTATCGGCATCCACCGCGACGATGGATGACAGGAACAGGTTGTCGCCCTTGCCGTCTGACCGCTTTGTCCGGTCCCAGGGCGTACCGTTGCCGGTGCCGAAAATCAGGGTGTTGGTCTCCGGATCATAGGACATGGAGTCCCACGGCGAGCCACCGCCGCCGCCCTGCTTGAACCAGTCGCCGCTCCAGGTCTTCACGGCCATGTCGAGGGCCTTGTTTTCCTGCGGCTTGGACGGATCGCCCGGCGTCACATAGAAGCGCCACGCCAGCTTGCCGGTCTCGGCGTCATAGGCGGACACGAACCCCCGGACCCCGTATTCGGATCCGCCATTGCCGATGAACACCTTGCCATGCGCCACCCGCGGCGCGCCGGTGATGGTGTAGGGCAGGCCCTTCGGCGTGGTCTGCACGATCCAGTCCGGCTTTCCCGTCTTGGCGTTCAGGGCCACCAGGCGTCCGTCGAGAGTCGCCGAATAGACCCGGCCCTTCCAGACCGCGACGCCCCGGTTGGCCACGTCGCAGCAGGCGAACTTGCCCGTCTCCTTCGGCACTTCGGGATCGTATTTCCAGAGCTGCTCGCCGGTCTTGGCGTTCAGGGCATAGACCGGGCTCCAGGCCGAGGTGACGTACATCACGCCGTCGACCACCACCGGCGTGACCTCCACCCCGCGGTTCGTGGACAGCTGGAACTGCCAGGCGAGGCCCAGGTCCTTCACGTTGCCCGTGTTGACCTTTTCCAGCGGGGAATAGCGCTGTTCCGACCAGGTCCGGCCGTGGCTCATCCAGTTGCCGGGCTCCTTGTCCGCGGCCTCCAGACGCGCCTGGTCCACCGCCGCCGGCGGCTTGTCGCAGGCGGACAGACCGACGGCGGTCAGGGCAAGGCCTATGGCCGTGGCTGCGCCCAGACGGCGGACGGTCGTGAGGTCGAATCGATTCAGGCGCATATGTGTCTCCCCCGCGGCGCATCTTGTCGCGCGCCGTCTGTCGTTTTTTCCATGTCCGAACAAGGTTCGGCACTCAGATATCAAGCTACATGCTGTGACGGCAAAGTCGACCGGTCAAGCGACTGCCGTGGGGGAAGGGCTGTCCGATGAGCTGTCGGACGCGCCACCCGGCGGCCCCTCGGGGGTATCTCCCCGGTGATCGACCACCGCCGTCGCCGTCCGCTGCAGGGAGCCCCATTCCACCTTGCGGCCATGCAGGGCGCTGAGCACGGCCTTGACCACCACGTAGTACATCAGCTGGCGATAGCCGAACCGCTGGGCCGGGATCCACCACAGGCTGCCCCACGGTGCCCGGCGCTCCATGGCCATGCCGATGGTGGCGGCAGCCAGGTCGACCAGCACGAAGGCCGTCCAGTAGAGCATGGCCCGGACCAGGCCCTCATTGTTCCACTCCACCGGATGCGACAGCCGGTCGAAGCCGGCACCGATCAGGCTGAAGACCACGGCCAGGTCCACCAGGGGGGCGGCGGTGGTGAGGAAGATCTGGAACAGCCAGATCTGCGGCAGGGCAATGAAGCCCAGCGCCGGGCGCTTGCGGTTGAAAAGGTCCCGGCGATGCTTCCAGACGCACTGCAGCGTGCCGAAGGACCAGCGGAAGCGTTGCTTGAGCAGGCCCTGAACGGTCTGCGGCGCCTCGGTGAAGGCCACGGCCTCGGGGTCGAACTCGACGACCCAGCCCGCGGACTGGGCGGCCAGGGTCAGGTCCTGGTCCTCGGCCAGGGTGTCGTGCGGGAAGCCGCCCAGGGCGTCCAGCGCCTGTCGCCGCCAGGCCCCCACGGCACCGGGAACCACCGTCACCGTGCCCAGCGCGGCCAGGGCCCGGCGTTCCAGGTTCTGGGCGGAGACATATTCCAAAGCCTGCCAGCGGGTCACCGTATTGACCTGGTTGCCGACGAGGGCGTTGCCGGCGACGGCTCCGACCCTGGGATCCCGGAACCACCGGGCCAGGCGGCCGATGGTGCTGCGTCCGAACAGGGTGTCGGCGTCGAGGGCCACGATGATGTCGCCCTGGGCGGCGGCCAGCCCGCGGTTCAGGGCCATGGCCTTGCCGCCGTTCTCGAACCTCAGCAGGCGCACCATCGGGTGGTCCTTGAAGTGTTTTTCCACCTCGGCGGAGGTGTTGTCCTTGGAGCCGTCGTCGATGACGAGGATCTCCATGTTCGTCCAGGCGGACTGCAGCACCTGCCGGATCGACGAGGCAATCACGGCCTCCTCGTTGTAGCAGGGGATGAGAACGGTGACGAAGGGACCCGTCTGGGGATCGATCTCCTCCGGGGTCCGGCGGTCGATGCGGATCCGGTGATAGACTGCGAGCACGGCCAGGAACAAGAGGCGCGCCATGCCGACCAGGATGGCGGTCATGAACACGGCAGCCACGAACTTGTTGAAGTCACGGACGGAGGTGAACACCGCCCGGTCCAGGAACAGCTGGTAGGCGTCGCGGCTTGCGGGCGGCATGGCCTGGGTCGATGGCATGCCCACCAGGTCGGCCACCGTCACCAGTTCGTAGCCGTGGGCGCGCAGGGCATCGATCAGGTGGGGCAGGGCCTCGATCGTGTGGCTGCGATTGCCGCCACTGTCATGCAGCAGCACCACCTGGCCCGCGACTTCCGGATTGGTATCCGCAAGGCCGGCCAGGGTCCGCGTCACGATCAGATTGCTGTCAGGACGGTTCCAGTCATCGGGGTCGACCCTCAGACCGACGGTGACATAACCGAGCTTCTGCGCGGTGATCAGCGGGGCGAGTTCCGCCGCCGTCGAGGGCGATGCGTCTCCCAGATAGGGCGGACGGAAGAACCGCAGGGTCCGACCGGTGATCGTCTGGAACAGGCGCTGGGTCAGGTTGAATTCCAGCGGTACCGCGCTGGGCGGCTCGTCGGCGATGTTCGGGTGGGTGTAGGTGTGGCTGCCGACGATATGGCCTTCATTGACCTCGCGGCTGACGATCTCCGGATAGTCTTCCATGTTCCGGCCGATCACGAAGAACGTCGCCGACGCGCGCTTGGCCTTGAGGATATCGAGGATTTCCGGTGTCCAGCGAGGATCGGGGCCGTCGTCGAAGGTCAGGGCCACCTTGCCCGGCTTCTGGCCCAGTCGCTGGACAATCCATGCCGTCGGGAACACCTGGTAGGTCTCGTCACTGACGAGGCCGGTCGGCTTGTCGAGGGTGAGGCTGCGCTTGCCGGGTGTCGGCTGGGCGGACACGTTCAGCACTTCCCCGAAGCCGTTGAAGTCGATGTCGTGGCTGGCCGGCATGTTGGGCAGGGCCGCGATGGACGCCATGTCATAGTGCCGACCGAGCAGGGACCAGATCCCCGGGTCCTCGGCACCCAGGCGCCAGACGGCATAGCCCCGGGGGCGCCAGGCGTCCGCGATCTTGATCTGGTTGTACAGGGTGGCGGCATCGAGGAACCACACTTCGTGCGGGACCTGCTTGTCGTCGGCATACCGGAAGGTGGGGTTCAGGGCCGAATGGTCGAACACCACCGGCACGCCGGCATCATGGGCCGACTGCATGGCCTCGTGGAAGGTGATGGCCTGGGCGTGGTCTTCCCCCTTGGCCCAGTCGTAGCCATAGGAGCCCAGGGCCAGGACGATCTTGTTCGGGTCGAGGCCCTTCAGATACTCGGACAGCTTGCGCTGGAACCAGGCCTGGGACGCGGACGGGCCTGGCGAGCCGGTCTGCCAATGCTCGTCGTACATCATCGGCACGATGGCGTCGGAGGCCTTCTGCAGGGCCCGCAGGGGCCAGTCCGTGTCATCCACCGGCACCGTCACCCAGATCTCCCGGTTCGTCGGGTTGAAGGCGAGGTTTGCCTCAGCGATGAACTGCGGATAGGACGCCAGGGCTTCCGGCGTCAGGTTCTCGAAATCGAAGATGTAACCGGAGAAGCCGCGCTGTTCCGCCAGGGTCTGGAGGTTCCGGATCAGGGCAGCGCGTGCCTTCGGCGAGCGGAGCAGCTGTTCGATCGGCTTGGTGACCCAGACTCCGTCAACCGCATTGTGGACCACCGGCATGATGGCGGGCCGCTTTGTGGCATTCCGGATCAGCTGCTCCGCCCGGGGGTCGGACGTGGCGGAAAGCTGGCCGTCCGCCGTCGATACCATCACCCACTGGGGCGACAGCACGTCGATATCCTGCAGATGTTCCCGCAGCCCCTGGGCCGCCTGCTCATCCCAACTCACGTAGAAGGCGACGGTGAGCGGGCGTGTGGCCGTGCCCTGGACCCTGGGACGCCTGGGCGTCGCGGTCCACGGGGTTGCCCGGCGGGGGACCTTCACATTCAGGGCCGTCAGGGTGTGGGGGTCGCGGAACCGCACCTCCGGCACGTGGGGGGCAAAGGCCAGAGTCGCGGCAAAGGCTGCGAACATGGCAAGGCAGACGGCGATCGCCAGTCCGCCCAGCAGGCGGACGTTCCGTGCACGACGGCCGCTGGGGTCGTGAAACACGTAGGCCTGGATCGTGCCCGGCTTCTTGCCGTCGGAGGACATCGTCTCGTTGCTCATCCGCGGGCCTGGCGCGCCTGTCGCCGCCTCAGCCGCGCATTCAGATAGGCCCAGGCGATGCGGACGTCAAAGCCCAGTCCGATGCGCCACGCCGTGACGGCGGCCGCGGCCGGAAGGATCCACACCATACGGGCGTGATAGCGGGCAAATGGGCCGGAGAGGATGCCGGTGACGGCAGAGTTCACGATCACCGCGAGGATCAGGATGGCCGTCGCCGCAACCAGTGCCTCCCGGCTGCCGGGCTTGATGGGGCGCCGCGCCAGGACGACTGCGCGGACATCCCGGCGGCTCGCGCGCCAGCCAAGGAACACAGTCCCGAGGAGGATCACGGTCCCGTGGAGATAGGAGATCCAGGAGATGGAGATCCACGGGCGGCAGAGTTTCGGGCGCTTCAGGCACTCATGCCCGCCGGGGATCAGGGTGGGGAGGCTGGTGTCCTTCCAGTAGACATTGGTGAAATAGTAGCCGGGGTCCCGCAGGGGCTCGGACAGGTCCACCAGGCTCATCTGCTCGAACCAGTTGGACAGGGAGGCCCCCAGCTGCTCCAGCGGGTGGTGAAGGATCGTCTGGAGGACGAAGGTCTTCTCCTCGCGCTCCAGAGCGATGCGGACATCGATCTTGGAGGCGTTGAAGATGCCCCGCGCCGGATCGTCCGCCCACAGGATCTCGTCGGAATCATCCAGCGGATTGGACTTGAACCGGCACAGCACATACGGGCTGGCCTTGGCGCAGGCCTCGCGCAGATACACCCGGCCGGGACCATCCGCCAGCACCCGCGCGCTGAGGAACGGCGGGCGATGGAGGTCCTCGCCCGTCCGCATCTTGACCACGGCGTGATAGGCAATGTCCGACACGAAGGCCAACACGACGATCTGGCCGAGGACTCCGGCCCGGAGGGCGATGGCCCGGCCACCCGTCCGGAACCACCACAGGATCCCCACCGAGATCCCGATCAGGGCGATCTCGAGCAGGATGTGCGACGTATGGAACCAGAGGGACGCCGTGATCACCGCGATCAGGCCGGCCTTCTCGAGGCGGCCGTAGCGGGGCCAGGAAATGGTCAGGGCCGCCGTGGCGAGGGCCCCCAGGGGGGCGAAGACGTCCGGCATGCCGAAGCCGGCGAAGAAGGGCAGGGTGGACAACAGGCTCAATCCGCCCATCACGGACAGATAGACCCGCGGGCGCGGCTGCGGAATCACGCCGCGGATCAGGGTGTGGACCGTCCACGCTGCGATCAGGGACTGGAGGGCGGCCAGGAGCCACAAGGTCCCGATCTCGAAGGCGCTGTAGAGCAGGATGCCGTAATAGGGGGACCGGGCGGCCATGGACGTATGGTCTTCGTCGGCTTCGGCCTGCAGGTCGGCGTCTTCCTCGTCCAGATTCCGTGGAATGTGCAGGATCTGGCTGACGATCGGCTTCAGCGCCCGGGCCGCTCCGCGACCCTGGGCATAGTAGTCATCCGTATCGGTGAAGACCGTCGGCCGCCCGCTGGCCACCACGACCGCCATGAGCATCATCGCTCCGACCACGACCTGGACCCAAGATCGTCGCAGGAACCTGTGCATCGAGAGCGGACCTCATCAGCGGCGGATGTTGAGCATGGACGCCAGGAACCCGGCTGCGGCGATCTGCACTGCAACGGCGACCGCCGTCAACGAGATCACCAGCATCCGCATCACGTCGTTGTAGACAATCGGTCCGAAACCGTTGCCGACCCAGCGGACCACCGCGGTGGTGACGCCGATCAGGCCGGCGATGAGGATCAGCGCCGCGACCCGCAGGATCGGTTCCAGCTCCATTCCCAGCAGGATGGTACGGAAGTTTGACGGAGTCGGCAGCACGCCCTCGATCATGGCGTAGCGCCGCGCCAGCGCCCCGAACATGACCAGCTGGGTGCCGATCATCACCGAGAAGCAGGCCACGACGAGGGAGTGGATGTCGATCTCGATGGTAGGCGTGAGGGCCACCGCCCCGGGTGCCAGCAGGATCGAGCCGAACAGGCCCAGCGCCAGCAGCAGCAGGCCGGGATAGATGAACACCCACTTGGGACTGTGCAGCATCAGGAACTTCAGGTGGCGCCAGCCGTCCCGCCAGGTCCGCAGGTGCGGCGCGCGGGTGCGGCCGTCGGGACGCAGGGTGGTGGGCACTTCCTCCATGGCCAGCTTGGCCAGGGAGGCCTTGACGACCATCTCGCTGGCGAACTCCATGCCGGGGCTCTTCAGGCCGAGGCCCAGGATCGAGTCCCGATTGAAGCCCCGCAGTCCGCAGTGGAAATCGCCCACGGGGATGTTGAACAGCAGGCGACCGATGAAGGACAGGACCGGATTGCCGAGCCAGTAGTGCAGCGGCGGCATGGCGCCCTTTTCGATCCCGCCCTTGAAGCGATTGCCCATGACCAGCTCCGCGCCGTCCTGCAGGCGCTCGACGAAGGCGTCGAGCTTGGAGAAGTCATAGCTGTCGTCGGCGTCGCCCATGATGACGTACTTGCCGCGGGCGGCGCGGATGCCGCCGATCAGGGCCGCGCCGTAGCCCTTTTCCGGCACGGCCACCACGCGGGCGCCGAGGGCCTCGGCCATGCCTTGTGATCCGTCGCGGCTGCCGTTGTCGGCCACCAGGACCTCGCCGCTGAGCCCGGAGGATGCCAGCCAGGTCGTGGCCTTGCGGACGCACACCTCGATGGTTTCCGCCTCGTTCAGGCAGGGCATCAGGATGGTCAGGTCAAGGGAGCTCTGTTCAACGGACACGTGGCTTACGTTGCCTTCCTGCGGCTTGAGCGGCACGACAACCATGGCGGTTTCCTGTGGGTGACGACGGGGAGAATGCGGGCGAGGCGATGTCAGAGTCGTGTTGCTGCATTGCAATATCACGTTTCTGTTATGACCGCCTGCGACGAAATTGCGCAGGACGAGGATTTTGTAAAGGTCCAATTATTACGGCGTGCGAAAGGCCCAGTATTTTGACCCGACGAAGGTCAGGCACAGGCCGAAGCCGGAGCCGATCGCAAGGGGGATCACCGGCCAGGCCTGAAGGCCCGGAAACAGGTACAGGACCAGGCAGTAGACCCCCACATTGGCCACGCCGCCGGCCCCCTGGACCGTGACATAGCTGGCCAGTTCCGCGAGCAGGCTGGTGGTTCGGTTGCCGCCGAAGGTCCAGTTCCGGTTCAGGGCCCAGGTCGACGCCACTGCAATCGGGAAGGAGACGAACCGGGCCTGCATCGCCGTGGTCAGCATCACGCTCAGCCCGCCGACGGCGAGGGTCACCGGCGTCCATCCGGCGAAACGGACGAGGAGGGTAAGGCCGATCAGGTCGACGATGAAGCCCACCGCGCCGACTGTTGCAAAACGGAAAAAGGACAGGTCGATCCGGCGCACCAGGGGCTGGATTCCGGCCGGAAGCAGGGCCACGCCCGCGTCGAACATGCGCTCAAGTGTCATGGCGGTTATCTAGTCCCGGGATGCCGGACCGCCAACGCCTTTTCGCAGTCGTTGCCACGTTCCCGGAACCAGGACCAGCATCGCCCCCAGCGGCACCAGCCAGGACAGCCTTGCCTGGTAACGGGCAAAGGGCCCCGACAGGGCCCCTGTCAGGCCGGCATTCAGCAGCAGGACAAGGCCGAACAAGACCAGCACGGCGGTGGTCTCGCTCACCGGTCCGCGCCCCGTTCGCGCCGCCCGTCGCCAGGATGGGCGGGTCGTTCGCCAGCCGACGATGCCCAGGGCCAGGACGAAGCTGCCCCGGTGCCACCAGAGGGACTGCGCCGGGGTGAACCGCGGCCGGCATCCCCGCTCGTCCGGACCACAGGGGCCCAGATGGTGGACAAGGTCGGCGATGAACGTGTCACGCCAGTCCGGGTCGGTCAGATAGAAATGCGGATCCCGCAGGGGGTCGTCGAGCTGCACGCTGACCAGGGTCTGCAGGCTGTTTCCGGCGGCTGCCAGCACCACGCCCGCCGGGTCGCTGGCGAGGACGTGCAGGGCAAAGTCCATCTGCTGTTGATCGATCCGGATCCGCTCGGCGGCCGAGGCCCGACCGAACACGCCCTTGCCCGGGTCCCCGGACCACAGGATGTCCTGGGAGTCGGTCAGGGGAAGGTGGACGAAGCGGCACAGGGCCCAGTGCGGGTCCGTGGCGCAGGAGGTGCGCAGATAGCGGCGTCCCGGCCCGTCGGCCAGAAGTCGGGCGGCAAGGAACGGCGGGGAGCGCAGCGTCTCTCCCGTTGCCGCCCGGATGGCCCCCCCATAGCCGGCGTTCATCAGGCTGGTGGTGATCATGGCGGCCACCAGCCATCCGAGCCCCGGTGTCAGGCTCGGGAACGGACGCCGCAGGCGCGTCGAAGCGATGACGGCGGCCAGGATCGCCGACGGCAGGAGAACCAGTCCGTTGGTCGGGTGGAAGGCAACGCAGGTCACCACCATCGTGCCCAGCAGCGCCTGGGACACGGCCCCCACCCGTGCGCGAACGAACATCAGGGTTGCCAGGCTGACCACGCCGATGCCGGCCCAGACGTCCGGCATGGCAAAGCCCGCGAAGAAGGGCAGGGTCGAGGCCGCGGACAGCCCGGCCATCAGTCCCAGCCAGTCCCGCGTCCGACCCCGGGGGGCGAGGCCCCGCCACAGGGCGTGCACGGCAAAGCTGGCGGCAAGACCCTGGGCCAGGGCGAGCCACCACAGGCTTCCCCACCCGGCCACGACATAGAGCCACGTTCCGAACCACGGGGACCGGGCGGCCATCTCCGTCCGGCGCAGCTGCATTTCCGCCGGGGCCTCGTCGGCAGCATCGGGGTCCTCGCTCGCCCGGGACGGACCGCCGATCCACGGGGACAGGGCGTAGCGGACGGGCCGAAGCTGCATCTGCCCCATCCAGTAGTAGATGTTGGAGTCGGCAAACACGACGGGACGACCGTCCGCAACGATCACACTGACCAGCAACAGGGTGCCTGCAAGGATCCGTGCGGCAGGGTGCAGGATGCGTCGCAGATATGCGGGCATGGGGCGCAGGCTCCGGTCCAGTCGGCAGTCGGTCTGCACAGTCAGTCGCCAATCCGGTCCGTCGGCGCAAGCGCGCTTGACCTCATCCATGGGAGAAAGGTCAACTGCAGAGCGGTCCAGGCGCAATGGGGGTCTGCTGCATCTGGAACGGAGGGTTTGCCGGAATGACCACCAAGGCCCTGCGCTTTCCCGACCTCCTGTTCTATGCCGCATCCATGGCGCTCTCGATCCGCTGGATTTCCAGCGCCGCCGCTGCCGGACCGTCCTCGCTGCCGTTCTGGCTGTTCGCTGTCCTGGTCTTTTCTCTGCCCCTGATCCTGGCCACGGGGGAACTGACCGCGCGGTTTCCCCAGGAGGGGGGCGTCTATGCCTGGACCCGGGAGGCGTTCGGACCGTTCTGGGGATTTCTCTGCGGCTGGCTCTACTGGACCTGCAACCTGCCGTTCTTCTCGGGCATGCTGTATTTCATGGTCAACCTGCTGGCAGCAGCGCTGGGCCCTCTGGGCAGGCCCCTGCTGGACCAGCCGCTTCTGTTCATGGCCGTCGCCCTGCTGATTTCCGCGGCTGTGGGGGTCTTCCACCTGATGGGCCTGGGGAGCGGCAAGTGGCTGTCGAATCTCGGGGGAGCGTCGAACCTGGCCCTGTTCGCGATCCTGATCCCCGTGGGCGGTCTGGTCGCCCTCGGGCAGGGGACCGCGACGGATTTCGTTCATGCCAACTACATGCCGCCGCTGAACGCCAATACTGCCATTCTCTGGGCGACCATGGTCTTCGCCGTCGGCGGGTCCGAGGCGCTGGCCTTCCTGCGCAACGACGTGCAGGGCGGCATGCGGACCATCCTGGCGGTGCTGGCCGTGGTTCTGCTGATGCAGGTGATCAGCTATGTCCTCGGCACGGCGAGCATGCTGGCCATCCTTTCGCCGCAGGACGCCACCCGGCTCTCCGGCCTGCCCGACGCCCTCATCGCGGGGCTGAAGCGCCTCGGCCTCGGACAGTTTGCACCGTGGGTGCTGATGACCGCCTTCCTGGGCGGCCTCGGGTCCTACAGCGCCTGGTTCGGCGTGGCGGCGCGGCTCCCCTTCGCGGCGGGAATCGACGACTTCCTCCCGGCGGCCTTCGGTCGGCGGGATGTGCGCACCGGCGCCCCCACCGTGGCCATCGCCGTCCAGATGGCCATCGTGGCGGTCATCGTGATCCTCTCCCAGGCGGGCGACACGCTGAAGGGGGCCTATGACTTCCTCGTCGCCATGAGCGTTCTGTCCTATGCCCTGCCGTTCCTGTTCCTGTTCGCCGTGATGATCGCGATCCAGTCACGGCCGTTCCCCGCGGACAGCTGGCGGGCACCCGGCGGGCGGGCGATGGCCCTCTTCATCGGCTGGGGCGGGCTCCTGGGAACCATCACGGCGGTCGTCTGCACCCTGGTCCCCAGCCCGGATGCGGCGGACCAGATCGGAGAGGTGATCAAGCTTGTCGTTGCTTCGGCCTGCCTGATACTGAGCGGGGCAGGGGCCTATGTCCTGGCGCGCTTCCGACCGGCCCCCGCGGCTTCGAGGGACTGAGGTTCATGACCATGCTGACGGCTCCGACCACCCTGCCGGCGTCCCTCTACCGGTCCGATCCGGAGCAGTGGCGACGGGAGCGGGAAGGCATCTTCGGACGGAGCTGGTTGTATCTCGCCCACGAGAGCCAGCTCGCCGAGCCGCGACAGTATGTGGCCGACACCCTGGCCGGCTATCCCGTGATCGTCGTGCGGGATGATCAGGGAGCACTCCGCGGCTTCCACAATGTCTGCCGCCACCGGGCGGGACCGCTGGCCGATGACGGGGCCGGCACCTGTCCGGGCCAGTTCACCTGCCAGTATCACGGCTGGGTCTACACCCTCGACGGTCGCCTGAGGGCTGCCCGGGACTTCGGTCCGTCCCCGGACTTCGATCCCCGGGACTTCGGCCTGCTTCCGGTCCGGGTGGAGATCTGGCGGGGGCTGGTTTTCGTCTCGCTGGATCAGGATGCCGCACCCCTGGCCGAATGGGTTGCGCCGCTGGAGCAACGTCTGGCGGGGCGGGACTGGTCGCAGCTGCGTCTCGTCACGATCCGGCAGCACCCCATGGCCTGCAACTGGAAGACCTATGTGGAGAACTACCTCGAGGGCTATCACGTGCCCCTGGTCCACGCTGCCCTGGACGCCGAGATCGATTCCGCCCGCTACACCGTGACCATGGACGAACGGGTGGCCATCCACGAGGCCCCGCTTCGGGCCCCCAATCCGATCTATGACGGCCTCTGGGCGTGGATGTGGCCGACGCTCGGGGTCAATGTCTATGGCGTCGGCCTGATGATCGAGCGGATGTGCCCGACGGGTCCCGGCGGCGTGCGGCTCGACTACATCTATCTCATGCCGCCGGGGGTGGAGGTGTCGGACGACACCATGGCCCTGTCGGACGTGGTGACGGCGGAGGACGTGCGGATCGTCGAGGCCGTGCAGCGCAACCTCGATGCCGGGGTCTATGACACCGGCCGTCTGTCACCCCGGCACGAGACCGCCGTGGCGGCCTTCCAGCAGTTCGTCCGCAACGCCCTCGACGGCGTCGCCTGAGTCCCGCCGGACCCTATTCGGGAATGGCGCAGCCATAGCGGGGATCGAAGGTCGCCCGGCCCTCGAACACGGCGAGCTTGGTGCGGACCTCTCCGGACGTTCCGTTCGCCCCGCGCAGGATGTTCACCTCGAACTGCCGGATGTCCGGCTCGAACTCCTTGCGGCAGGACCCTTCCGAGCGTCCGGTGACGAACACGCAGGAGCAGATCTGCTTGGCCAGGTAACGGTTGCCGATCTGCCCATAGGGCGCGACGCTGCGATAGGCCGCCGTGACCCCGGTTGCGACGCCAAGGACGGCAACGGCGCCGATCGCTGCAAGGATACGTTTGCCTGACACCCGGAATTTCCTCTATCTGTCGCCAAGAGGCGCAGGAGCACTATCGATGAAGCGACGGGATTTTGCCATAGGCGCGACGGCGCTCACCGCCTCGGCCCTCGGCATCGGGGCAGCTTCAGCCGCCCGGGCGGCGGATCTGGCCGTGGCACCTTTCCGCGGCCGTCAGGATCAGGTGGAGCGGGCCTGGCGGGAGGCCATGTCCGGTGCCCGTCCGGCGCTGGGCCGATCCGATGCCCTGCTGATCCTGCAGGGGGGAAAGATCACCTTCGAGCGGTACGGTGCCGATCACGGCCCCGCTGTCCGGCATGTGTCGTGGTCCATGGCCAAGTCCTTCACGCACGCACTGGTGGGGATCGGCGTGGCCGACGGGCGGGTGGACATCGACCGCCCCCTCAGTCTCGTCTCCCATCCCGATCCGGGCCTGACCCTGCGTCGTCTGCTGAACCTCACCGACGGTCTCGACTGGCACGAGGCGTCCTACGAGCCGGAAAAGTCCGATGCCGCGCGGATGCTGTACGGACCGGGCCGGCTGGACGGGGCTTCCTACACCGCCGCCATGCACCAGGCGGTGAAGCCCGGGACCCGCTTCAACTACTCCACCGGCAGCTTCCAGCTGGCTGCGGCAGAGCTGGCGGTGCACCTGTTCCCCGGTCTGAAGGACCCGGCCGCCAGGCGCTCTGCCATGGCGGACTTCATCCGTCGCCGCCTGTTCCAGCCCCTGGGCATGACCACGGCGCTCGCGGAATTCGACGCCGCCGGGACCTTCGTCGGCGGCTCCCTGGTCTATGCCTCGGCTCGGGATTTTGCCCGGTTCGGCGAGCTCTATCGTCAGGACGGGGTCGTGGACGGGGTGCGCCTGCTGCCGGAGGGCTGGGTGAAGTTTGCGCGGACCCCGACCGTCTCACCGGTCTACGGGGCCGGCTTCTGGCTGGAGACCTCGCGCCTGCAGCCGTCGCCGCCGCAACCCCTGCTGCGCGGACATGGCCCGATCGACGCCTTTTCCGCTCAGGGGCATCAGGGCCAGGTGATCCTGATCCTGCCGTCGCGCAATGCGGTGGTCGTGCGTCTGGGTCTCGGGGCGGATGATCCGGCCGCCTGGTCCGAGCTGGGCGGCTGGCTCAACCAGGTGGTCGACGCCATCGACGCCTGACCGCCCCCGATACTCCCGTCGCGATTGTTTCGCGTCGTGCGGCGTGGAATCCTGACACAACGATCAACACCAGGACGGGAGACGGCCTCATGAGCACGGGTAGGGTAACGGGCAAGATTGCCCTGGTGACGGGCGGGGCCAGCGGCATCGGTCGCGCCTGCAGCGAAACCCTTGCGGCAGAGGGGGCCACTGTCGTCCTCACCGACATCCAGGACACGGCCGGCAAGGCGGTCGCCGCAGCGATCACGGCCCGGGGCGGTGCAGCGATCTTCCTGCACCAGGACGTGACGTCGGAGGCCGAGTGGATCGCCGTCGTTGCCGATGTGCGCGCCCGCTACGGTCGCCTGGACATCCTGGTCAACAATGCCGGGATCGGTATCGGTGGCCTGGTGACCGAAATGTCCCTCGAGACCTGGCGCCGCCAGCAGTCGATCAATGTGGAGGGCGTGTTCCTGGGCGTGAAGCACTGCCTGCCGCTGATGCGCGAGGGGGGCGGCAAGGGCTCGATCATCAACATGTCGTCGGTGGCGGGGCTCAAGGGCTCCGCCGGCATGAGCAGCTACTGCGCCACCAAGGGAGCCGTGCGCCTGTTCACCAAGTCCGTGGCGCTGGAATGCGCGGCGGCGGGGGACGGGATCCGCTGCAACTCGGTCCATCCGGGGATCATCGACACCCCCATCTGGGACTCCATCGGTGAAACGATCGCGGTGCCGGGACAGCAGGCCGGTGCCAATCGGCCGGATCTCGATGCCATCACGGCCATGGGCGCGCCATTGGCCCGTCCGGGCGTGCCGTCGGAAATCGCCGACGGCGTGCTCTACCTCGCCTCGGACCAGTCCAGCTATGTGACCGGGTCCGAACTGGTCATCGACGGGGGCTGGGTGACCCGCTAGGGGGCGCGCCGCAAGACGGGTCCCGGATCACGTCCGGGACCCCCTGTCCGAACCCGCTCACCCCTTCAGCCGCTCCGCTCGCAGCTGCGAGCGGCGGACCTTGCCCGCATCGTCCCGCAGGGGCTCGGTGGCGAATTCGAAGCTGCGCGGCCGTTTGTAGGGCAGCAGCCGCTCCGCCAGGTGCGCCTCCAGGGCGGCCAGGTCGAGACCGTCATCGGCCTGGATGATGGCATGCACCCGGTTGCCGAGATCGTCGTCCGGGAGGCCGATGACGCAGGCGGAGTGGACCGCGGGATGCTCTTCCAGGGCGCCTTCGATCTCCGCGGGGTAGACGTTGGCCCCTCCCACCAGGATCATGTCCGTCCGCCGGTCGGCGAGGAAGACGAAGCCGTCCCCGTCGATCCAGCCGATGTCGCCGAGGGACTCCCAATCCCCCAGCGTGCGGGCGTCGGCTCCCACATAGCGATAGGAGGGCGGGGCATCCGCCGGTCTGCGCATGTAGATCTCCCCCGTCACGCCGGGGGGCTGGGGTGTCCCGCTCTCGTCGAAGACCTGCATCTCGCCCACGGCCACCCGTCCGACCGAGCCGGGCTTGGCCAGCCATTCCGCGCCGTTGATCACCGTCACCGCCTGGGCCTCGGTCCCGGCATAGAGTTCCCAGATGGCCTCCGGTCCGATCCAGTCGATCCAGGCCTTCTTCAGCCAGGGCGGGCAGGGGGCTGCCAGGTGCCACACCGTGCGCAGGCTCGTCAGGTCGTGCTGGGCCCGGACCGCATCCCCCAGTCCCCAGATGCGGCTCATCATGGTGGGCACCAGATAGACCCAGGTCGCCCGCTCCGCCTGTACGGCCTGCAGGACGGAC
>CAIQUG010000013.1 GCA_903874895.1 uncultured Caulobacterales bacterium | reverse complement strand
TTTCCGACAGGGCGGCGGCGAGACCGATGATCCCGTTGAGAGGGGTCCGGATTTCGTGACTCATGTTGGCGAGGAAGACGTCCTTGGCCCGATTGGCGTCCTCCAGTCTCGCCCGCGCGTCCTCCAGGTTCCTGAAGGCCGAGTGCATCACGGTGCCGAGCAACACCGGCATGCTGAGACCGCCGAGCATGGCCAGGATCGCCACATAACCGAAGGGCTGGGGTGCCTTGGTCCAGAGCCACTGGGCGAAGAAACCCGCCATGATGATGAGCGGCGGTGCCATGAAGGCGGCCATCACCCGTGGGTTGCGGTGATAGATCACCGCTGCATAGAGAGCGACATTGAACTGAATGATCGTGAAGGCGACGTGCGGTATCTCGGTGCCGGCCTGCCAAATGAGGACGCCACTGGCGACCCAAAGGAGGGTATTCAGCCAAAGAGCCGGGAGCTTGTTGCTGCCGAGGAACGCGGCGACTTCGGTCGCAAAAACAGCGGCAAGCCAGATGACAGTTACCTTGAATTCACAATACTGAAACATGAACGACGAAAAGAGGCCGCCCACGACCAGTCGAAACAAGGCATTTCCCGCAGCCTGCCACTCTGTGAGGAAGTGGTGCCTGTATTCACTCTTTTTGTAGACCATTTGCGGCTCCCCGTGGGCCAACCGTTGTCCAAATATCAGAAGCTGCCAACTCAATTTTTCCATTCCGGCGAGTGGTGTCGTCTTGCCGGACGGGACCCGGGTCCCGCGGGATGCCAATCGATGTTCGCGCTTGTCCTGTCGATCCCTTCGCTCAGGACGGGTCCGGCGATCCGTCCGCCAAATCATGCCTTGGCCCGTCGACGCGGTTGCACGTACAAGCGGCGGCAGGCTCCCTGAGCGAGGTCCCCGTGCGAAGCTACATCAAGCCCGGTCGTGTTCCACTGGTGCCGGAGACCGGGCGCAAGGCCGCCGGCAGCGGGCAACTGCTGATCGTCACACCCATCATTTCAGGCCGTCTCACGCCGGACGAAGCCATCGGCCTTGAAACCCTGCGCCGCCATGGGGGCGACCGGCCACGACTGCTGCTGCATCCCCGAGGGCTGAAGTTCGAGTTCGACTCATCGGGCTTCGCGACCCTCGACCTCGATCCCGCCAACTTCGACGGCATCTCCGCCTACAACGCCATGCTGATGTCGCCGTGGTTCTACGAGCTGTTCGACGCCTATCAGCACATCCTGATCTTCCAGACGGATTGCCTGCTGCTGAGCGACCGGATCGGCCCGTGGCTCGAATCGCCCTGGTCCTATTGCGGGGCTCCTTATTTCCGGCGCAACGGCAAGCTGAAGTCCGTCGGCAACGGCGGCTTCTCCCTTCGCAAGGTCGCAGATCACCTGGCGGTGCTGAACGCGACGAGGGCCTCCGCGGCGCGGATCAGTGGCCCGATGGCGCGCCAGTACCTGAAGGGCGCATATTCGAGATACCTCCTCCGCTATCTCGCACACGGCGGCGGTGGAGCGGCGCGGCTCGTGGCGGATTTTGATCGGGCCGAGGACGAGTTCTGGATTTATTACGCGCCCCTGTTCAGCGACCAGTTCCATCTCCCGCCCGCGGAGGCCGTGGTCGGCTTTGCCGCGGAGTCCCGACCCCGTCGGGTGGTCGAGCTGAACGGCGGCAAACTGCCCCTCGGGGCGCACGCCTGGATGAGGCACGACCGGGCTTTCTGGGACGAGACGCTCGCGTCCCTCGACCACTGAGGCGCGTGCGCCAGACCTTCCTTGCGAAAGCGCAGGGGTGTCGCTGCGTCACGCCTTGTCACCGGGGCGGGTTGGACGGACACTCGGCAAAACAGACATCGGGAAACGGGCCATGAGCATCGCCTTCGACAAGGATTTCACCCTCACAATCGGCGGACGGGGCGTAGCCGGTGCCGCAAGCTTCCCGGTCCTAAACCCGGCGAACGAACAGGTTGTGGCCCAGGCCCCGGACTGCTCCCGCACCCAGCTCGACGCGGCCGTGGCTGCCGCCCGGGCCGCCTTTCCGGCCTGGAGCGCCACGCCGGTTGCCGAGCGCCGCAAGGCCCTTCTGGCCATCGCCGGGGTGCTGGCTGCCAATCTCGAGGATCTGAAGCGCCTGCTCACCTCCGAGCAGGGCAAGCCCCACGCCGACGCCGTCGGCGACATCATGGGCGGCGCCTACTGGTGCCAGGCCATTTCCAGCCTCGACATACCCACCACCGTGGTCGAGGACACGGCCGAACGACGGGGCGAGACCCGCCACGTACCCATCGGCGTCGTCGGCGCCATCGCGCCGTGGAACTTTCCCATCATCCTGGCCATGTTCAAGGTCGCCCCCGCCCTGCTGGCCGGAAACACCCTGGTGCTGAAGCCGTCCCCCTTCACCCCGCTCACCACCCTGAAGATCGGGGAGCTTCTGCGCGGCGTGCTGCCGGACGGGGTGCTGAACATCGTCTCCGGCGGGGATGATCTGGGCCCGTGGATGACCAGCCATCCGGGCATCGACAAGATCAGCTTCACCGGCTCCACCGCGACGGGCCGCAAGGTCATGGCCAGTGCGGCAACCTCGCTCAAGCGGGTCACGCTGGAACTCGGCGGCAACGATGCGGCCATCGTCATGCCCGACGTGGATGTGGAA
>CAIQUG010000012.1 GCA_903874895.1 uncultured Caulobacterales bacterium | reverse complement strand
TCGCTGCCCCTCTGGCAGTCGGAGGAGGGGCTGCCCATGGGCATGATGTTCACCGGCCGCTTCGCCGACGAGGCCACCCTGTTCCGCCTGTCCGGCCAGCTGGAAAAGGAACTGCCCTGGAAGGACCGGCGTCCGCCCGTGTGGAACTAGGCGCGGCGCGGGAGAGGGCGGCACGGCGAGGGTTTGTGGATCGGGTCCGACCTCTTCACGGTCCCGTCCATGCCCGGATGCGGATGTCCCGGATCACCGCCACACGACGCAGGAGCGGACGCTCCGGATGTCCGACCAAGGGGGGGAGAGCTGCCCTTGGCGTCTCAACCAGAGGGCAAGAACCCTTCCCGGGTCGAAAAGGACCAGGGTTTTGTACCTGAGCGGTGATCGCAAGCCCCTCGCAATCCTAGGGCCTTCGCGCCTCGGCTGGGCACAGCGCGAGGTACAGCGTGACGGCCACCACCGGAACGGCGAACCAGTTGAGCGCTGCCCCCGGCGCGGTGCCGAGGGTCAGGATGGGCTTCAGATGGCCTGAGAGGCCGCGCAGGAAGGGTTCCATCAGCAACACACACAGGATGAACGGTACGAGCCCGCGGTACCGAAGAAGCATGACCCAGAGCGCGCCCACGAGCAGCAACTGGCTCGCGCCCCACTGGCCGAAGATGGCGACGATGTTGTCGTCTCCTGCAACACCCGTGTCGATCGTTGCGATGCTGTGGGCCCCGCCGTCGGGCGACAACAGATGGATCAGGCTTCTTGTCGTGATGAGGACGAGAAGGACCCGCGTCATCCAGACTGCGACGGCTGGGCCACCGTAACGTGTCGGGTCGGACGGAAGCAGGCCCGTCGGACGCGGCACCCAGGACGTCGGCAGCATAGGGCTCATGCGTGATCCTCTTGGCGATGGCGTAGCCGATACCTGATTTCCCCGCGGATGTCCGCGGTGGGTCGTGGCCGGTCGTCGTCTCGGCACCCGATAGTCGCCATTTTGTCGGCACCTGGCATCACGCCTGGAAGCGGACGGGCCGGACTTCCGGGATGGGGGGAAAGCGGACAAACCAGCGTCAGGCGAATGCCTTAACGAGAAGGATCGTCGTTAGGCCACTATTCCATTCCGTGTCCGGATAGCGGTCCGCTTCGCGGTAACCTCGAGCTGCATAGAAGGCCTGGCTCCGTGTATTGAACGTGTCGGTCTCTAGCCGAGCTGCGGCGAAGCCTGCGTTTGCCATTTGCGCCTCAGCCTCGTCCATCAGTCGGCCGCCAATGCCATTGCGCGCGTGACCGGGCCGCACGTGAAGCGCATTCACGAAGTCGCCCTCCCAATCGACGAAACCGACCACCTCGCCGTTTTGTTCGGCGACCCAAAATTGGAGGCCGCGTGCTGAGACGTAAGTGGTGGGACGGTCCTCTGCCTGGAAGGACTGTCGAGCCGCAGCCGTGAGTTGGGGAAGCCATGTCGTCTCGAAGGTCTCGTGCAGGATGGCTCTGATCGCAGCCGCATCATCAGCGCGCGCGCGGCGAAAGGTTATCTCGGAAAACGCCACCATTTTTGGAGGATACACCGCAGAGTGTCGTCCGCAACGGGTCGAATCCAGACCATCGCGCTCCGTCCGAAAGCGGACGTTCGCCCCCGTCGCCGTCGTCAGATGCCTCCCCCTAGAACCGCAGGGACAGGCAGCTGAGGCCGCCATCCATCTTGCGGAACTCG
>CAIQUG010000011.1 GCA_903874895.1 uncultured Caulobacterales bacterium | reverse complement strand
CCCAGCCTCGCGGCGACGGGGATGACGCGCGCAGCCGCTGACGTCGCGACCCGTCCGTTTACGGCCGAGGTCCAGTCTCGCGAAGGATTTCAGGCCCGGCTGGAAATGCCGGGAACCGCGCGTGGATCAGTGCGGATGCGCCACGGCGACAGCGGACTCCGCCGCGATCGTGCTGGCGCTCTGGTACGGGTCACGCACCAGTTCCGGGTGCTCGTGCCCTCGAGGCTGCCGGTCCGTGACCGACACATTGGCCCCAGCCGACACGCCGACGGCGCAGCCCGACAGGAGAAACCCGGCGGCCGTGACCGCGACCAACAGCACGGTCCCTTGGCGAAATACAGACATGCTAACTCTCCCTCATCCCCCGTTAACCATACACCGGGCGCGGGCCAGCGCAAATCGGGAAGTCAGCCGGGTCGTCAGCGCGGAGGGGGCGCTGTCTAGGCGTAGGCGGCCACGGCGGCGATGATCCGGTCCTGGGTCGCTTCGTCCAGATAGGGGTGCATGGGCAGGCTGACCACGCTCCGGGACGCGGCGTCGGTCACCGGCAGGCCATTGCCGCCCACGGGATACATCTCGTAGGCCGGCTGACGATGCAGGGGCACCGGATAGTAGACCGCCGTCGGAACGCCGGCGGCCCGCAGGTGCTGGACGAGGCCGTCCCGGTCCGGGTGCTCGATCGTGTACTGCGCCCAGGTGGATACGCCGCCGGCGATGACCTCGGGAACCCGGCTGACATGGGGCTTGAGCGCTGCATTGTAGCGGGCGGCGATCACGTTCCGCTGTGCGATCTCGTCGGCGAAGATGGCGAGCTTCTCGATCAGGACCGCGGCCTGGATCGTGTCCAGGCGGGAGTTCAGGCCGACGCGCATGCTGAGATACTTGGGATCATGGTCGAAGGTCTGGCCCTGCAGGTCGCTGGGCACCACCTTGCCGTGCACCCGCAGGCTGTCGATCCGTTCCGCCAGCCAGTCGTCATTGACCAGCACCGCGCCGCCGTCGCCATAGCAGCCCAGGGGCTTGGCCGGATAGAAGCTGGTGGTGGTGATGTCGGCCCAGTCCAGGGGCTGCCGGCCATTGAGGGTGCAGCCGAAACCCTGGGCACTGTCGGCGATCAGCTTCAGCCCGTGGTGCTGGCAGATGGCGGAGATGCGCGGATAGTCGGCCGGCTGGCCGAACAGGTCCACGGCGATCACCACCTTCGGCGTCAGCTCGCCCTTGGCGATCACCTCGGCGATGGCGGCCTCCAGGGCGGCAGGATCCATGTTGTAGGTCACCGGGTCGATATCCACGAACACCGGCGACGCCCCGGTCCACGGCACCACCTCCGCCGTGGAGGCAAAGGTGAAGGACGGACAGAACACCGCGTCCCCCGGACCGATGTCCCAGGCCATCAGGGGCAGGACGATGGCATCGGTGCCGTTGGCGCAGGACAGGCCGTGCTTGGCATGGCCGAAAGCGGCCATCTGCTGTTCGAAGGCCTTGACCGGCGGTCCCATGATGAAGGCACCGGATTCAATCACCGCCATCATCGACTCGGTCATGCGGGCACCGATCCGGTGGCGCTGGGCGTTGAGGTCGATGAAGGCGATGGACATGCCGGTATCCCCGATGGGTCTGAAAGCGAATCTGGCAGCCGTTTAGCATCTTCCGGCGGGGTGGGCGGTCAATCTCGGTTTCCGTTCATTTCAGCCCCGGCGGGACCTGCCCGGTGCGCAAAGGCCAGCCGTGGTCCAGGGGGCCATGCCCGGCACCGAAGCCGGGAGCCCGGCGGATCGCCTCCCCCACATAGGCGTGGGCGTCCGCCACCGCGCTCACCAGGGGCAGGCCACGGGCCAGACCTGCAGCCACGGCGGAGGCCAGGGTGCAGCCGGTTCCATGGGTGTGCCGGGTGTCGATCCGGGCCCCTTCGAAGGCGGTTTCGCCCTCGGGCGTGATCAGCAGGTCCACGACCCGGTCACCCGGTATGTGCCCGCCCTTCATCAGCACCGCAGCCGCGCCTCGCCCCAGCAGGGCGATCCCGGCCCGGCGAAGATCGTCGGTGGTCTCCACCCGAAGGCCGGTAAGAGCGGCCGCCTCCGGCGCATTGGGGGTCAGGAGTGTGGCATGGGGCAACAAACGGGAGGCCAGGGTCTGGACCGCGGCGTCCGCCAGCAGGGCCTGTCCGCCCTTGGCCACCATCACCGGGTCGATCACGGCGGGAATCCGGTACGCGTCCAAAAGGTCCGCAACCCGCTCGACCGTGGCGGCGTCGCCCAGCATGCCGGTCTTGATCACGTCGGCGCCGATGTCATCGAGAACGGCCCGTACCTG
>CAIQUG010000010.1 GCA_903874895.1 uncultured Caulobacterales bacterium | reverse complement strand
TGAAAACGACCCGCTGTGGTGGTTTTTCGAATTTCTGGGTCGCCGCTTCATCCAGTCAGGGCGCATTGAAAACAGTTTATTGCGAAACTCGGGATCAAATCTGGAATTCTTTTCGGATGTAAAATGCATCAGTGGATAGAAGAGCGACGGCTCGTCGACCGAAGGTTTGGGGAGACCATTCTGTGCCAACGCCAATAAGGCAGCCTTCTGTTGAGCCGAATCTGTGCGTGGTGACCGCTGCTTCATGTATTTTCCGGCTTCATTTGAAAATGCTGGGTCCCAACTGCGATTGCGCGGTTGCCGAGCGCTAACGAAGGTCGAATAATATGGGTGATCTGTGGGAATTTTTCCATTCTTCTTCAATAAATTGAGAATGATCGCCTTTTTTTCTGCAGAGTCCGTCCTCGGTTTGAACCAATTAGGGTGCTTCGAGTAAACTTCAGCTTTGAAATCCGGATCCTTCTTCATGTAATGGAAGAAAGTCTTGTAAAGCGGTTTCTTGGTGCTGGGCTTTTCATTCATAGAAAGAATTGCGTGCTTGTTTTCAGCCACTTTGCCGAGATTGGGGAGTATCCATTTGGGTGCTACATTTCCGATATCCTCAATTAACTCTGAGCAGGAATATTTTCCACTGCCAGCGTGATAGGAAAAACTTGAGTAAAGAGGGTGGTCGGGTTTGATTTTTTGTTCCGGATTTTGCCGAGCCAGCTCTAACAATTCCGCCTTTCTCGCATTTACCCCACCCAACAACTTCACAAAGTTGAACGTGTCTCCAATACGAGAGTCTTCAACGCCAATGACCATCGAAATAGTCCGAACGCCGTTACCGTGGTGCTGAACCTTCGCGCGTTGAATTGTAAAATTCTTAGAAAAAACGGCATCGCCGTCATCTTCATTTGCAAGCACGAATTTCGCCACGCCAGCGGCTGATGAACTCGCCCAGTCATCGTCGCGATTTCCGCCAGCGCGACAGCCGATCAGGTCAATTCCTATGCGATGAACGGAATGGACGGATTTGTTGCCAAACCCATCTCCATCCCCGTGCTGCTCCGGGCCATCGAAGACGCCCTGCACGGCCCCGAACAGAGCCTGTCCGGATATGCTCCGCCCCGGGCGGCTGCCGGGATCTGACGCCATCCCGGGCCGGTGCCGTCGCCTAGGGTGTCGGCGCGACAATGCCCTCCGCAGCTTCGATGACCTCACCGGCGTCGAGGGCCAGATCCTCCCGCAGCCGCGGCGGAATGATCTGGACACCGGTGCGCACTGCGCCGATCGAGCCCACCGGCACAGCCAGCCCGGCCAGTCCGAGTGCCGCCGAGACCAGCGCCGGACGCAGCGACGCGAGCACCCTGCGCTGTCCGTCGAGGGAGAGGTCTTCGCCCACCGGCGGGGGAAGGTCGGCGAGTGTGGGCAGGATGACCAGAGGGTGGCGCATGAAGAATTCCTGCCAGCGGAACAGCAGCAGGTCGCGAAGCGCGAAGGCGTTCAGGACCTGGAGCGGGTCGGGGATCGGTGCAAGCTCCAGCCAGTGTCGCATCGACAGGATGGCGTCGGCGTCCCCGAACCGCTCCATGTGCGGCGCCAGCATCCGGAAGACATCTCCTGAACCGATCGCATGCCACACGGCAATGACCTGCTCGATGTCGGGAGGGAGAACCTCCTCCACCCCATAGCCTGCGGCCTCGAGATGCGCGCCTGCCCGGCGCACGGCAGCGGCCTGCGCCGGATGGGTCTCCCCGCCGGGAACCTCCGGCACGAGCGCCACCCGCAGGGGGCGTCCCGGCGGCGGTCCACGGAGTGGTGCATCCACCCATCGCGTATCCCGCGGGTCACCCCGGGCCAGAACCTCCAGCGCAAGCCGGGCGTCCCTGACCGTGCGGGTCAGCGGGCCCATGGCCGACATGAGGTGGGCTCCCATGGGTCGTGGCTCGCGCGCCATGGGGCTGAAGAACGGAATGCGGCCGAGGCTGACCCGTAACCCCACGACGCCGTTGCAATAGGCCGGAATCCGGACAGAGCCGCCGATGTCGTTGCCCAGGCTGATGGGCCCCATGCCCGTCGCCACGGCGACGCCGGCGCCGCCGGACGAGCCGCCCGGGGACCTCGACGGGTCGAGGGGATTGATCGTTCGTCCATGCAGGGCGTTGTCAGAGAAGATCCGCATCGAGAAGGCCGGAGCATTGGTCCGCCCGACGAAGATCGCGCCGGCGTCGCGCAGGCTGGCAACCGAGGGTGCGTCCTCGGGCGCGATCAGGTCGGCAAACGCCACGACGCCGTTGTCCGTGGGTTGCCCCTGCTGGTCCGTGTTGATCTTGGTGGTCACCGGAACGCCGTGGAGCAGACCCAGAGCCTCCCCCCTCCTGCGGGCGGCGTCTGCACGATCCGCCGCCTCCAGGGCCTCCTCGTCCAGGCGGCGGACAATGGCATTGACCCCGGGGTTGACCGCATCGATCCGCGCCAGGCAGTCGAGGGTGGCCTCCCGACTGGAAACCCGCCCCAGTCGAATGAGCCGCGCCAGATCCGATGCGTCCAGTCGCCATAGTTCCGTTGTCATGCTCGAGGCTCCAGGGCGGCGGATCGGTTCAAGACGGACTATTGCCGCGGGTCGCCGGACAGGCAAGTAATAGCTTACGTTCATGCCAAGCCCGCCGGAGCCAGGTCTTGAGTCCTTCCCCTGATGTGTCGCGATCCGTCCTTCGCCGCGTCTTCTGGCGGATCGTTCCCCTGCTGTTCGTGCTCTATGTCGCCACCTACATGGACAGCTACAACATCGGCTTCGCCCAGTTGCAGATGAAGGCGGCGATCGGGCTGTCCGACCCGCTCTATGGCCTGGGTGCCGGACTTCTGATCATCGGCCAGACCCTCGTCCTGCTGCCGAGCAACATGGCGGTTCACCGCTTCGGTGCCCGAGCCGCACTCATCCGCATCGCCCTGGCCTGGGGGTTCGGCTCGGTGGCCATGGCCTTCGTCTCGACGCCGTTGGCGTTTCTCGGCGTCCGCTTCGGGCTCGGACTGGCCACCTCCGGCTTTTTCACCGGCTTGATGCTGTACCTGACCTACTGGTTTCCCGATGCGCGGCGCGCGCAGATCCTCAGCCTCTTCCTCCTCGCTCCCGTGGTCGCCGGCATGATTGTCGGACCGATTTCCGGAACAATCATCTCCGGCCTCCACAAGGCCGGTGACCTCTCAGGCTGGCAGTGGATGTTCCTGATCGAGGCCGTGCCGTGCCTGCTGGCAGCCGGCCTGATCTATCCCGTGCTGTCGGATCGACCCGAACAGGCCACCTGGCTGTCGGCTGACGAGAAGGCGCTGCTCATCCGTTCCGCATCCGATGGCACAGGCCCGGATGGACGGTTGAAGATCACCTCCCTGCGCGACGCACTGGCCAATCCCGTGACCTATGTCCTCGGTCTGGTGGGCGCGCTGGCGCAGGTCGGCATCTATTCCAGCATCTTCTTTCTGCCGGTCATGCTCAAGGAACACGGGGCGGGAGCCATTGGTCGGATCGGGCTGTTGTCGGCACTGCCCTATCTCGTCGGTGGGGCAATGATGATCGTGATCGGCCGCAGTTCGGATCGGCGTGGAGAGCGTCGTTGGCATTGCGTTGCATCGCTCCTCATCGCGGCTGTCGGCTTCGTGATCATCGGGGCATCCCGTGATCTCGCCACGGGGCTTGCGGGCATGTGTCTGATGTCCGGCGGTCTTCTGGCGACGCTGGTCACCTTCTGGACACTGCCGCCCCGTTTCGCGGCGGGCGCGGCTGCAGCGGGGAGCATGGCCGTGATCTCGATCCTGGCCGAGTCGGGCGGAGCTTTTGCCCCCTTCGCCGTCGGGACACTGCGTGCAACGACCGGCGACCTCAGTCTCGCCCTGTTCGCCGTGGCTGCGCTGCTCGTCTCCGCAGCCGTGATATTGCTGTTCGGCATGCCGGCTGAAGGAAAGACCTCATGACCCAGGGTGCGGACAGCCACCTGAGAAACGCGTCGATCAGCCAGAGGGGGCGAGGGGCCGTCGACCGGATCATGGATGCCACGGCCGCCCTGCTCGAGGCGAGGGGATACGAGGCTCTCACCACGAACCACATCGCCGAAGCCGCGGGTATCAACATTGCGACGCTCTACAAGTACTTCGCCAACAAGCAGGCGATCCTGATGGCGCTCCACGCGCGCCTGTCCCGACGCTGGACGGAGGCGCTGACGCGGCTCGTCGACCAGATCCGCAACGGGGCGCCCTGGCGGGAGATCGTCTGCCAGATCATCGATGTCGCAGCAGACCGCCGGCGGGGGGCTACGGGTGCCGCCGCCATCCGGATCGCCATGAGGGTGTCCCCGGAGCTTCAATCCCATGACCGCAACGAATCCATTGCGTCCGCTCGGATCGTGGCGGATCTGCTGGTCGCGCGCGCAGGTGTCGATGCCGTCACCGCCCTGCGGGTCGCGCGGGTCGCGATCGAGGTTGGCATGGCCGTCCTGGACCTCTGGCTGCAGGAGGGCACGGTGGACGATGATGCGTGGGTCGGTGAAGCCAAATCCGCAGTCTGCAACTACCTCGCGCCCTATTTCGAAACGCGTGCGGAGCCTGGCCGGGCAGGGATTGAAAAATAAGCAAATGCTTGCTTTTCTGTCTCCCGGATCCCATCAGGGGCGACGGGATGGCCAAATTCAAGACGCCCCATCGACAGACGAACCTGGAGTGCCCCCTGTGACGCCGACACCCCGCGCATGCCTGTCCGTGAAGCCGCTCACCCCCAGCCTCGGGGCGGAAATCTCCGGCGTGGACCTTGGTGAACAGCTCGCTGCGGATGTCGCGGACGAAGTCCGCGAGGCCTTCGCTCGATATCACGTGCTGTTCTTTCGGGATCAGGTCGTCACGCATGAGCAGCACATCGCCTTTGGCAAGCTGTTCGGCCCGCTGGACGTCATCCCGATCAAGCGGGCCAACCATCGGGAGCACCCGGAGTTGCTCGTGGTCAGGGCGGACGCGAATTCGAAGTTCGTCGTGGGGGAAGACTGGCACTCGGACATGACGTGCCTGTCGGAACCGCCGCTTGCCAGCGCGCTCTACCTTGAGACGGTTCCGCCCGTGGGGGGCGACACCGTCTTCGCAAACGTCCACGCTGCCTATGACGCCCTGTCGGAACCGCTCAGGGAATTTCTCTCCGGCCTCAGCGCCTTTCACACGGCGGCCAAGGGCTGGGATGGCTACGGCGTCGACATCGACCCCAAGTCGATCCCGACAGCCTCCCATCCCGTGGTCTGTCAGCATCCGGGCTCGGGTCGGCCCTATCTGGCGGTCAATGAAGGCTTCACGACGCACATCGAGGGCATCGAGCGCGGCCTCAGCGACGCGATCCTGGGCTTTCTCTTCCGCCACGTGACACACCCGCGGTTCGGATGCCGGTTTACGTGGACGCCGCGGACAATGGTGCTCTGGGACAACTACGCGCTGCAGCACCATGCCGTCTGGGACTACTATCCCCAGGTCCGGTCCGGACACCGGGTGACGATCAAGGGCGGGCGGCCCCTGGCGGCGAGCCCGGTTTTCACGGGCCGATAACTCGATCAGCCCGAGCGTTCGATCCGCTTCGGGCGCGACCTGTGGACGTGGATTCGAAAAAATTGGCGCGCCACGGAGAATGAAACGTCGAATACGTATCTTATTGAAATCATGATCTAAATGGGAGCGTCCCGCCACCCCGGAACGAGGTAAGGCCGGAGAGCGGACGGCAAGAATGCGCCAGGAGCGGAACTAGGCACCCTGCCCGAAACCTGCCGTGCGAGTTTCAGGCGGCTGGTGTTTCCCATGTCGGCTTTCAGGCACGAGCCCAACCGGCACTAACGACCCTGAGCGGACATTCGTCTCCCGCCAGCGCCAGTCTCGCAAACGGCATCGCGCCCCCCGAACGCGAGACGGGCGGCG
>CAIQUG010000009.1 GCA_903874895.1 uncultured Caulobacterales bacterium | reverse complement strand
CGGTATCCGACTGCGCCACCTTCGCGGTGGCCTGGACCTTGCCGGGCGTGTGATGCGCGGGGGCATAGATGGCATAGAGCTGCAGGGGTGTCGGCCCGGTATTGGTGATGTTGTGCCAGGTTCCGGCGGGAACCAGCACGCCCATCCCGATCAGCATGAGCGACCACATGGCGGGTTCGGGAACGGCACCCGGCAACGCCGCAAAATTGCCGGACGACACGGCGGTGAAGTCCGCCAGCTGCCCGGGCGGCACGACCTCCGTCGGCGGAACGATCGATGTGAAACTGAACGCGATTCCCTCTTCCGCCGCCGGATTGAAGTGAAGCAGGCTCGAGCTCAGCACCACATTCTTCGACCCCATGGACGACGCGTTCAGGCTGGCCGCGGACCCGGACCCGGAGAAGATCCCGTTCAGGAAGGTTCCGGTCAGCAGATTGTCCCCGGCGGTGATCGTGTGACCCCCGGCCGTCACGAGGGTGGGGCCCACATAGGCATAGGCGAAGGTCCCGTCGAACGTGGCCAGCCCGTAGGGACCGTAGGGTGTCGCGCTCTTTTCCTGCGCGTTGAATGTCCACTGGGCTGAAACCAGGCCCAGCGACGCGAGTGCGGGGTCGGTGAACCGGAACCGGACGAGGCTGTCGGCCGTCAGCGAGAGCCCCTTCAGAGCGACGTTCGGTGCGGTATCCTCTGGCGTGAACACGCTGAAGGTCGTGACCATTGCCGATGCGGATGACGCCCCCAGGGCAAGCCCGAAACCCGCAGCGATGGCGATGGCGAAGCGTCCCGACCTTCGCCGCGGCACCCCCGGTCCGATGGCGTGAAACGGGATGGTCTGGGCGGACTTGTGAAAGGTCATGATGATGATCCGTGCGGACAACAGCCCCCGCATGGGACGGCGCAGTTCAACGCCCGGATCCCGCTCCCCCCAGACTCGGCTTCTACGCAATCGGTCGCCTGAGCAGATTCCGAAGCTGTGCACGGCCTCGATCCTCGCCACAGTCGGGATCTGGGATCATTGGTCTGGTGGGTGTGACGTGTTTGGAAATTCGCGCGTGGATCACGGCCAACAGGTGGGCCTGACTCACATATCCCGCCCCGAATTCGATCGGTTGATGTCGAAATTCGTGACCGTATCTTCGTCTCTGATCGCCGATACAGTGCTGCAGTTTCTGATGATATTGCTGTTGTTTTTCTTGCTGCCCCTGCTGGTTCTGGTGGCGGTCGCCATCAAGGTCGACAGCGAGGGTCCCGTCCTGTTTCGTCAAAGCCGGATCGGTCTCAACGGCGTGGCGTTCCAGTGCTACAAATTCCGGACAATGCGGTGCGATGCCGCCCGGGCCCTCTCGCAACTGCTCGACGAATGCCCCGCAAGCCGGCGGGAGTGGGCGCGCGCGCGGAAACGTCGACGGGACCCGCGCATCACCCGGGTCGGTGCCTTTCTCAGGACGTCGAGCCTCGATGAACTGCCCCAGATCATCAACATCCTGACGCGGACGATGAACCTCGTGGGGCCCCGTCCCATCGTTCCCGACGAGGTCCAGTTGTATGGCCGCAGCTTCCGCCACTACTGCTCGGTCCGCCCCGGCATGACCGGGCCCTGGCAGGTCGGCGGCCGGAGCAATACGAGCTTTTCCAGGCGCGTGGCGCATGACCGGCTGTACGCGCAACGGCGATCGATCCTGATGGACTGCTGGATCATCGTCTGCACGGCGCCGGCCGTCTGCTTCGGTCGCGGGGCCTGTTGATGCGGGCGCAGGGTCGCCCGCCCCGCTATCGCCGCCCGAACAGGCGCTCCACATCGGCCAGCTTCAGCTCCACATAGGTGGGGCGGCCATGGTTGCACTGGCCGGAGTGGGGGGTGGCCTCCATCTGGCGGAGCAGGGCGTTCATTTCCGCCCCGGTCAGCCGCCGCCCGGCGCGCACGCTGCCGTGGCAGGCCATGGTGCCGCACACCTCCGCCAGGCGCTCCGACAGGGCCAGAGCCTGACCGGCCTCCGCCAGGTCGTCGGCGATGTCCCGCACCAGACCGGCCACGTCGGTGTCGCCCAGCAGGGCCGGGGTCTCCCGGACCAGCAGGGCGCCGGGGCCGAAGGGCTCCAGCACCAGGCCCAGCGCCGCCAGCTCGTCGGCCCGGGCGGCCACCCGCTCCGCCTCGGCGGGGTCCAGCTCCACCACCTCGGGCAGCAGCAGGGCCTGCCGCGCCACCCCGCCGGCGGCCATCTCCACCTTCATGCGCTCGTAGACCAGGCGTTCATGGGCGGCGTGCTGGTCGACGATCACCAGGCCGTCCCGGGTCTGGGCGATGACGTAGGTCTCGTGCAGCTGGGCCCGGGCCGCCCCCAGGGGGTAGTCCACGGGGTCGAAGGGTGGCGGTGCGTCCCCGTGAGGCGAGGGGTGTTGCGGCGCATCGCCCGCCGGCTCCACCCGGGCGCTGCGTTCGGCAAGACCGGGCAGGACGCCGGTGGAGGCGCTGGGGTAGGCGAAGTCGCCGGTGCGCCACTGGCCTGACCCGCTCCATCCGGTGGCGGGCGGCGCAGGTGTATAGGTTGAAGGGTAGGTCTGCGGTCGGAAGCTGCCGAGGGCGGCCCCGGCCACGGTGGTGCTGGCCCGGTGTCCGGCCCCGGCCAGTGCATGACGCAGGGCCCCGATGATCAGGCCGCGGACCAGTCCCGGATCCCGGAAGCGCACCTCCGCCTTGGCCGGATGGACGTTCACGTCCACCTCCTCCGGCGGCAGCTCCACATACAGGGCCGCCACGGGGTGGCGGTCCCTCGCCAGGAAATCGGCATAGGCGGCGCGCAGGGCCCCGGTGATCAGCCGGTCCCGCACCGGGCGGCCGTTGACGAACAGGTACTGGTGCTGGGCGTTGCCGCGGCTGTAGGTGGGCAGGCCCGCATAGCCGGTCAGGCGCACCCCCTCCCGCACCTGGTCGATGAGCAGGGCGTTGTCCTCGAACTCCCGCCCGAGAACGGCCCCCAGGCGGGCGAGGCGACCGGTCATCCCCTCGGCCTCAGCCACCAGGCGCAGGACCTTGCGGCCGTCCAGCTCGAGGGAGAAGGCCACCGCCTCATGGGCCATGGCCTGGCGCTTCACCTCCTCGGAGATGGCCAGCGCCTCCGCCCGCTCCGACTTCATGAACTTCAGACGGGCGGGGGTGGCGTAGAACAGGTCCCGCACCTCCACCCGCGCCCCGTGGGGGCCGGGAAAGGCGGCGGGGCCCACGTCGCCCACGGCACCGCCGTCCACCTGGATCTGGAAGCCTTCCCCCCCGGCCGTGCGGGCGCTGATCACCAGCCGCGCCACCGAGCCGATGGAGGGCAGGGCCTCTCCGCGAAAGCCCAGGGTGAAGATGTTCAGGAGGTCATAGACCCCGTCCCCGTCGGGGGCGAGCTTGGACGTGGCATGGCGCTCCACCGCCAGGGCCAGCTCGTCCGGCCCCAGGCCATGGCCGTCGTCCGCCACCAGGATGCGCGACAATCCCCCCTGGTCGGCCTGGATATCCACGCGGCGTGCCCCCGCATCGAGGGCGTTTTCCACGATCTCCTTCAGGGCGCTGGCCGGACGTTCGACCACCTCGCCGGCGGCGATGCGGTTGACGGTCTCGGGGGGGAGGCGACGGATGGGCATGGCTGGGACCTTACGCGATTCTGGCGCGTCTGCCGGAGGGCCGTGCCGCCCTCGCCGCGTATTTGCAAACGCGGAGTTAACCGATCTGCGGTTGAATGTCCCTCCCGAACCCGTGGAGGACCCATGTCCGACGCCGCGTATGACCTGCAACCGGACGGCGCGCTGGAGGGCGTGGCCGAAGCCGCGCCCGTGCGCAAGGCCCGGGTGGCGCTGATCAAGCGCCTCGCCGATGTGGTGAGCCTGCCGTCCAGCCGGGTGAATGCCTTCGAGCGGGCCATCACCTCGGACCTTCTGGTGGAGATCCTGCGGGAGGCATCCCTGCCCGAGCGCGAGCGGGTGTCCCGCCGGGTGGTGAGCCTTACCGACATTCCCTACGAGCTGCTGCGGGTGCTGCTCCACGACGAGATCACCGTGGCGGGTCCCCTGCTGGAAGAGGCGGCCATTCCGGATCCAGAGCTGATTGCCTGCATCCTTGCCGCGACCCCGGCCCACCGGCTGATCATCGCGCGGCGCCGGGATCTGTCGGAACTGGTCGTCGAGCAGCTGAGCCTGACGGGCGAGCCGGAGGTGCTGCAGGCCCTGCTGCGCAACCGCGGCGCCCGCTTCACCCAGGGGGCCCTGGAGCGGGTGATGGCGGCATCGCGCCGGGATTCCCTGCTGCTGGCCCAGTTGCTGCGCCGTCCGGAGCTGCGGCCCTCCCAGGCCTACGTGATGTTCTGGTGGTGCGCGGCGGAGGAGCGTCGGATCATCCTCCAGCGGTTCGCCGTGAGCCGGGACGTGCTGCAGGATGCCGCCACCGACGTCTTTGCCATGGCGGCGGCGGAGGACTGGGGCGACCCGCTGGTGCGCAAGGCCCTGCAGTTCATCGAGCGCCGCCAGCGCAACCGCGCGGCCCAGATGCGCAGCCCGTTCGCCGACCTAGATGCGGCGGTCGCGGCTGCGGAAACCGGCATGACCCGGGAGATCGCCCAGGAGATCGGCTACCTGTGCGGCCTGAAGCCCACCACCACGGCCAAGATCTTCACCGACGCCGGCGGTGAAGGGCTGGCGGTGCTGTGCAAGTCCGTCGGCCTGTCCAAGCCCCGGCTCCTGACCCTGTGGCGCAGCATGCGGCGTCCGGAACAGACCTCGGCCGGCGAGACGGCTCCGGCGCTCGCCAATACCCTGTCCGTCTTCGACCTGATGGCGGTGGACCGGGCCCAGACCGTGCTCCGCTACTGGAACTGGGCGCTCACCTCGGCCCTGACGCCAGCCCTCCTGCAGGCCGTCCGGGAGGGGGACGAGGAGGGCTTTGCCCAATACTCCCTGCCCGAACGGTCCGCATTCCTGGCCCTCAGCCCGCAGCCCGCCCGCTAGGGCGGCGCGCCCCCGCGCGCCCGCCAGCATCCTCGTCGTGGCGATCCCGATCCCCGGGGGGGCGGTCAATCCCGTGTGCGCTCCATCTCTGATTCGACGTCGGGGCAACCTGATTCGGTTGGAGGCCAACATGTCACTGCTCTAATTGGGCATTTTGCCCTGAATTGTGGCAGTTCATCCCTCCAGCTGTCAGGTAATCCCGCATGTAGTGTAGCTGACATTCAAAAATCGTCACGCGGGATAACCTGAGGTCAGGGTGCGGGGGAGAAAATCGCTCATGTTGAGGCCTTTGGCCGATTTCGTGGTGGACAGCGAATATTTATTCATCTCATAAGTTGTTGAGAACCATTGGCAGCGTCGCCGACAGGTCTGCGACCGGCGGGTCCGGTGGGTGATTGAAGAGAGCCGATATGGAAGACAAACTTGATCTGTTGGGCATGACGACTGAAATCGTGTCGGCCTATGTGGGCAACAACACCGTCACGTCTGCCGAGTTGCCCGCCCTGATCCAGAGCATTCATCGGGCCCTGTCCGGCGTGACCCAGCCCCTGGAGGCGTTGGACCTGACCCCGAAGGAGCCGGCGGTGCCGGTCAAGCGGTCCATCACCCCGGACTTCCTGATCTGTCTGGAGGACGGTCGCAAGTTCAAGTCGCTGAAGCGTCACCTGCGCACCAAGTACAATCTGAGCCCCGAGGATTACCGGGCCAAGTGGGGCCTGCCCAAGGATTACCCCATGGTGGCTCCGAACTATGCCCGTGCCCGCTCCGATCTCGCCAAGCAGATGGGTCTCGGCCAGGGCGGTCGCGGCGCTGCCTGACGGGGCTCCCGGCACCTCTGGCACGGGCCTTTTTCCTGGTTCGACTTCAGCACCCGTCCGGCTTGCCGGGCGGGTGTTTTGTCGTCCGGCCAGCGGGGTGGGAGGTCCGGAACACGACGACAGACGATTCCCGTTTCGTTAACCAAAAACTGCTTGCCAGCGATTCGGTGTTTAAGAGATAGTTAGCAAAGTGATTCCAAGGGTTTGTAGGCGAAACTGGATATGGAGCATTCGATCGGGCCATCGGCGACAGCCAGCAGCGGACACGAAGAGGTGTTCGCCTACTGGACGTCCCTGCGTCAGGCAGGCCGGCTGCCGTGCCGCGCCCAGATCGATCCGTGGAAGCTCAAGAAGCACCTGCCCAACATCAGCCTGATCGACGTGGTGCGCGGTCCGGACGGGCAGATCGGCTATCGCCAGCGGCTGGCCGGAACCGGTCTCTACCTGGTCTATGGCCGGGAAATCACCGGCCGCGCCCTGGACGAGGTCTATCCCGACGCCGATGCCGGCTACTGGCGAGAGCAGTTGCAGAAGGTGGTGGCCGCCGGACGTCCCACGGTGGGCCGGCATACGGTCACCCATCGGCCAGGCGGAGCCTGCTCCATCGTCTGGATCCGCCTGCCGCTCGCCTCCGATGGCCAGACGGTGGACATGATCCTCGGCTATGACACACCGGTGGGCGCGTCGATGGCCCGATACGCTTCAGGTATCCGGGCCGCCTGATCCCGAAGGCACGGTCCGGGTCGTCGATGGGCAACCCGGCTGCCGACTCTATCGACCCCGTGACCCCTCGAAAATCGCGAGTCCAGGGCAACTTATTCCCCCCACGGTCGTATACTTGTCCGCACTGCAACTCATGGTCGTTAATATGGGTTCCGGCGGAGCGACCGCCAGGAAAGGGGAACACCATGTCCAGGATTTCTTCCGCGGTGCCCACCGCAGCCCGGCGTCCACGGGCCCACGACCTTGCCGTGCCCGCAACGCCGGATCCCGCCCGGATCGACGCAGCCCGGATCGACGCAGCCATGGCGGGCTTTGTCACCTACGTGGTCAGCGTCGCCACCGGCGTGGAGGCGGGCAAGATCTTCGCCACCACCCGGCATTCGGCGTCGGCGGCCCGGGCCCGGCACGTGGCCATGTATCTGGCCCATATCGGCCTCGCCTGGCCTTTGACCCGGGTGGGCGCCGCCTTCGGTCGGGACCGCACCACAGCCTCCCATGCCGTGCAACGGGTGGAGGACCTGCGGGACCAGCCGGGCTTCGATGCCGCCCTCGAGGCACTGGAAGCCTGCGTCCGGGCCGGTCCGCCGCCGCTGGTGGCCCGCGGCCTGGCAGAATGTGACTGACCCGTCCCTGCACACGGTCGGTCCTGCATCGCCTTCGGGGGTGCGGGGCCGGCGGTTGGCCTGCGCTGCCGGTGTTTCCGGACGCGGAGGTGTTTCAGGTCTGGCGGGGCGGACCTCAATCGTCTAAGGGAGACGCAAAGCTGGCGGGCCGCATCCGGGTCCGTCCGCCGCCGGTCTCCAGGTCGAACCGACGACCTCGGTGCAGACAAGGCGTTCCGCCGATCCAGACACGGCCCCGCGCCGAGCCAGACAAGGTCGCCCCCATTCCATACCCCCGCATGATGTTCACCGCGCCTTCGACCTCCGATCCGAGTCCTGCCCCGCCGGGCCTCTCGGCGCGTGCCCTGTCGGCCCTGCGCCGCCCGCCCGGGTTCTGCGCTCAATGACCCTCGCCGCCCGTCCCGAACTGGCCGAACCGGCCGCCTTTGATATCGCGGTGGAGCATTTCGGCCCGCCCCTGGCCGGGTCGCCCCGGGTGGCCGTGGCCATTCCGGTGAAGGACGAGGCCGAGCGGATCGTTCAGTGCCTGGGTGCCCTGGCCGGACAGGAGGATTTCCCCCTCGCCGAGATGGTCGTCGTGCTGCTGCTCAACAACTGCCGGGACGAGACCCTCGACCTCGTCCGGCAGGTGTCCGACCAGCTGCCCATGGCCGTCCAGACCCACAGCGTGGAACTGGGCCGCGGCTATGCCAATGCCGGCTGGGCCCGCAAGCTGGCCATGGATGCGGCCGCCGACCTGGTGCAGCCTGTCGACGGGGTGATCCTGACCACCGATGCCGACACCCTCGTCAATGAGGACTGGGTGGCTCAGAGCGTGCGGGAGCTGGAAAGCGGCCTCGACGCCGTGGCGGGCTTCGTCATGGCCGACCCGATGGAGTTGATGGAGCTCGACGCCGGCGTTCTCGACCGGGGGCGGGTGGAGTGGGAATACCAGCAGATGGCGGCGGAGCTGCAGGCCCGCGCCGATCCGGAAGCGCATGATCCCTGGCCGCGTCACAACCAGAACTGCGGTGCCAGTGCCGCCATCTGGGTCGGGACCTACCGGCGGATCGGTGGCCTGCCGCCCTTGCCGGTGGGCGAGGACCGCGCCCTGTTCGAGCGGGTCCGGCGGATTGACGGCCGGATTCGTCACAGCCTCGACGTTCAGGTGGTGACCTCGGCCCGGACCGACGGCCGGGCCATGGGCGGAGTGGCCGAACAACTGCGCCTGCGCGGCGACCCGGACCATCCCTGCGACGATGCCCTGGAGGTGGCGGTGTCCACCCTGCGCCGGTCTCTGTGGCGCAACCAGCTGCGCCGGGCCTGGGAGGCGGGCACGCTGGCGGATCAGGCGCCCGTCTGGGCGGCGCGGCTGAAGCTGCCCCTGGACTCCGTCCGCGCGGCCCTCCAGTCCGCCCATTTCGGCGAGTTCTGGGCGGAGATGGAACGGACCAGCCGCAAGCTGGAATGGCAACTCGTCACCGGCGAGGAGCTGAAGCGGGAATTCCGTCGGCTGCGGCGGCTGGTGCAGTCCGCCCGCCGCAACGGGGTCAAGGGCGCCGCCTGACCTGGGTCTCGAATTGCCGGGCAAGATCCGGAACGCCGCGCCTGTCCGACGGGGCTAGGGTCGCTCCATCTCCTGGAGACCTTACGCATGACCTTTCGCATCACCGGGCTGGACCCAGCCCCGTTCCGTCACCTGTTCGGCCTGCCCGACGATGACCTTGCTGCGCTGGGCGTCAGCCGGATGGTCGCCGACGCTCACCCCGGATATCCCGACCGCATCGAACTGCGCGACGCCCAGCCGGGGGAGACGCTGCTGTTGCTCAACTTCGAACACCAGCCGGCCCCGACGGCGTATCGGTCGCGGCACGCGATCTTCGTGATCGAGGGGGCCGGGGAGCGCTTCAACGCCGTCGGCGTCGTCCCCGAGGTCCTGAAGATCCGGCCGATGTCCCTCCGCGCCTTCACCTGCGACGGGGAGATGGTCGATGCCGATCTGGCGGACGGGACGGAGCTGGTCCCGCTGATCGAACGCCTGCTGGCCGATCCGCGGGTGGATTACCTGCAGGCACACTATGCCCGGCGGGGCTGCTATGCCGCCCGGATCGACCGCGCCTAGGCTGTTTGGCCCTCGTCAGGGGCCGGCAGCCACACCTGGGCCACCAGTCCCGACTGGGGCGGGGAGCTGAGCTTCAGCTCGCCCCCCATGGCTTCGCACAGGCGAAGGGTCAACGGCAGTCCGAGCCCGGCGCCGGTGGTCTGGCGCACCATGGCGTTCTGGCTCTGGGCAAAGGGACGCAGGATGCGGCCCAGCCACTCCTGCGGTACGCCGGGGCCCTGATCCCGGACCTCGAACAGGATGCGGCGGTCATGGCGGGCGACCCGGACCCGGACCGTCCCGCCGGATCCGGCCGGCACGGTTCCGTCCGCGCCCGCGGCCCCGCCGGACGGGGAAAAGGCAATGGCGTTGGACAGGAGGTTCACCAGGGCCGAGCTCAGTCCCCGGGGGTCGCAGAGGACCCGCAGCCCGCGGTCAGCAGCGTCGACCACCACCACCACCCCTGCATCGGCAGCGGCGGCCGCCACGGCGCTCACGGCGTCTGCTACCGGTTCCAGGGCCGGGGCTTCCCGGACGTGCAGGTCCGCCACCCCCGCCTCCAGCCGGGACAGCTCCACCAGCCGGCTGACCACGTCCAGCATCCGCAGGCCCGACTCCCGGATCATCCGGGCATGGGCCGCATAACGAGGGTCACCCACCTCGCCGTAGAGCTGGTCGGCAATGATGTCGGCAAACCCGATGATGGCATTGAGGGGGGTGCGGAGCTCGTGCCCCATCAGGCGCAGGGACACGGCCTGGTCGTCCGGCCAGTCCCCCGGCGGATCGCCGCCGTTCGCGGAAAATTGTCCCAGTAGCGCCATGCCGCGTGCTTTGCCGGTGTTGCGGTCCTCGACGGAGACCCGCAGGATGGATCGTCGATTTCACGCCCCCGGCCACGCGTCAAGTGCGCGAAGGGCCGGCTCGCCGGCTAGCGCGTCGGGAGGCGTCGCAGTTCCTTGAATCCCTTGTCGATTGAGCGCCCTCGCGCCGACTCGGCAAGACCGTTAAGCTATGAAATGCATCCGGCTCGCGGTCCTGTCCGGTCGGATGCGTCCTATGTCCCAGGCCGACCACCAAAGGTCCCGAGGAGCCGCCCGTCGTGACGAGCCCAGATGCGAGCGCCGCCAGCATGGCCCCCTCCGCCGAGGACCGCGGCACCTCTGCCCGCAACGATGTCCGAAGCGATGGCCGTGGCACCGGCGGCGGGGCACGGCTGTGGTCCCTCGGCTGGGCGGTGCTGGTCGCCGCCGGTGCCGGGCTGGCGCTGGCCCTGTTCGCCGATGCCAATCCCGTCTGGATCACCGCGCTGGCCATCGGCGGCCTGCCCGGACTGCTGGGCGCGCTGTGGCGACCCACGGGTCTCGCACGCCTCGCCCTCATCGGTCTCTGGGCGACGGCGGTAGCGTCCGCGGCGGTCCTGACCGGCGGGGTGGGCGGCCCCCTCAGCCCCTGGTGCCTGATGCCCTTGCTGGTGGCCCTGACCCTTGGGGGCGGGGTGCTGGATGGCGTTCTGTTCTCGGGCCTGGCTCTGGCCATCGCGGGGGTGATCGGCACGGCTGCCCAGCCACCCGCGCCCCACGGCAATGTCCTGCTGCTGTTCGCGGTCATCGGTGCCGGCAGTCTGCTGCTGGCCGCCATGGGGGCCATCACGGTGGCCCGCCGCGGCTCCGTGGCCCAGGTCCGGGACCGGGAGTCGGAGGTCGCGGAGCTGCAGGTGCTGCTGGGCGACCTGCCGCACCTGGCCGTGGCGCTGGACCGCAACGACGGGGTCTTTGCCGTGTTCGGCCAGCCCCTGGCGGTGATGAGCCATGACAGTCTTTACGGCGGGCTGGCCGCCGCCGCGGCCACTGATACAGACCGGGACCGCATCCGCGCCGCCCTGGGCGAGGCCCTCGACCACGGGGACAGCGAAGTCAGCTTTGCGCCCCAGACCGACCCGTCCCACCGGATCAGCGCGGCCCTGCGGCGCACGGCCAGCGGCGGTCTGGTGGCCGTTCTGCGGGACACTACCGGTGAAGCGGCGCGGGGGGCTTCCAGCGGGATGCCCGCGACCACGGCGCCGGACACCGCCATCGGGCCCGGCCCGGTGAGTGCCCATGCCTATGGTGCCGCGGCCGCGCGGGTGGCCTCGCCCTTCGCCGCCCCCGCGTCCGTGCCCGTTCCCGCGGCCCCTGCCCCGGCTGACGAGACCCGTCTCCTGTCGCTCACGGCCCGCCTGGCCGAGACCCAGGTCAAGGCGAAGGAGGCCGACCAGGCTCGTACCCGCGCCGAGGAAGAGCTTCAGGCCATGCGCGACTCCCTCCTGGCCCTCGAGACCCAGCTGAAGGCCGCCCACGCGGCCCACGCGACCCTTGAAGCCCAGCGCGAGTCCCAGGCCCGTGCCGTGCCGACGCCGGTGTTCGCCCCGCCCGCCGCCCTCCCGGCGTCTGCGGAGACCGAGGGCCGGATCGCCGCCCTGACCGCCCAGGTGGCCGCCCTCGAGGCCTCCCGCGCCGAGGCAGAGGCCCGGGGCGTGAAGGCCGAGGAGACCCTGCAGGCCCGGTCCCGCTTCCTGGCCAACATGAGCCACGAGCTGCGCACGCCGCTGAACGCCATCATGGGCTTTTCCGAGATCATGCGCGCCCGGATGTTCGGCGAGCTGACCCCCAAGTACGGGGAATATGCCGAGCTGATCCACGAGAGCGGCCGCCACCTGATGGACCTGATCAGCGACGTGCTGGACATGTCCAAGATCGAGGCGGAGCGGTTCCAGCTGGACCGGGAGATGTTCGACGCCCGGGAAGCCGTCAGCGCGGCCCTGCGCCTGATGCGGGTGCAGGCGGAGGAGGTGGGGGTCAATCTGCGCGGGGTCATGCCCGGCCAGCCCATCCCCGTGGATGCCGACCGCCGGGCCCTGAAGCAGATCACCCTGAACCTGGTCTCCAACGCCCTGAAGTTCACCCCCCGCACGGGCCACGTGACCGTCACCACCCACGCGGTGGGCGGGCTTCTGGAAATCACCGTGGCCGACACCGGCATCGGCATCGATCCTTCCGACCTCAAGCGTCTGGGCCGTCCCTTCGAGCAGGCGGGCGCCAGCGGGGACCGGGCCCGGGGCACCGGCCTCGGCCTCTCCCTGGTCAAGGCGTTTGCCCAGCTGCACGGGGGCGACATGAGCATCGAGAGCCAGCTGGGCGAGGGGACCGCCGTGCTGGTCCGCCTGCCCGTGCTGGCACCCACCCCCGCCGAGGGGCCGCGACCGGATGGCACGACGGATGCCGCCTCGCCTGCGGCCCATCGTCCGGCCTCGGTGACGGAGCCCGCCCCGGCCAATGCCGAATACGGCAATCCCCGGGTGGTCCGCATGGCGGGCCGTGGCACGGCCCCATCAGACCGGGGGGCCGCCTGACGGTCCTGCCTGGCGACGCGCCTGCCATCTCCCTGAAAACGCACCCACCGCTTGCGTCTTTTGCCGGGAGCCGTCATAGCCCTTTCCACTTCCTCGTCGCCCCGGTTGGCGGCAGCCTTCCAGCGGGGCGGGACCTGTCCCCCCGGCGACCACACAGGACGGATCCATGACCTGGCTACAGGCCCTGCTTCTGGCGATCATGCAGGGCGCCACCGAACTCTTTCCGGTCTCCAGCCTCGGCCATGCGGTGGTGGTTCCCGACCTTCTGAACTGGGCGGTGGACGAGCGCAGCGAGTCCTTCCTGCCCTTCGTCGTGGTCATGCACTTCGGCACGGCCATCGCCATGCTGCTGTTCTTCTGGCGGGACTGGTTCGACTTCGGCATGGCGGTGCTGTTCAACCGCGGCCCCCGGGCGGCGGACGAGCGGCGGCTGTTCTTCCGGGTGGTGGTGGCCACCATCCCCGCCGTGCTGGTGGCACTGGCCTTCGAGAAGCATATCCGCGACCTGTTCGCCTCGCCGCTGATCGCCTCGATCTTCCTGTTGCTGAACGGGTTCATGCTGTTCGGCGCGGAGCGGCTGAAGCCGCGGACGGCGGTCAAGGCCCTTCATCGTCTCGGCTGGCTGGATGCGCTGATCATCGGCTGCGCCCAGTGCCTGGCCCTGGTGCCGGGCCTGTCCCGCTCCGGCTCCACGATGATCGGGGGCTACATGACCGGCCTGAATCATGAGGACGCGGCCCGGTTCTCGTTCCTGACCGGGACGCCGATCATCATCGCCGCCACGGTGCACGAGGTGCCCAAGCTGATGAAGATGCAGAAGGCCGCCCATGATCTGGGCGGCGCGGCCCAGGGCATCGACCTGCCCATGTCCCTGGCCGCCGGCGGTGTGGCCGGGGTGACCGCCTTCATCAGCCTCTGGGCCCTGATGCGCTGGTTCAAGTCCCACGAGGTCAAGGGCTTTGATCCCTTCGCCTATTACTGCATGGCCTTCGGGGCCATCGCCACGGTCATCAACATCGTCGCACCTTAGGGCGGCGAGACGGAATCACGGGAATAGCAGGTGTCCGGCGGGGAGAATTTCCCGTGGCACGGGAGTTGCGGAGCAGGGCGGTAACCGCCCCTCTCCCTGTCCCGGCGTGAGACACATGATCGAAGTGAATCTCGACACGAAGCGCACCCGTCGCGATCGCCGGCCGCAGCCCTTCCTCGACCGCAGCCCCGCGCGTGCGCCGGCGACGGATCGCCTGACCCGCCTCGCCAATACCCTCGCCCTGGCCATGATCGCGTCCAGCGTCGTGGCCATTTCCCATTTTGTCGGTCTGGTCTGACACGACCCGGTCCAGGAGACGGCCCGATGGCCTCCAGAGACAGACTTCCCCGCTTCACCGAAGAACCCGAACTCACACCGGTCAGGTCCCTGCGGGACTCCCTCCGCCGGGTCGGTACCTGGATGATGGGCCTGACCATGGCCGCGGGGTTCCTGACCCTCGGCTTCCTGCTGGGCAGTCGCTAGGGCGTCTCGGCCCGCGAGGTTCTGATCAGAGCAGCAGGCTGCCCCGGCCGGAGGTGATCTCCGCGTACCGGTGTACGCGCACGGCCTCTACCAGGCCGAAACCCACCATCACCGTCACCATCCCCGTGCCGCCATAGCTCATCAGCGGCATGGGCACCCCGACCACGGGGGCGAGGCCCATGACCATGGCCGCATTGATCACCACATAGAGGGCGAAGGTTGCTGTCAGACCGGCGGCCGACAGCCGTCCGAAGTGGCTGTGGCTGATCGAGGCGATGCGCAGGGCAATCGCGATGGTCACCCCATAGAGGGCCAGCAGGGTGAAGCAGCCGAGGAAGCCGAACTCCTCCGCAAAGGTGGCGAAGATGAAGTCCGTCTGCTTTTCCGGCAGATAGTTCAGCTGGCTCTGGGTGCCGAGGCCGAAGCCCTTGCCCAGGAACCCGCCGGAGCCCAGGGCGATCTTGGCCTGCAGGATGTGATAGCCGGAGCCGGAGGGATCGTCTTCCGGATGCAGGAAGGTGAGGATCCGGTCCCGCTGGTAGCCCTTCATCACGAACATGACGAAGGCCGGGGCCCCGACGATCGCCGCCAGACCGCCCAGCACCAGCAGGCGCCAGGTCAGCCCGGCCATGATCATGATCGCAAGGCCCGTGGCGGAGATGAGGATCGCCGTTCCCAGGTCCGGCTGCTTGGCCACCAGAAGGGTCGGGGCGGCGATCAGCACGGCCGGGATCAGCAGCTTCCACGACAGCCGCGCGTCCTTGGCCGACACCCCGTGATAGAAGCGGGCCAGGGCCAGGACCAGGCCGATCTTCATGATCTCCGACGGCTGTACCGACAGGGGACCGGCGGTGATCCAGCGCTTGGCGCCCAGGCTTTCGTGTCCGATCACCGGCACGGCCACCAGCAGCAGCAGGGCCAGGACGTAGATGGGATAGGACAGGACGAACCAGACCCGTATGTCGATCAGCGACAGGACCAGCATCAGGGCAAAGCAAAGGCCGAAGCGGATCAGGTGCGGCCCGGCCCAGGGCTTCCAGGACAGGGGCGCGGTGGAATAGAGCATCATGGTGCCGACGCCCGCGATGCAGCACAGGGCCAGCGCCAGCCGCCAGTCGATCTCCGGCAGCTTCATGGTCAGCCGCTCCCGCTGACCGGGACGGGAAATGGCAGAGGAGGTCATCGGCGGGCTCCTGCAGGTGTCGGGCGGCCCATGACCGGGGGCTGTGGCGGCGGCGGTACCGGCGTTTCGCTGGGATCGGCGACACTGTCGTCGGTCTCCGTCCCGTCGGTCCCGGGGGCGCTGCGGTCTTCGGGGAGGGGGCGCTCGATCCGCTGGCGCATGTCCGGGTCCTTGAGCAGGGCGACCTTCATGATCTCCACCGCCTTGGGGGCAGCGTTGGTGCCGTGCAGGCCGTGCTCCAGGATCACCGAGATGGCATATCGGGGGTCGTCATAGGGGGCGAAGGCCACGAACAGGCCGTGGTCCCGCAGGCGCCAGGGCAGGTGGGTGGTGTCCCGTTCCTTGGCCCCGCTGCCGGTGTTGCCGTAGCCGTGCATCTGGGCCGAGCCGGTCTTGCCCGCCATCTTGATGTCGCCGAGGTTCAGCTGGCTGACCTTGAAGGCCGTGCCGCCCACGTCATTGGCCACCGACGCCATGGCCGACCGAACGATGTTGATCCGGTCCTGCGGGAAGGGCAGGTCGCCGAACTGATCGCCCCTTGGCCGCTCCACCCCGCCCACGGACTTGATCAGTCGGGGCAGCAGGGCCTTCCGGCCGTTGGCGAGGCGGGCGGTCATCACCGCCAGCTGCAGGGCGTTCACCTGCAGGGCCCCCTGGCCGATGCCGTAGGACAGGCTCTCTCCCGCGAACCAGGTCTGGTTGGCCGGGTTCTTGGCGTTCACCCGCTTCTTCCAGGCCGTGGAGGGGACGGTGCCCTTGCGCTGGCCCTGGATGCCGATGTCGAAGGTGTGGCCCAGGCCGAAGGCGTCGGCCACCTCGGCGATGCGGTCCGGGCCGATGCGCAGGGCCATCTGGTAGAAATAGACGTCGCAGCTGGACTTGATGGCCTCGGCCATGTCCACGGATCCGTGGCCGTGGGCCTTCCAGCAGTGGAAGTAGCGCCCGCCGAAGAAGAACTGGCCGGAGCACTGGATGCGGTCATGCTGCGACACCAGACCGGACTGCAGGGCCGCCATGGCCGTCATGGTCTTGAAGGTGGAGCCCGGCGGGTAGAGGGCGGAGATCGACTTGTCCAGCAGGGGCTGGTGATCATAGTCGTGCAGGGCCCGGTACTCCGCCTCCGCCACGCCGGAGACGAAGCGGTTCGGATCAAAGCTCGGAGCGGAGACCAGGCAGAGCAGGTCGCCCGTGTGAATGTCGATGACCACAGCCGCGCCGCTGTCCTCGCCGAAGACCTCGAGCGCCCGGTTCTGGACGTCGGCATCCAGGGTCAGGACCACGTCCGATCCGGCCACGGGCTTGCGGTCGCCGGCGGGATCCTCGCGGATCACCCGGCCGACGCTGTCCACCTCGATCTTCTGGCCGCCGGGCCGACCGCGCAGCTCCGCATCCAGGGACTGCTCCACCCCGGACTTGCCGATGCGGAAGCCCGGATGCAGCAGCAGCGGGTCGATCTGCCCGTCGGGGGTGGCCTTCTTGGCCCGGTCCAGGTCCGGCTGGCTGACCTTGGAGACATAGCCGATCACATGGGCAAAGGCGCCGCCGAAGGGATAGACCCGACTCTCGCCCATGTCGGCGGTGACGCCGGGCAGCTCGGGCAGGCGGGCATTGACCCGGGTGAACTCCCCCCAGGTGAGGTCGTTGGCCACCGCCACCGGCACGGCGCGCGGTGTGATCTCCAGGTCCCGCAGCACCTGCTTGCGGCGGGCGGGGGTGACGGGGACCAGCAGGCTGATCTGGTCGATCAGGCCCTCCGCATCGTCCACCTCGTCCCGGCGGACCAGCAGGCGGAAGTCGGGGCGATTGGAAGCGATGGCCACGCCGTTGCGGTCGAGGATGCGGCCCCTTGGCGGCGGGATCAGCCGGAAGCGGAACTGGTTCTGGCTCGCCATGGTCTGGTAGCGGGCGGCCTCGGCCACCTGCAGCTGCAGCAGCCGGCCGGTCAGGGCCATGCCGGCAATCCCCAGGACCCCGCCGATCAGGAAGGTGCGCCGGTGGAAGACCCCCTGGCGCTCGTTGACCTCGTCGAAATAGATGTGCGGTTCCATCCTGCACCCTACCGGAAGCGGATGTCGGCGTCTTCGAACTGTTCGATCAGCCGACGCGCGAACGGGAACAACAGGATGGTCACGCCGGCCTGCCAGACGGCGTTGATGAGGTTCGGCGTGGCATGCGCCCGGGCGACCACCACCAGATAGGCGACGATGAAGGCCAGCGTGGTGAACACCCCGTACCACACCCATAGCACCCGGACCGACTGGCCGACCATCAGGTTCCGGACCAGCAGCGCCACCCCGTAGACCAGGATCAGGCACAGGGCCCAAAGCCCCAGGGTCCCGTGCCAGAACAGGTCCAGGAACAGCCCGGTGAGCAGGAGCAGGAAGGGCCCCATCACCGACGGCCGGATCACCGCCCAGGCAAAGGCCAGCACCATGGGAAACACCGGTTCCGGCAGGGCAAGACCGAGAAACCGCGCCGGGGCGGCCACGATCACGGTG
>CAIQUG010000008.1 GCA_903874895.1 uncultured Caulobacterales bacterium | reverse complement strand
GGATGGGAGCCGCGTGTCGCCCGTATTGATAGACGGGATGATCGACGTCCCAGCCGATAAACCCACAGTCGGCTTCGTCATAGATCGAGGATCCGGACCGCGAGAGAAAATCGGCACCCGTCGACCCAAAGGACACGACCCAGTCAAGGGGGGGCGTCGAAGCCCATTTTGAATGCTCGAGCGCTTGGCTCGCATCATTCAAATCGACAAAATCCACAGTCGCGCCCAGATTTCGGAGGGCGTCCGCCAGCATGATTGACATATCCGTAAGTACGCCGGCTTTCGATACGGTTCGAAAGATCATGAATTTCACGGGAAATCGCCTTTCGATCCATTGATGTCGTCAGTGCAGATTTTTTTGATTTCCTGCACCGTGTATTCTTTGAAGACGTGTCCGAATCAAATGGTCGCAGGGACATGAGAACTTATAAAATTTCGGCAAATCAAATACGTCATGAGCGTTTGGCCGTCGATACAGACGTAAGGGGTTTCATCCATGGTGGTACGGCCCGTCGGGTGGATCCCGGGAATGGAGGAAGACCGCATTCGAGGCTTGTCCTTCGCCCCCCCATGGCAGCATTTAGGGTCAGCAAGAGGGTTAATGGGGGATCCGCATGCAAGATGTCCGAACTGACCGCCGATCCGTCCTGTGGGCGGGAGCCTGCGCCGCAGGTCTGGCGATGCTTCCACCGATGAGTTTGGCGGCACCTCCACCGGCACCGCCGATCCCGGCACTGCGGGTCAATCCGGATCGGCTGCGCAAGACGTTGGAGGATCTCAGCCTCTATGGGCGCAGGCTGGGGGGCGGGTTCGAGGACGGCGTCAGCCGCTTTGCCTATTCCGATGCCGACATTGCCGGCCGGGCCTTCGTGATGAAGCTGATCCGGCAGAGTCTCGTCGAACCCTCCATCGACGCGGCCGGCAACATCGTGGCCACCCGTCCGGGGCGGGGGAGGGGGCTGAAGCCCATCCTGATCGGCTCTCATATCGACTCCGTGCCGGGCGGCGGCAATTTCGACGGTGCCCTGGGGGCCATGGCCGCCGTGGAGGTCTTCCAGACTCTGGAGGACACGCACACGGAACTCCGCCATCCCCTGAGGCTTGTCCTCTGGTCGAACGAGGAGGGCGGGACCATCGGTAGTGGCCTATCCGTCGGCGCGACCAAGCCTGCGGACCTGAACCTTATGCTAAACGGCATCCGTCGGTCCGAGGGGTTGCGGCGCATCGGCGGGGATCCGGATCGCCTGGACACAGCCCGCATCCCTCCGGGGTCGATAGCCGCCTATCTTGAGCTTCATATCGAGCAGAGCGGCCTGCTGGAGGGGGCCGGCGTCCCCGTGGGTGTGGTCGACGGGATCGTGGCCATCGATGAGTACGAGGTCGAGATCCGCGGCTTTGCCAATCACGCCGGCACCACCCCGATGCCGCAGCGGAAGAATGCCCTGCTGGCGGCGGCGAAACTGATCGAAGCCGTCCAGGCCGAAGTGACCCGCGAGCCGGGCCGTCAAGTGGGGACGGTCGGGCATCTGGACGTGTCTCCCAATGCCCGCAATGTCGTACCGGGTCGGGTCAACCTCACCGTCGAACTGCGGGATCTGGATGCCGGCAAGATCCGTCAGATCGGAGACCGGATCGCTGGCCGTGCCGCCGCCATCGCCGAGGAGACCGGCACCGAGATCAGCATGAAGGCCGTGGCGCGGGACCCGGCAGCCCTCGCCACGCCCGCTCTGCAGAAGGAGATCGAGGCCGCCTCGGCATCGCTGGGCTTGGCGACCCTGCATCTGCCCAGTGGTGCCGGACATGATGCCGCCAATCTGGCCATGGTGGGGCCCATGGGAATGATCTTCGTGCCGAGCGTCGGCGGGATCAGCCATTCCCCCCACGAACTCACGAGGTGGGGGGACTGCGCCAACGGGGCCAATGTGCTGCTGCAGACCCTGCTGCGGATCGACCGGAACTGATCGCCGCGGCCACCCGGTTATTCACAGGCGGGACGCCGGGCGGTTCGCGACCCGTCTCCGGCGTGACCGCGGATCAGGCTTAACCAGTAGTTTGCGATGAATATATATCGCATACTATCGAAACGGGCTGGGGTCCGTCCGATTGCCGTGCCTGTCAGCGCACCGGCGGCTTGGCTGTGACACCCCGGAACCGCTGCTCGGCGACCGTGATCCGCGGATGCAGTTCCTCCAGCTCATTGAACAGGGAGTAGCTGTTGTAGGTGGGGATGGTCGCAAGGGCGGCCTGGGCCTTGGGCAGAAGTTCACAATAGCGCTTCCAGGCAGGCTGGTCCTCGCGCTGCTGCTTCTTCGCGTTGGAGGTCCGGGAGAACAGTCCGATGGCGTCAAGCTCGTCCCGCGCCTTCATCAGTTGCCCGACGGCGATGAACAGGAACAGGAACTCCGGGGTCGCAGCCTCCGCGAACTTTGGCAGGACCTGCATGTGCCACAGGCGGTACGCGGCCAGGAAGGCGTCCCGCCGCTCAGCCTGCGGCGGCAGCCACGAGGCATCTTGACGGATGTTCTTCTCCGCCACGGCCTTCTGGTCGAGGATCTGGTCCGGGGTCACCTGGGCGTTGAGGACCGGGGCCAGTTCCTTGAACGTGCCACCGGTTGAGCGGACAAAGTCGGAATAGCTGACCGACTTGCCATTCACCTGGGCCCACTGGGAGTACGCCTCGGTGGGCGGCGGCGGGCGGGGCTTGAAGGTCTTCGGGGCATCGCACTTGACCCATTCCACCAGGCCCGGGCCGTAGCTGAATGAGTCCGCATACACGAAGCGAAGCTCATGGGTCTCGTCCGGTGCCGGACCGAGGTCGGCCAGGAACTGCTCGAACTTCTGCCAGGC
>CAIQUG010000007.1 GCA_903874895.1 uncultured Caulobacterales bacterium | reverse complement strand
TCTGGCGCTTTTAGCGGGCTTTTCTGCAATGATGCCTCTGATTACGGAAAGTATTCAGGGGAACAAAATTACCGTGACGGTGATTTTGCCCCTAGTGCCGCAAATTCGCCTACGTCTGTTAAAACTGATTGGTCACAATTTACGAAAGACCCTTCTGGCACTTTACTTTCCGCTGCAAAAAATAACGCACAATATGCTATAGGACCAGCTATTAATGTCGCTTCTTCTTTACTACGTGGTAATCAAACTAATCCGTATGCTGCGCAAGTTGCGCCTGTAGCCGCTCCGCCGCAAGTCACGGCTACCCAACAAAACACCCCTATGCAGTATGGTGGTCTTCCGCCTTACATGCTAGATTATGCTCGATATCAAGGAAACATACAATGAGTGATAACCCTGGGAGCAAAACTGTTCTCGGCCTTAAACTGGATCAAATTGCTACGCTGATTGCAAATGAAACAATCGCGGATAGCAAAGCTTTGACCCTCGTTGAGAAATGTGCAGTCCTAAAGACTTTGGACGCGCACTATGCCACTGTTCACAAGATTGAACCATCAGAAGGAATAGGCGATGCCTTTAACAAATACCGCAACAAACTCTCGACTACAAGTAGTATCCGAGCGGCAAATTCCAGAGATGCCGGACGAGACGGAGACTCCGATTCCGAACCAAGTGCAGACATTGGAATCGATGCTGCAAGCGCACTTGAACTCGATTAATAATCAACAGGCCGCGTTTCTTGAAATTATTCTCTCCATTGCAAAGTTGGTCAGCGAGAGGCTGGTTGCTGTTCTTCTACCACTGCTTGCCACGATTGGCGGGTTTGTTCTCTGGCAGGAAGTTCTTCCACATCCCGATGCTTACCAACTCATTGGACTCGGTTTATACGGGTTCCTTATCCAGATTCCCTTACTTTGGAGGAAAAAATGAAAAAAGCTAAAGTTGCTGAGCCAAACAATCCTACGTTGGCTGTTGCAGAGTCTGTAGGTAAAAATAAGAAGGCTGATCCTAAGTATGCCAAGGGCAAGAAGACTGCCCTTAAGAAGAAAAAGGCATAAGGCCATGGCAACCCTTGAGCAAGAAAGCTGGCACTTGGATAGACGTGTTCCCGTTGCGTTGATTATCGCTCTTCTAGCTCAAGGTTGTATTGGCATCTGGTGGGTTTCAGGGCTTAACACGCAAGTTCAGGACCACGAGAGAAGAATTGAAAAAGTTGAGACCAACATTAATAAAGAGTTAGAACTTCTTAGAACAGTCAGCGAACGGCTTGCTCGAATTGAGCAGGCTGTTATTGATATCAAAACGGATATATCTAAAAAATGAGCGGAACAATCACGCCCAAAACCTATACAGGTATGACTGTTGTTACCGATGGGTTTAAAACTGTTATATCGTATGATAACGCCACAATTATTGGCGTTTTAAGCTTTAATAGCAGAGCGGGCGTTGTTACTCTTACAAGTTCTGATGTTACAACTGCGTTGGGTTTTACCCCAATTTCTACAGTAAGCCCTGCGTTTACTGGAACACCTACAGCACCTACTGCTACTTCTGGCACTAACACAACGCAGCTTGCGACAACCGCTTTTGTGCAAGCTGCGATCCCAAGTCCTTCAACTTCAGGATGCCCACACCCACGCGGTGCATCCGGTGGCGATCACCCACCCGGACAGCGGCCGAAAGGCCCTGTTCGTCAACCCGGCCTTCACCATCGGCATCGAGGGCTGGACCCGGGAAGAGAGCGCGGCCCTTCTGCAGTACCTCTATTCCCGTGCGATCCAGCCGGAGAACGTGGCGCGGGTGGAATGGCGTCCCGGATCCGTCGCCATCTGGGACAACCGGGCCACTTGGCACATGGCGAAGAATGATTATCACGGGCATCGCCGCGTGATGCACCGGATCACCCTCGCCGGGGCACCGCTTCACTGAAACCACCGAGAGCCGACCCGTGACGGACGATCCCGCCGACATCCATACCGAACAGGACGACATAGACGTCGATACCCTGGCCAATCTCGGTCCCCTGACCCGCCTCGCCGGGATCTGGGAGGGCTCCAGGGGCCTGGACGTGAACCCCAATGTGGACGGCTCCGGCCGACAGGCCTTCATCGAGCGGATCGAGCTGCAGCCCACCGATCCCCAGTCCAACGGTCCGCAGCTGTTCTACGGCCTGCGCTACCACGTGACGGCGAAGAAGCCGGGTCTGCCCGAGACCTACCATGACCAGGTCGGCTACTGGCTCTGGGAACCGGCCACCGGGCTGATCGTGCACAGCCTGACCCTTCCCCGGGGCCAGACAGCCCTGGCGGCCGGGCACGCGTCGGCGGCGGCAGACAGCTTCGAGGTCAGGGCGACCCGGGGCTCCACCGAATACGGCATCTGTTCAACCGCATTCCTGGAACAGGCCTTCCGCACCGACAGCTTCACCATGAAGGTGACCTTCCATGCGGACGGCGCCTGGTCCTATTTCCAGGACACGGTGCTGCAGGTGCGGGGGCAGGACGCGCCCTTCCATCATACCGACCGCAACACCCTGACCAGGGTGGCCGAGCCCACGCCCAACCCGCTGGCCCTGGCCGCCGCCGCGGAGGGCTGACCTACCGGGTCTGACCTCCGTCCACGGGGATCACCGCCCCGGTGATGAACGAGGCCAGCGGGCTCAGCAGGAAGGTCGCCGGTCGTCCGATCTCGTCGGGGCTGCCGAAGCGGCGCAGGGGCACCTCGCGCTTGATCCAGCCGTTCCAGCGGTCCGCCTCCGGGCCGGTGGAGGCCTGTTCCCACCAGTTGCCGGGAAACAGGATGTTGCCGGGCGCGATCGTGTTCACCCGCACGCCGGACTTGCCCACCTGGGCCGCCAGTTCCTTGGACAGGTGGTTCATGGCCGCCTTGGAAGTGCCGTAGGTGAGCTGGGTGCCCAGCGCCCCCAGACCGGCGATGGAGCTGATCATGAGGAGCGAACCCTCCTTGCGCGGCACCATTCGCCGCAGCACCGCCCGGGCAAGGCGGAAGGCGCTGTCCAGGTTCTGGTTCAGGCCCGCATCCCAGGTCTCGTCGTCGATCTCGAATCCCGGCGGGCACGGGTGCAGGCCCACATTGGCCACTGCCCCGTAAATCGGGCCGAACTCCGCCTCGATCCGCTCCACCGACGTATCGATGTCCGTCGTGTCCCGCATGTCGCCGGCCATGGTCCACAGGCGGTCAGCGCCGTACTGCCCGGCCAGACGGGCGCGGGTCTCCTCCAGCGCCTCGGCCCCGCGGGCGGTCATGGCGAGCTTGGCCCCCTCCGCCAGGCAGGCCTCGACAATGCCGAGCCCGATCCCCCGGCTGGCACCGGCGACGAAGATCACCTTGTCCTTGAGTTGCAGATCCATGCGCCGTCTCCCGTCAGGCTGTTGTGTTCCCGGTCATTGGAGCGCGGCGGTGGCTGCGGCGCCAGACCGAACTTTGCCGCTGCCCACTTGCCGGATGAGGAATTGGGCCTAACCTGCGGAAAAAGGACAGATCGGGAGGACCTCATGACCCATCAGCCCAGCGCCGCGAGCTTCGCCGGCTTCGAGACGCGCGCCCTCTCACCGTCCATCGGCGCGGAGATTCACGGACTGGACCTGTCCCGGGACCTCGACGACCACACGGTGGCGGAGGTCCGCCGGGCGCTGCTGACCTACAAGGTGATCTTCTTCCGCGAGCAGGACATCACCCGCGCCCAGCACATCGCCTTTGCCCGCCGCTTCGGCGAGCTGGAAATCCACCCGGCCACGCCGAAATCCCAACCGGATCCGGAGGTGCTGCACATCGCCCACGGGCCGGACAGCCGGGGGAAGGAGAACGCCTGGCACTCCGACGTGACCTGGCGGGAGACGCCGTCCCTGGGGTCGATCCTGCGCGCGATCGAACTGCCGCCGGTGGGCGGCGACACCCTGTTCTGCGACATGTACGCGGCCTATGACTCCCTCTCCCCGGCCATGAAGGACTGGGTCTGCAGCCTCAGCGCCGTGCACGACATCGCGCGCGTGTTCGCCGGACGGCTGGGCAAGGACCGGGACGAGCTGCACGCCAAGTTCCCGCCCATGACCCACCCGGTCGTCCGGACCCATCCGGAGACGGGCCGCCGGGCCCTCTACGTGAACACGGCCTTCACCGATCACATCGTCGGTCTGAGCCGCAAGGAGAGCGACTGGCTGCTGGCCCACCTCTATGCCCAGGCCACGGTGCCGGAACATCAGTGCCGCTTCGTCTGGCGGCCCAATTCCATCGCCTTCTGGGACAACCGCTCCAGCCAGCACTATGCGGCCTCGGACTACTTCCCGCAGGTCCGGCGGATGGAGCGGGTGACCATTGCCGGCGACCGCCCGTTCTTCGATGCGGCCCGCTAGGCCCGCTTCGCCGATCTGACCGAGATCAATGCGTGGGGCGGCGGAGCGCCCAGTCTGGTTGACGTCAATCGTCCGCCGGAACCCCCTGCCATGAACGCGCCCCTGATGGATCCCGCCGCTGTCCTGCGCCGAGCGGAGCGTCTGCCCCGCTACACGAGCTATCCCACCGCCAACCACTTCACGCCGGAGGTGACCGCCGAGGACTATGCCGCCTGGCTCGGCCTGCTGCCCGAGGACGCGGCCCTGTCCCTCTACCTGCACGTCCCCTTCTGCGATTCCCTTTGCTGGTACTGCGCCTGCTCCACCAAGGCGACCAAGCGCTATGCGCCCATCGCCGCTTATCTGGAGCGGCTGGAGGCCGAGGTGGCCAAGGTGGCTGCCCGGGTCCCGGCGGGGCACGGGGTGCGCCATCTGCACTGGGGCGGCGGGTCACCGGACATCCTGACCGCGCAGGACATCCGTCGGCTGGGGGCCACGCTCGCAGGGGCCTTCCGGCTGGCCCCGGACCTGGAATTCGCCATCGAGGTCGATCCCCGGCTGATGACCGGCGAGAAGGCCGACAGCCTGGTCGGCGTCGGGGTGAACCGGATCTCGGTGGGGGTGCAGGACTTCGACCCGCAGGTGCAGCGGGCGATCGGCCGCATGCAGAGCTTCGACGTCACCCGCGATGCCGTCGGCATGTTCCGGGAACGGGGCGTGCGCTCCATCAACATGGACCTGGTCTACGGCCTGCCGCACCAGACCGAGGTCACCCTGATGCAGACCCTGGAACAGGTGCTGGAGCTGATGCCCGACCGCATCGCCCTGTTCGGCTATGCCCATCTTCCCCAGCGCGCGCACAACCAGCGCCTGATCGATGAGCGGGTCCTGCCCGATGCCCTCGCCCGCTACGCCATGTCGCAGAGGCTGGCCCGGGCCCTCGTGGCGGCGGGCTATGCCCCGCGGGGCATCGACCATTTCGCCCGGGCCGACGACGCGCTTGCCACCGCCCCGCTGAACCGGAATTTCCAGGGCTACACGACGGATGCGGCAGAGCACCTGATCGGCCTCGGAGCGTCGGCCATCGGCAAGCTGCCCCAGGGCTATGTGCAGAATGCCGTGGGCGCGCGGGAGTACATGGAGGCCATCGACCGGGGAGACCTGGCCACGGCCCGGGGCTTTGCCCTCACCGACGACGACCGGCTGCACGCCTTCGTCATCGAGCGGCTGATGTGCGACTTCGACATCTCCACCGATGCGGTGCGCGACGCGTTTGGCACCCGCGCCGCGGCCCACGTGCAGGACGAGATCGAGGCCGTGCTGGGCGAGGACGGCGACGGGATCGTGGAGCGGACCATCGATGGTCTGCGGATGACTGTCCGGGGACGGCCCTTCGTCCGCAGTATCTGCGCGCGGTTCGACGCCTATCTCAATCCGGAGCCGGGGGTCGTGCGCCACTCCATGGCGATCTAGGGAACGCCCTGATCAGACCTTGATGTCGAGCAGGGACTTCTGCATCTCGTCGGCCACCTGCAGCACCTTGAGATTGGCCGTGAAGTCGGCCTTGGCGGTGATCTGGCCGACGATGTTCTGCGCCGCAGTGTCCCCTGTGGGATCGGCCACGGTGGCCTGGGCCGCCGCCCCGAAGCGGTTGGACGCCGCCTGCACGCCGGCCACGGCGGTCAGGAACGGGGAGCCGCCGGAAATTCCCGAAATGCCGCTCATGGGTGGGCCTCGCTGTGAACGTGCCAAACCCTGTGCGCCGAAGGGATGAAGACCGGTCTTACAAACAGGGTGAACGGGACTTGCGTCCTCACCCCGCAAGGCACGCCTCGACCAGCGCATCGAGCCCGAGCCCCCGGATCGGATCGGCGGCGGGAAGGCCCGTCTCCGCCGTGGCCGCGGCCAGGGCCGCCAGGGCCCCCGCCTCGTCCAGGGCGGAGGTGTTGAGGCTGATCCCGACCACCCGGGCGGCCTTGTTGGTCAGCCGCGCCGCACGGACATAGTCGGTGATGGCCTCGTTCAGGGACGGGATCGGATAGTCCTCCACCCCGTCGATCACCATGCGGCCCGGCTCGTGGCACAGGACCATCACATCCGGCTGGGAGCCGTGCACAAGCCCAAGGGTCACCGCCGCATAGGCCGGATGGAACAGGCTGCCCTGGCCCTCGATCACGTCCCAGTGGTCGGGGGCGGCGTCCGGTGACAGGGCCTCGGCATAGCCGGAGAGGAAGTCGGCCACCACCGCATCGAGGGGCACGCCCTCCCCCGCGATCATGATTCCCGTCTGGCCGGTGGCCCGGAAATCGGCGGCGATGCCCCGGGCGCGGAAGGCCCGGGTCAGCACGAGGGCGGTGTACTTCTTGCCCAGAGCGCAGTCGGTTCCCACCGTCAGCAGCCGCCGGCCCGTCCGCTTGTCGCCGGTGCCGTTGGCGGAGGGGGGGACGGGCGTGCGCACATTGATCAGCCGCCGGCCAAGCCGCGCCGCCGTCTCGGCAATGCGGGCGCTGGATTCCAGTCGGTCATGCATGCCGCTGACAATATCGAGTCCGGCCTCCAGCGCCTCCGCCAGGGGCTCGACCCAGTCAGGCTGCAGCTTGCCCCCGACCGGGGCCACGCCGATGACGATGGACCGGGCCCCCGCCGCGAAAGCCTCTGCCGGGCGCATCTCCGGCAGGCCGGTGCTCACCGTACCCCCCGGCAGACGCCACTGGGCGACACAGTCCGGCCCGGCCCAGTCCTTCAGTCCGAAGGCCGTCTTGGCCAGCACGGGATTGGTGGTCGCCCCGAGGAACAGCAGGTAGGGCCTGGGTAGCTGCAGCATCATCGGTCAGGTCTCCCGCGCCGGCTCCTGGCATGGGTCGCCAGAAAATTCCCGCCGCCGACGCCTCGCCGGTTGAGCGGGCGTGCGTCCGTCTCTAACGTGATCGGCAATCACACACAAACCCGGGAAAACGCGTCCATGAGCGACTTCAAGATCGACGGCTTCACCCACGACCGGTTTGCCGCCGCCCGGCCGGCCTTCGCCGCCAACTTCATGACCGGGGCCGACATCGGGGCCAGCTATTGCGCCACCCTCGAGGGGGAGACGGTGGTCGATCTGTGGGGCGGGTTCGCCGACGAGGCCCGCACCCGCCCGTGGGAGCGGGACACGATCGTCAATGTCTACTCCACCACCAAGACCATGACGGCACTCTGCGCCCTCCTGCTGGCCGATCGGGGCGACCTCGACTTCTCCGCCCCGGTGGCCCGGTACTGGCCGGAATTCGCCGCCAACGGCAAGGCGGACGTGACCGTGGCCATGCTGATGAGCCATTCCGCCGGCCTGTCCGGCTGGACCGCACCCATGACGCCGGACGACCTCTACGACTGGGAGAAGGCCACGTCCCTGCTGGCCGCCCAGGCCCCCCTGTGGGCACCGGGCTCGGCCATCGGCTATCACGCCGTGACCCAGGGCTACCTCGTGGGCGAGGTGGTCCGCCGGATCAGCGGCCAGTCCCTGGGCACCTTCTTCCGCAAGGAGATCGCCGAGCCCCTCGGTGCCGACTTCCACATCGGCCTGCCGGCGTCGGAGGACCACCGGGTCGCCGACCTGATCCCACCCCCCGGCGGCGCGCGGATCTCCGAGGGTGTAGCGGCCTTCTATCATACCATCACCGACAACCCGCCCATCGATCCCCTGCAGACCCGCACCCGGGGCTGGCGCGGAGCGGAGATCCCGGCGGCCGGAGGCACCGGCAATGCCCGCTCCGTGGCCGAGATCCACGTGCTGCTGGCCAATGGCGGCGTGGCCAAGGGCAAGCGTATCCTGTCCGAAGCCGGGTGCCGCAAGGCGCTCGAGGTGCAGATCGAGGGCCCCTGCCAGGTGCTGGGCGTGCCGCTCCGGCTGGGCATGGGCTTTGGCCTGCCCAGCGCCGTGGTGCCCCTGCCCTCCCCCAACACCATCTACTGGGGGGGCTACGGCGGCTCGCTGATCCTGATCGACATGGACCGGCGCACCACCCTGGCCTACGCCATGAACAAGATGGCGCCGACCACCGTGGGGGACATGCGATCGGTCATGGTGAACATGGCCGTCTGGCAGGCCCTGGCCAGCTGAACGGCGGATAAACCGGCGCGCGACTATCGCAGGCGGGGGTTTTAGGCTAAGCGTCCGCGGATGCTTTCCCAAAATATTGCTCCCCCCCTCGCCAAGGCGCTGGCCGACCGTGGCTACGAGACCCTGACGCCCGTCCAGCTGGCCGTCATCGAACCCCAGACGGCGGGACGCGACCTGATGGTCTCGGCCAGGACCGGGTCCGGCAAGACCGTGGCCTATGGCCTGGCCATGGCGGACAGCCTCCTCGCGGTGGACGGCAGCCTCGCCCCCGCGGCGGCACCTTCCGCGCTCGTCATCGCCCCGACCCGGGAACTGGCCATGCAGGTGCAGCGGGAGCTGCAATGGCTGTACGCCGGCGCCGAGGTGGTATCCTGCGTCGGCGGCATGGACCCCCGCGCCGAGCGCCGGGCGCTGGAGCGGGGCTGCCAGATCGTGGTGGGCACCCCCGGCCGCCTGCGCGACCATCTGGAACGCGGCCAGCTGCATCTCGGCGAACTGGCCTGCGTCATCCTCGATGAGGCCGACGAGATGCTGGACCTGGGGTTCCGCGAAGAGCTCGAGGAGATCCTCGACGCCACGCCCAAGGACCGGCGGACCCTGCTGTTCTCCGCCACCCTGCCCAAGCCCATCGTTGCGCTGGCCTCCACCTACCAGAAGAACGCCCTGCGCCTGGTGATCGGCGGCGGCGAGACGGCGCATTCGGACATCGACTACCGCGCCGTGCGCATCGCCCCGAGCGAGATCGAACTGGCGACGGTGAACGTGCTCCGCTACTTCGAGAGCGGCGCGGCCATCGTCTTCTGCTCGACCCGGGAGGCCGTGCGCAAGCTGCACGCCAATCTGGTGGAGCGGGGCTTCAATGTCGTCGCCCTGTCCGGCGAACTGACCCAGAACGAACGGACCCATGCCCTGCAGGCCCTGCGCGACCGCCGCGCCCGGGTGTGCGTGGCCACCGACGTGGCGGCGCGGGGGATCGACATTCCCGACCTGGATCTCGTCATCCACGCGGATCTGCCCACCAACCGCGAGACCTTGCAGCATCGCTCCGGCCGGACCGGCCGGGCCGGGCGCAAGGGGATCTGCGTGATCCTGGTCCCGCACCCCAAGCGCCGCCGCCTGGATGTGCTGCTCAAGGGTGCAGGTATCACCGCCACCTGGCAGTCGCCCCCCACCGCCGAGGAGATCAAGGCCCAGGACGAGGCCCGGATGATCGCCGAGGTCGCCCCCGCCGCCGAGGCCCCGGAGGAGGACATGGCGCTGGCCACGGCCCTGATGGCGACCCGCACCCCGGAAGACATTGCGGCGGCCTATGTCCGTCTGGCCCGCACCCGCATGCCCTCACCGGAGGACCTGTCCGACGCGGAGCCGGAATATCGTCCGTATCAGGAGCGCACCTACACCGATCGTCCGCAGGGGGATCGGCCGCAGGGCGATCGCTTCCAGGCCGACCGCGGTCCCCGGCGGGACCTCGCCCCCGAGGCCCCCCGCCCGGGCTTCGAGGATGCGGGCTGGTTCCGCATCGACCTTGGCCGCAACAAGAATGCCGAGGCCCGCTGGCTGCTGCCGATGATCTGTCGTCGCGGCCACGTGACCAAGAATGACATCGGCGCGATCCGCGTGTTCGAGCGGGAGACCCGCTTCCAGATCAAGGCCGAGGCGCTGGAGCGCTTCGAACTGGCCGCGTCGAAGGGCGAAGGGGACGGCGGCCGGATCACCAGGCTGGACGCCGACGCCGCGCCGCCGCCCCGGGACCGGAATGTCTCGTCCGCGCGGCACCGGGTGAGCCACGAGGGCACGGTGGCACCGGAGTTCCGGACGACGGACGCCGTGGCCCCGCCGCGGGAACGCCGCCCCTATGAAGGCAAGAAGCCCTTCGACCCCCGCAAGGGCGGTGCCGGCGCGGACTGGACTCCGCCTCTGGAGGGCGAAGCCCCGCCGGCTCGGGAGCGCAGGCCCTATGAAGGCAAGAAACCCCCGGGCAAGCCGTTCCAGAAGGGGCCGAAGAAGCCTTTCCGCCCCAAAGGGTAATGGCCGCCCCGAGGGGTCATGGCTGCCGGCCCGGTCCTATTTCGGCTTGCGGAACTTCAACACGAACTGGTCGGTCTTGCCCCGGATGGACGGGTCGAACACCAGCGCCGTGCGGGGATCCGCCGGGTTGCGCAGCACGTCCGACGCGCCTTCGAACACGAAGCCCGCCGCCTCCACGTCCTTGCGCACCACCGCCTCGTCGATCCGGTGCAGGGTCTTGGTATCCGCCGTGCCGGACCCTGCCGGAGCGGAGTGGTCGACGATCAGATAGACCCCGCCGGGCTTCAGGGCCGCGAAGATCGCCTTGTTGATCGGCAGCAGATTGGCCGGACCGGACGATGGCCCCATGGGGTTGTAGAGGTCATGGTAGTTCTGCGCCGTCCAGACCAGGTCGGCCGGACCGTCCGGCGGGGTGAAGCCCCCTGCGGAATAGACCACCGACGTGTTCGGGTGTGACGCCGCCCAGGTCTCGATCACCGCGGTCTTCTTGGCCATGTAGTCCTTCGCCGGCGCGGGGACCGTGGCATAGACATGCCCGGTCGGGCCCACCACGCCCGAGAAGACGAAGGTGAAGTAGCCGCCGCCGGGGATCAGGTCGACCACCCGGTCGCCAGCCTTGATCCCGGCAAAGGCGGCCAGTTCCAGGGGTTTGCGGGCGGCGTCCCGGGCCACGTCATCCGCCGGGCGGCCGGCATCGGCGAGGGCCGAGGCCGGTGCGGCCGCCTGCGCCATCACGGGAGGGGATACGGTCGCCGTCATCAGGGACAGGCCGGCGATCATCGCCGCGGTCAAGGTCTTCATGAGGTCTCCTCCGGGTTCTTTGGACGAAGGTTAACACGTCCCGGCGTTGTGGCGAGGTCCCGGATGCCCAGATTACCAAAGCTGCATCCTGCCTCACCTCTTGCCGCCGCCGGGGACTGAGGTACCCTCTGCCTCTCGCTGATGCCCGCAGGACGGTCGCGGCGCGACGGAGGACGACCATGCCCCTCACCCGCCTGCCGCCGGTGAAGACCACGCTCCAGCCCAGCAACCACCCCTACATGAACGGGGCGTGGACGCCGCTGCACGAGGAGGTGGACGCCGACGACCTGACGGTGATCTCCGGCGAGATCCCGAAGGACATTGACGGGGTCTATCTCCGCAACACCGAGAACCCCGTGCATCAGCCGCTGGGCCGCTACCATCCCTTCGACGGGGACGGCATGCTGCACCAGATGGAATTCCGGGACGGCAAGGCCCGTTATCGCAACCGCTTTGTCCGCACCCGTGGGTTCGAAGCGGAGCAGGAGGCCGGCGGCTCCCTGTGGGGCGGACTGGCCGACCCGGTCCAGCTGGCCAAGCGTCCGGGCTTTGGTGCCCATGGGTCGCTGAAGGACAGCTCCTCCACCGATGTGGTGGTGCATGCGGGCATGGTGCTGTCGACCTTCTACCAGTGCGGCGAGGGCTATCGGCTGGATCCCCTGACGCTGGAGCCCATCGGCGTGGAGGCCTGGGTCCCCATCGACGGCATTTCCGCCCATCCCAAGGTGGACGAGCACACGGGCGAGCTGCTGTTCTTCAACTATTCCAAGCACGCCCCCTACATGCACCTGGGGATCGTCGGGGCCGACAACCGGCTGAAGCGCTACATCCCCATCGACGTCCCCGGCCCCCGCCTGCCCCACGACATGGCCTTCACCGAGCGGTTCGCCATCCTCAACGACATGCCGGTGTTCTGGGACGCCAGGCTTCTGGAGCGGAACATCCACGCCGTGCGCCTGCACGAGGGTCTGCCGTCCCGCTTCGCCCTGGTCCCGCGGCAGGAGGGCGGCGGACCGATCCGCTGGTTCGAGGCGAGCCCCACCTATGTGCTGCACTGGCTGAACGCCTATGACGACGGGGATGAGGTGGTCCTTGACGGCTATTTCCAGGAAAACCCGACGCCGGACCCGCGCACGGACGCGCCTCCGGGCTTCGAGCACATGATGGCCTATCTGGACGAACACAGCTTCCGGCCCAAGCTGCACCGCTGGCGCTTCAACCTCGTCACCGGCGAGACCCGGGAGGAGCGGCTGTGCGACGAGATTCTGGAATTCGGCATGATCAACGGCCGCCATTCCGGGCGGAAGTATCGCTATGGCTATTCCACCGTGCCGGAGCCGGGCTGGTTCCTGTTCCGCGGCTTCGTGAAGCACGACCTCGAGACCGGCGGTACCGAGCGCTACATGCTGCCCCCCGGCGTTTATGCCTCCGAGGCTCCGTTCGCGCCGCGGATCGGGGCGACGGCGGAGGATGACGGCTATCTGGTCAGCTTCCTCATCAACGAGGCGGCGGGCACCTCGGAATGCGTGCTGATCGATGCCCGGAAGCTGGCCGACGGCCCGGTCTGCCGTATCGCCCTGCCGCACAAGCTCTCCAGCGGAACGCACGCGGTCTGGGCTCCCCGGGACATGCTGCCGGGATAGAGGACAGAGCGTCCGCAGGCCTGCGCGCCCGATTGCCCGTCGTGCCAAGATCGGTCATGGTCCGGCCGAGAGTAAACTGCTTCAAGGACGCATCCATGTTCCGCCGCCTCGCGACCCCGGTCGTGTCTGCCGCTGCCCTCCTGTTCGCCTGCGCCCTACCCGCCATCGCTGCGGAGACACCGCCCCCCGCCGCCAACCCCGTGGCCGTCAAGACCACGTTCGGCGTGCTCAACGGGACCGCCGACGCCGCCGGGATCATGAGCTTCAAGGGCGTACCCTTCGCCCAGCCGCCGGTGGGGGCCCTGCGCTGGCAGCCGGCCACGCCGCCCAAGCCGTCCACCACCCCGATCGACGCCAGCAAGTTCGGACCGGCCTGCCTTCAACGCACCAAGCTGACCCCGCGGGAACTGGCGGCCTCCGGTGCCCCGCCCGCGGCGGTGTCCGAGGACTGCCTGACCCTGAACATCTGGGCCCCGGCCAAGGCGGCGAAGCCCCTGCCCGTGCTCGTCTGGCTGCACGGGGGCGGGCACACGGCGGGCACCAGCTCGCTGGTCTTCTATGACGGCACCAGCTTCGCCCGCGACGGCGTGATCCTGGTGAGCGCCAATTACCGTCTGGGCCTTCTGGGCTATTTCGCCCATCCAAGCCTGACCAAGGCGGCCAAGGGCGCGCCGCTGGCCTCCTATGGTACGACGGACCAGCTGGAGGCCCTGCGGTGGGTGCAGCGCAACATCGCGGCCTTTGGCGGCGATCCCACCAATGTGACGGTGTTCGGCGAGAGCGCGGGCGCCCAGAGCACGCTCACCCTTCTGGCCACCCCCGCGGCCCAGGGGCTGTTCGCCAAGGCCATCGTCGAGTCCGGCTATATCTGGGGCAAGTTCCCGACCCTGGCGGACGCGGAGAAGACCGGCGCCGCCGTGGCCAAGACGCTCGGCCTGCCCGGTGCAGATGCCACGCCCGATCAGCTGCGGGCCCTCTCCGGAGAGGCCCTGATCGCCGCGCAGGACAAGCTGCCACCGGGTCCCATCGTGGATGGCCGCCTGCTGCCGGAAGCCCCGGTGACCGCCTTTGCCAGCCACCAGTTCCTGCATGTCCCCCTGATGATCGGGACCAACTCGAACGAAGGCTCGCTGATCTCCGCCCGGGAACCCGCCTCGGTCCTGGCGGAAGGGTCCAAGGAGATCACCGCCGCCGGCAAGGCCTATTACAAGGCCGAAGCCAAGGACGACGCCACCCTGGCCCGCAAGCTCTGGCGCGACTGGACCTTCACGGTTCCCAGCCGCTGGGTCGCCCGCCAGACCGGACGGGAAGACGCCACCTGGCTCTATCGCTTCGACTACGTGCCGGAACGCTGGCGCACGACCCATGACGGGGTCGATCACGGGCTGGAAATCCCCTTCGTGTTCGACAGCTGGGCGAAGATTCCCTTCGCCGGGGCCATCCTGACCGACGCCGACCGGGCCGAGACCGCCGTGGTGCACGGCTGCTGGGTGGCGTTTGCCAAGACCGGCATTCCGACCTGCCCCGGCGGCGTCGAGTGGCCGCGCTACAACGGCGCAGACGATACGGTCATGTATTTCGGCCCGGTGAACGCTGCCAAGTCGCACCTGGATACCGACATCCTCGATGCCGTCGAAAAGGCGCGGATTTCCAAGGGCGTGCTGAAGCCGTGATCGTCGGCACGGGCGCGTGATCCCGCCCTTCATCTGGCTGCCGGCGGCCCTGTCCGCCGGCGGATTCCAGGCCTGGCGGACGGCCATCCAGCAGAAGCTCCGGGGGGAGCTGACCGTCAGCGGCGCGGGACTGGTCCGCTATGTCTATGGTGCGCCTGTGGGGGCCCTCCTGGCGGCAGGCTGGCTGATCGCGACCGGGCAGACCTGGCCGGGGCTGTCGCCGAGCTTCCTGCTGCTGGCCGCGGCAGGGGGACTGGCGCAGGTGCTGGGCACCAACCTGCTGATCATGGCCTTTGGCTATCGCAACTTCGTGGTCGGCACGGCCTTTTCCAAGACCGAAGCGGTGCAGGCGGCGGTGTTTGCCTGGCTGGCGCTCGGCGAACGCCTGCCCCCGCTGGGCTGGGCCGCCGTGGCCTTCAGCGTCGCCGGCGTGCTGGCGCTTGCGCTGGGCGGCCGACGGATGACCGCCGGCGAGGTATTCGGCGCGCTGGGCCAGCCCGCGGCCCTGTGCGGGATCGGCTCCGGCGCCCTGTTCGCCCTCACCGGCGTGCTGGTGAAGAGCGCCACTCGACAGCTGCCCGTGCAGGATCCGGTCGCAGCGGCGCTGGTCACCCTGGCGGTCGTGATGCTCCTGCAGACCCTCATGCATGGCGGCTATGTGCTGGCGCGGGAGCCGCGGACGCTTGGGGACATTGTCAGGACCTGGCGCACGTCCAGCCGGGTGGGCCTGCTGGCGGCACTGGGCTCCGCCTGCTGGTTCACGGGGTTTGCCACGGCCCCGGTGGCGCTGGTCCGGGTCGTGGGCCAGGTGGAGGTGGTGTTCACCCTGGGCTTTGCCCGGTTCTATCTGAAAGAGAAAACCCGGCCGCACGAGGTGGCCGGGCTCTGTCTAGTCGTGGTCGGTGTGGTGCTGGCCCTGCTGGGCGCGCGAGGATGAGTCGGTCCTTCGAGGCGGGCCGTTCCGCACCGCCTCGAAGGTCGCCGATCCCCTAGAGTTCCGACAGCTTGCCACCGGCTTCGGCCGTCTTCACCAGCAGCTCGCAGGGGGCCCATTCGTCGCCCATTTCCTTCGCCAGCCTGGTCAGGCTCTCGACGACCTTCTTCAGGCCGACCGTGTCCCCATAGAACATCGGGCCGCCGCGATAGACCGGCCAGCCATAGCCGTTGATCCAGACGATATCGATGTCCGACGCCCGGCTGGCCTTGCCTTCCTGCAGGATCTTCGCGCCCTCGTTGATCATCGGATAGATGCAGCGCTCGATGATCTCCTCGTCGGTGAAGCTGCGGACATTCACGCCCTTGGCTGCCCGGAACTTCTCGATCAGGTCGGCGGTGACCGGCGAGGGCTTGGCGTTGCGCGCCTCGTCATAGTCGTAGAAGCCCGCCCCGGTCTTCTGGCCCCGGCGGTCCAGTTCGCACAGCTGGTCCCGCAGGGTCTCGCCCTTGGAGGTCTCCTTGTTCCAGCCGATGTCCAGGCCGGCCAGGTCGCTCATGGCGAACGGACCCATGGGGAAGCCGAAGTCATAGAGCACCCGGTCGATGTCCCAGGGCATGGCACCTTCCAGCAGGATCGCCTGGGCCTGGCGCTGGCGCATGCTCAGCATGCGGTTGCCGACGAAGCCGTGGCAGACACCCACCAGGGCCGCGATCTTGCCGATCTTCTTGGCGATCTGCATGGAGGTCGCGATCACCGACTTGGAGGTGGCGTCGCCGCGGACGACTTCCAGCAGGCGCATGACATTGGCCGGCGAGAAGAAGTGCAGGCCGATGACGCTCTCCGGACGCCCGGTGGCACCGGCGATCTCGTCCACGTTCAGATAGGACGTGTTGGAGGCCAGGATCGCGCCCGGCTTGGCGATGGCGTCCAGCTTGCCGAAGACCTCCTTCTTGATGTCCATGTTCTCGAACACGGCCTCGATGATCAGGTCGGCGTCCCCGAGGTCGGTCATCTCCAGCGAGCCGGTGAGCAGGCCCATGCGCTTTTCCACGTCTTCCATCGTCAGACGCCCGCGCTTGGCGGTGGTCTCGTAGTTCTTGCGGATGACGCCCAGGCCCCGCTCCAGCGCCGCGGCACTGGTCTCGACGATGGTTACCGGGATGCCGGCATTGAGGAAGTTCATGGAGATGCCGCCGCCCATGGTGCCGGCCCCGATCACGCCCACCTTGGCGACGGGCAGGATGGCGGTGTCCTCCGGCACGTCCGGCAGCTTCCACACCTGGCGCTCGGCGAAGAACACATAGCGCTGGGCGGCGGACTGGGTGCCGGTGACCAGCTCGACGAACAGCTTGCGCTCGACCTTGATGCCCTCGTCGAAGGGCAGGTTCACCGCGGCCTCGACGCACTGGATGTTGTATTCCGGGGCCAGGAAGCCGCGGAACTTGCGGGCATTGGCCTTGCGGAACTCGGCGAAGATCTCGGGATGCTTGCGGTCCTCGATCATCTTGGCATCGTTGTCGCGGATCTTCACCAGCGGGCGCTTCTCGGCCAGCACCTTCTTGGCAAAGGCGATCGCGGCGTTGCGCAGGTCGCCCTCCGGGGCCAGCTCATCCACCAGACCCATGGCGAGCGCGGCCTTGGCCGGCACATGCTGGCCCGAGGTGACCATTTCCAGCGCCTTGGCCGCACCGACAATGCGGGGCAGCCGCTGGGTCCCGCCCGCGCCGGGGAGCAGGCCGAGGTTCACTTCCGGCAGGCCCACCTTGGCCGAGGGGACGGCCACGCGGTAATGGGCGCAGAGCGCCACTTCGAGGCCGCCGCCCAGCGCCGTGCCGTGAATGGCGGCGATCACCGGCTTGGAGTTGTCCTCCATGGCCTTCTGGACGTCGAACAGGCTGGCGCTTTCGGTGGCCGGCTTGCCGAATTCGGTGATGTCAGCCCCGGCGATGAAGGTCCGGCCCTCACAGATCAGCACGATGGCCTTGGTCTGCGGGTCCTCGTCAGCGGCCTTGAAGCCGGCGGCCAGGCCATTGCGCACCTTGGCCGACAGGGCATTCACCGGGGGGGAGTTCAGCGTGATGACGGCGATCTCGCCGCGTTCGAGCGTGGTGACTTCGTTGATCGTTTCCATGGGGTCTCTCCGCTGGTATCGCCGCGCCGTTGGTCAGTCGCGCAGATCTTGCGACCTGTTTACGGCGGGAATCCGCAGGACGCCAGTTGCCGTAGCGTCAGACCATCGCGGTTTGCCGCGCCGCCTTCCCCTTCCGCCCCAGATGGGTGAAGCCGAACCCCGCGGCAGACTTGAGGCCGTAGCCCAGCAGCCGGTCAAAGCCCACATGGGCGACCCAGATCGCCGCCAGCTGCAGCAGCAGCGTCTCGCCCTGCGCGGCCCCCACCGCCGCCAGCAGGGCCGGCCCCAGATAGCTGTGACCGGCATTGTAGCAGGCCGCCCCCACCCGTGGTCCGGCCAGATAGCCCAGCATGGAAAGGTCCGGGGTCAGGAACAGGGCGGCGAACACGCCCCACGACCCGCCCAGTTGCGTGAACGCCACCGCCGCGCCGCCCAGGACGACGCCGCCCTCCAACTGGAGGATGATCCGCGCGGCGCCCGTCACATGGCCGGGGGACGCGGAGTCGATGGTCTGAAATTCGGTCGGTGCGGACATCCGAAAGCTCCGTCGCAGGGATCGGAGCCGCGCTCCGACACCCCCACAGTCCCTCCAGCCGCTTCTATTCACAATCCACGCAACATGCAGATCAGCTATTCAAAAATGATCACCTCTTCCATCCGCTCCAGCACCGAATTGATGCCGCGGAGGAGTTCCTCAGGGGTCACGGGCTTGGCAATGAAGCCGTCACCGCCGGCCTCTGCCGCCTCCTGCTGGTGCTCGGGCATGGCGTTGGCGGTGAAGAACAGGATCGGCGTCCGGGCGAGGCCGCGGGCCACCTCGGTCCGTCGGATGATCCGGGCCGCCGCAAAGCCGTCCAGATTCGGCATCTGGATATCCATCAGGATAACGTCGAAGCGGGACTGCTCTACCGCCTGCAGCGCCTCGACCCCGTCGGCGGCGATGGTCAGGTCCACGCCGTAGGGTTCGAGGATCAGCCGCACCACCCGCTGGTTGGTGGGGTGGTCCTCGGCGAGCAGCACCCGCATGGCCTGGAAGTCCGCGGCGTCGGGTGCCACCAGCGCGACGGGCTCGGCCAGAGGCCTGGAGGACGCCACCTGCAGCGGCAGGGTCAGCATGAAGCGGCTGCCGACGCCCAGCGTGGAGTCTGCCGTGATGGCACCCCCCATGAGCTCGGCCAGGGACTGGCTGATGGACAGGCCAAGCCCCGTGCCGCCGTAGGTTCGCGTGATCGATCCGTCCCCCTGCTCGAAACGGACGAAAAGCTTGGACGCCTTCTCAGTGTCAAAGCCGATGCCGGTGTCCTCCACGACCACCGTGGCCACTGCGACCCCGTCGACGGTCCGGGTGATGTCGGCTGTGACCTTCACGCCGCCGCGGCGGGTGAACTTCACCGCGTTGGACACGAGGTTCGAGATGATCTGCTTGATCCGGACCCCGTCGCCGATCACGGCGGAGTCGGCGGCCTCGCTCACCACCAGATCGAAGGTCAGCCCCTTGTCGTCGGCGCGGACGCGGAAGATCTCGGCCGCGGCGGCGACGACATCCCGCAGGTTGAAGGGCACCAGCTCGAGTTCGGCGCGCCCGGCCTCGATCTTGGAGAGGTCGAGGATGTCCGACAGGATCCCGTTCAGGGACCGGCCGGACGAGGCAATGAGTTCGGTCATTTCCCGCTGGCTGGCCGTCAGCGGGGTCTTGAGCAGCGTGCCGGCCATGGCCACGACCCCGTTCAGGGGCGTGCGCAGTTCGTGGCTCATATTGGCGAGGAACTGGGACTTGGCGATGTTGGCCGCCTCGGCCTGGGCCCGCTGGGCCGACAGCTCCCGGCGGGAGTCCTCCAGTTCGGCCAGGTGGCGGACCACCAGTTCCTCCCGGGCCTTCAGATCGGAAATGTCCCTCTGGAAGGCGATCCAGTAGCGGAACCAGCCGTCTTCGTCGGCCACCGGGCGGATGCTGAGGTCCACCCAGAAGGGCGACCCGTCCCGGCGATAGTTCTTCAGCTCCTGCCGGACCGGTGTCCATGTGGCCAGGGCCTGACGGATCTTGGCCCTGGCTCCGACGGATGTGTCAGGTCCCTGCAGGATCCGAGGCGTCTGCCCAAGCGCATCGTCCCGGGAAAATCCGGTCATGTGGGAGAAGCTGTCGTTGCACCAGACGATCCGTGGTCCTGCGCCGGACACCAGCTCGGCCTCCGTGATCAGAATGGCGTCGTCGGTAAAGTCGGCGATCTCCGTGATCAGCTTCGACAGATACATCTTGGGTTGCCCGTATTCGCGCAAATGTCAGTCAGGTTCACTCACTGCCCTGACTGATAGCACCCGAAAAGTATTGACGACGACTCCGCTGAAAAAGATATCGATGGGAAAATATATAGTAGTCAGTCATTTTTTAGACGTCGGAGGGGCAAAATATACATGATTGACGATGCAGGCCCCTAGCGTCCGGAAAAGGCCGCCGGCCGCTTTTCCAGGAAATGCGCGACCCCCTCGCGGAAGTCCTCGGAGGCGAAACTGGCAGCCATGTCGCCGTTCGCCGCTTCCACCGCCTCACCGAGGGACTGGAACTGCGCATTCCAGATTTCGCGCTTCATCTCCCGAAGCGACCGGGGAGAGACCTCCCGGGCCAGCATCCGGGCATAGGCCATCACCTCGCCCTCGAACGCCGCCATTGGGAAGACCTGGTTGACCAGTCCGAGGCGCAGCGCCTCGTCCGCCGATACCTTCCGCGCCGAGAACAGCAGGTCCATGGCCTGGGGCAGGCCGACGAGCCGGGGCAGGAGCCAGGAAATCCCGTGTTCCGCGATCAGGCCCCGGCGGGAAAAGGCCGTGGTGAAGACCGCCGAGTCCGACGCAAACCGCAGGTCGGTATAGAGGGCCATCACCATGCCAAGTCCGGCGCAGGCCCCATTGATGGCACCGATGATCGGCTTGGGCACGGCGGGGAAATACGAATTCTGGAGCTGGAAGTCCGCCCGGGATGCCGGATCGAAGGGCGGGGTCTGGGGCCTTGCCGCCCGCTCGCTGGCCCCCGTATCGGTCTGGATGGCGGTCAGGGAATTCATGTCCGCCCCGGCGCAGAAGCCCCGGCCCGCGCCGGTCAGAACGATCACCCGCACCGCGGGGTCGTCCGTCGCCAGGCGCATCGCAGCCCGCACGTCCCGGTCCATCTCGCCCCGCCAGGCGTTCAGCCGGTCCGGACGGTTGAGCGTGATCACTGCCACGCCGTCCTCGACCCGGTAGAGGATGTCCTCGAAGTTCATGGCGCGCTTCCCTGGTGATCCCCCGGAGGTTTGGCCGCCCGGGTGCGTTGTTTCTTGTGCCGTCCGTCCATTCGTGGAGACTGCGGCGACAAGACTAGAACGAACGGGTCCGGAGGCAAACGGAATGAATGACGAACAGTTCTCCACGGCTGCGTTTTCGACGCTGATCTGCGATGTTCCGCGGCCGGGGGTGGCGCGGATCACCCTGAACCGCCCGGCCCGGATGAACGCCTACACTTTCGGCATGACCCAGGACCTGCTGGCGGCGCTGGCCCTCTACAGGGACGACGACAGCCTGCGGGCCCTGATCCTGACCGGCGCGGGGACCCGGGCCTTCTGCACCGGCGGGGACCTGTCCGGCGCGGATGCGGACCACAACCGAAAAGTCGCCACCCAGCCCATGGGGTCGGGCCGGGAGATGCGGGACGGGATGCAGGCCGTGGTCCGGGCACTGGTCCGCCTCGACAAGCCGAGCCTGGCGGTGATCCGAGGCTATGCCGTGGCCGGCGGGCTGGCCCTGGCGCTGGCCTGCGACTTCCGCTTTGCCGGCGAGGGCGCCAAGCTGGGCGACACCAGCCACAAGGCCGGACTGCTGCCGGACGAGGGCGGGGCCTGGCTGTTTCCCCGGTTCATGGGCCTCGACCGGGCCCTGAAGATGAGCCTGATGAGCGAGATCTATCCGGCGGACGAGGCCCGTCGCCTGGGGCTGGTGACGGAGGTGCTGGCGGATGCCGACCTGGAGGACCATGCGCTGGCCTTCTGCGAGGCCCTCACCACCAAGGCCCCCCTCGCGGTCCGGCTGACCAAGATGATGATGTCCCGGGCGCTGGAGGTCAGCCTCGATGCCAGTCATGAGGCCGCCCAGGTCGCGGTGATGGTCACCAATCCCAGCGAGGACGTACGGGAGGGTGTCCGCGCGTTTCAGGAAAAGCGCGCGCCCGTGTTCAAGGGGACGTGACACCATGAGGCCCGCCACCGTACGTCCCTGTTTCGCGCTCGTCCTCGCCGGACTGATGCTGCAGATCGGAGCCGCACCGGCGGTCGCGGACGCGCGTCCCCCGCCTCCGCCCCGCCCCGCGGTCGCCCTGCGGGTGGGCGAATATGGCGGTCTGACCCCGGATGCGCCGAGCTACACGGTCTATGAGCGGGATGGCGAGCTGCGCCTGCGTCGAAACGACGGGCCGGAACCGGTCGATGCGGCAGTCCGCGCGTCCGAGGCCGTCTTCGAGCTGGAGTCCGGTCACGTGTCCGGCCTCGTGATCAAGGACCAGCGGATTTCGCGGACCGATCTCGGGGCCGCACGGGTGGCACAGATCCGCGCCGGTATCCACGCCCATGGGTCCCGGACCGAAACCGATCTGCATCCCCCGCAGGAAGCTCCGCCCCGCCGATCTTCGGACCTCGTGGACCTGAAACGCCTCGACGCCGGTCTGAAGTTCGACATCCGCTATGCGAGCACGGACAACTTCATGGGCTTTCCCCTGTACGAGCGTGCCGGTGCCTACCTGCAGCGCCCGGCGGCGGAAGCGCTTGTGCGGGCCAGTCGGGCCCTGAAGCCCCTGGGCTTCGGCCTGATGATCCATGACGGCTATCGCCCCTGGCCGGTGACGAAGCTGTTCTGGGACGCGACCCCTCCCGACGCGCACATCTTCGTCGCCGACCCGGCCAGGGGCTCGCGGCACAACAGGGGCTGTGCCGTGGACCTGACCCTCTATGACCTGAAGACCGGTCAGGCGGTGGAGATGACCAGCCGGTATGACGAGATGTCCCCTCGGGCTTTCGCCGACTATCCCGGCGGGACCAGCCTGCAGCGCTGGCACCGCGACCTCCTGCGCCGGGTGATGGAGGCGGAGGGCTTCGACGTCTATCCGCAGGAATGGTGGCATTTCGACTACCGCACCTGGGCGGACTATGCGATCGGCACGGCCTCGTTTACGGAACTGGAACAGGCGGCCGCCAGGGACGCCCGACCCCACTGACCTGCCCGCGGACCGATCCATGACCTCTTCAGACACGCCCATCGCCGAAGCGACTGTTTCCGGCGCAGACCTGAACGATGCCCTCGGCTTTGTCCGGCGGGTGGAGATGAGCGAGCAAGGGCACGCGACGGTGGAATATCTGGCGGCCCCGCACATGTGTCACTCCGGCGGTGTGGTGCAGGGCGGGTTCATCACCGGCTGGATCGACGCGGCCATGGCCCATGCCGTGATGGCCATGACAGGGTTCGAGATGACGCCGATGTCCCTGGAGCTGAAGGTCAGCTTCTTCGCCCCCGCCCGCCCGGGACCGGTCTTCGCCGAGGCCTGGGTGGAGCAGAAGGGCAAGTCCACCTGCTTCGTCGAGGGGCGGCTCAAGGATGGCAGGGGCGCGGTGCTGGCCAAGGCCTCCTCCACCATCCGGCTGATCCCCCGGCACAAGGTCGAGCAGGGTTCGCGGGAAGCGGTGGGCGGCTGACGTCACCAGCGGGTGCCACGCCCCCTGTAGCGAAATTGGCGCAGAGCCCGGTTTAAGCCACGACCCCGGCCCGGGGACGCCGGTTCGACTTGACCTGGTGCAGGGCTCCCCGTACGAGGGAATTCCCTGAGCCCACGGCTCGCTTCGGACAGGCTGGACCTCCATGTTCCCGACCTCGGCAGATCGAAAGTTGCTGATCGGCCGTGGCGTGTGTGGCGTCCTGCCGATCCCGGCCCGCGAGGGGGCAGCCGCCCGGACCTGAGGTCCGCTCCGGCTCCCCGACCCTCCCGGGCGATGCGCCCCGGAGGAACCGTTTTCCCCAGATCAGCGCAGCGCCCGGGTCATCCCACGGATTTCCCAAGGCTCTCCCATGTTGACCCCCGATCTGATCCAACCCGACAAGGCACCCGCGCAGACGCTGCCGCGGACGGACCTTGCCACCCACCCCCTGACCGTCGAGCTGGTTGCCCTGATGCGGCTGGCCGCGCCGCTGATCCTGACCCAGCTGGCGCAGATGGCCATCATGACCACCGACGTGGTGATGCTGGGACGGTTGTCCACCCATGCCCTGGCCGCCGCGGCACTGGGCAATACGGTGTTCTACTTCTGCTGGCTGCTGGCCACGGGGCCGGCCCAGGCCGTGTCGCCGATCATCGCCAACCTCATCGGCGCCCACGGGGAACAGGCGGCACGTCTGCGGGCCGGCGTGCGCCGCACCGTGCGCATGGGCCTGTGGTCCTCGGTGCTGACCACGCTGCCGCTGGCGCTGATCCTGATGTTCGCCAAGCCGATCCTGGTGGCCCTGGGACAGGAGCCGTCCCTCGCCGAGGATGCGGGCAAGTTCAGCAGCATGCTGGCCATCGGCCTGCCTTTCTCCATCGGCTTCCAGGTCCTTCGGAACTATGCCACGGCGCTGGGACGGACCCGGGAGGGGCTGTGGGTGATGGTCGCCTCCATCGCCTGGAACGCCGTGGCCGACTACGCCCTGATCTTCGGCAAGCTGGGCGCGCCGAGGCTGGGGATCATCGGCGGCGGTCTGGCCACCTCCAGCTCGTCGGTGTTCGCCTTCCTGGCCCTGCTCATCCTGGTGCTGACCTCGCCGGAGCTGAAGCGGTTCCGCATCCTGCGTCGGGCGCACCACGGGCGGCGCAAGCCCCTGGTGGAGCTGATCCGGCTGGGCGGGCCCATCGGCGTCACCATGCTGCTCGAGGCGATGCTGTTCAACTGCATGACCCTTCTGGTGGGCACCTTCGGGGCCAGTCCCCTTGCGGCGCATCAGATCGCCCTCAACGTGGCCAGCTTCACCTTCATGGTGCCGCTGGGGGTGGCCATGGCCACCACCATACGGGTCGGACAGTTTGCCGGGGCGGGTGACCTGCCCGGTGCCCGCCGGGCGGGCTATGTGGCGATGGCTGCGGGCACGGCCCTGGCCGGGATCTCGGCCCTGCTGATGCTGATCGCAGGACGCCCGATCGCGGAGCTGTATGTCTCCGGTCGGGCCCCGGCAGACCTGGAGGTGATCCGGCTGACGACCCAGTTCCTGGTGGTGGCCGCGGCCTTCCAACTGGCCGACGCGCTGCAGGTGGTGGGCAACCTGGCCTTGCGGGGCCTGAAGGACGCCCGGGCGCCGATGATCATTGCCGCGGCCAGCTACTGGCTGGTGGGGGCGCCCCTGTGCGTGGGACTGAGTGTCGTCCTGGGCTGGAAGGGCCTGGGCGTATGGATCGGTCTGGCCGTCGGACTGGGCGTGGCTGCCGTGCTGATGCTGTGGCGTTTCATGGTCCTGACCCATCCCCGTCGGCGGGCGGTGCTGGGCGCTGTTTGAGACCAGGGCCGGGCGGTGTAGCGTGCCGCCATGTGCGACACCCTCACCGCCCTCGGCCCGGCCACCGCCGACGGCCGGACCCTGTTCGCCAAGAACAGCGACCGGGAACGCAACGAGGCCCAGGGCGTCGCCTTCAGCCCCGCCCGCCGGTCCGCCCCGGGGGCGCGGCTGAGGGCCACCTACATCGAGATCGCCGAGGTACCGCAGACCCACGGCTGCCTCCTGTCCCGTCCCTTCTGGATGTGGGGGGCGGAAATGGGAGCCAATGACCGGGGCGTGGTGATCGGCAACGAGGCCATGCACGCCCTCGTCCCGCCGTCCCGCACCCCCGCCCTGACGGGCATGGACCTGGTCCGCCTGGGGCTGGAGCGGGGGGCCACGGCCCGGGCCGCGGTGGCAGTGATCACCGGACTGCTCGAGCAGCATGGCCAGGGCGGCAACTGCGGGCACCTGAATCCGTTCCACTATCACAACGGCTTCATCATCGCCGACGCCGCCGAGGCCTATGTGCTCGAGACCGTGGGCCGCTGGTGGATCGTCGAGCAGGTCACCGGGGCCCGGGCGCTGTCCAACGCCCTGTCCATCGGTCGCAGGCACCACGCCATCAGCCCGGCCCTGCGCGACCACGCCCGCACCTGCGGCTGGATCGACCGTGACGACGGGTTCGACTTCGCCGGGCACTTGATCGATCCGGACAAGGACGCGGCCACCTTCGGCCGGGGCCGCTGTGCCCGGGCCACGGCCCTGTTGGGGCAAAGGGCGGGGGCGCTCACCCTGCCGGACCTGATGGCCGTGCTGCGGGACCACGGGGCGGAAGCAGAGGGTGACACCGACTGGTCGCCGCGCAAGACCCGGGTCCGCTCCATCTGCATGCATGCGGCCAGCGGCGCCCGGCGCAGCCAGTCCGTGGCGGCCATGGCCTCGGAGCTGATGCCCGGTGCCCCGCGCCACTGGGTGACAGCGACCTCGGCCACCTGCCTCAGCCTGTTCCGCCCGGTCGGTCCGTCCCTCACCCCGCCGCCGCACGGCCCGCCGCCGACGGACCGCTTTGATCCGGAGAGCCTCTGGTGGCGTCATGAACGGTTCCACAGGCAGGCCCTCGCCGACGTCCCCGTCGTGCTGGCCGAGCTGGCCCCGGAGCGGGACGCCGCCGAGGCCCGCTTCCGTGCCCGGATGGATGCTGCCTGGGGGCAGGGTGAAGGGGCGGCCGACGCTGCAGCTGCGGACTGCTGGGCGGAAGCCGACGCGCTGGAGGCCCAGTGGCATGACCGGCTGGCCGCCCGCCCCCGCCCCCGACACTCCGCGCTGGGCCGCAGCGGCGCGCTGGCCTGGGCCCGGTTGAACACCGCCGCTGGGCTGCCGTCGTCGCCATCTGATCGCCGTTAAGAATGCCCATTGCCGCCGGAGGGCGTCGCCCGTAGCATCCGGCAACCCTTGCAATGGAGCGTCTCCCCATGTCCCGCACTGCCTTTGTCACCGGCGGCACCGGCTTTGTCGGCCTGAACCTCGTCCAGCGGCTGATGGCCGGGGAGTGGGACGTCACCGCCCTGCACCGGACCTCGTCAGACCTGACCTATCTGAAGCGCTTCAATCCCCGGCTGGCAGTGGGGGAGATCACGGACCCGGCGTCCCTGCTGGCAGCCCTGCCCCAGGGGACCGACACGGTCTTCCACGTGGCGGGCAATACCAACATGTGGCGCAAGAAGAACGCCCAGCAGACCCGGGACAATGTGGAGGGAACCCGTAACGTGGTGGAGGCCTGCCTCGCCCGGGGCGTGCGGCGGTTGATCGTCACCTCCTCCATCTCGGCCTATGGCGGGGTGTCCGGCGCGGTGACCGAGGAGACGCCCAGTCTCGCGTCGACGTCGTGGGTCAACTACGAGAAGACCAAGTGGCAGGCGCAGGAACTGGCGCTCGCCGCCGTCCCCCGGGGCCTCGAGGTGGTGGTCATGCAGCCCGGCGCGATCATGGGCCCCTACGACATCGGCACCTGGTCGCGGATGTTCCACATGGTGCGCGACGGCAAGCTGCCCGGCGTCCCCCCGGCGACACTGAGCTTCACCCATGTGCGGGAATGCGTCGCCGCCCACATCGCCGCCGCCGACCAGGGCGAGAACGGCGGCCAGTACATCCTGGCCGGCGAGAGCGCCACCATGCTCCAGCTGGTGCAGGAAATCGCCCGCCTGCTGGGAAAGCCGGTACCGACCTCGGAAACGCCGGTCTGGGCGGTGAAGGCCATCGCCTCCGTCGGCGACTTCATGTCGACCTTCACGGGGCAGGAGCCCTCCTTCACCCCGGAAATGGCGGAGGGGCTCGGCGGGTCCTTCACGGTCACATCCGCCAAGGCGATCCGCGACCTGGGCTATGCCGTGGTTCCGCTGAAGTCCATGGTGCGGGACTGCTATGACTGGATGGTGGCCGAGGGGCGGATCTGACCCCTCTCCCCCCTATGCCATCCGCGCCTTGATGAAGGCCCCGGCATCGGCCAGCGCCGTGCGGGCGTCCGACAGGATCGGGTGGAAGAAGTGCCAGACATGGATCATCTCCGGCCACACTTCCAGCCGCACCGGCACCTCTGCCGCCCCGGCAACGCCCGCCAGCTGGATGGAGTCGTCCAGCAGGGTCTCTGCCGAGCCCACCTGGATCAGCAGGGGCGCGAGGCCGGTGAGGTCGCCGTGGATCGGGGCCGCCAGCGGGGTGCGGGCGTCCTTGCCGGCGAGATAGAGACCCGCCCAGGCCAGCAGGGCCTGGCCCTGGACCATGGGGTCCTCCCCCGCCTTGCCGGTGATGCTGGCACCCAGGGATTCCATGTCCACCCAGGGGCTGATGCAGAAGCCGCAGGCCGGTTGCGGCAGGCCCGCCTGCTTGGCCGCGAGCAGGGTGGCGACGGTCAGGCCGCCGCCGGCGCTGTCGCCGGCAATGGCGATGTGCTTCGGCTTGATTCCCTGATCCAGCAGGGCCTTGTAGGCGGCGAGCGCATCATCCACGGCCGCGGGGAAAGGATGCTCCGGTGCCAGGCGGTAGTCGATGGCCAGCGTCCGGGTCCCGGCTGCGCGACCGAGCTCTGACGCCAGGTGCCGGTGGCTGAGGATCGAACCGATCACATAGCCGCCGCCGTGCAGATAGAGCACCACCCGGTTCGCATCGACGCCGGGGGCCTGCGACCACTCCCCCGGCACGCCGCCGACGGTGGCGGAGGTCAGGGTCACGTCGTCGGCGGTGGGGAACATGCCCCCCAGCCCGTCATACATCTGGCGCAGCTCCACCAGCCCCTCCGGTGCAGGAGAGGCGCTGAGCATCGCGCGGATGGTGGTGATTTCCGGATTGGCCAAGGTCTTCTCCCCGTGGTGTGACGTCATTGGTGTTTTGAGCATTGCGGGGCGCCGCGAAGGCGGAGTCAACCGCTGCCCGCGCGCGCGGGCTGCCGTCGCTGCACGAACCCGGCTAGGCTGGGGGCCACGACCCGGAGAGTTCCCCATGGCCACGATCCTCGCCCTGCACGCCCATCCCGACGACATCGAGGAGCTGTGCGCCGGAACCCTGGCCCGCCTCGCCGCCGCCGGTCACACGGTGCGGATGGCCACGGCCACGGCGGGGGAATGCGGGTCCGACGCCACGGACCTCACCGCCACCGGGGCCCTGCGCCGGGGGGAGGCGGCCCGATCCGCCGCCATGATCGGCGCGGAGTATGCCTGCGCAGGCCTGCCGGACCTGGGCGTCTTCAACTGCGACGACCACCGCCGCCGGATCACCGAGCTGATCCGCTGGGCGGAGGCGGACATCGTCATCGCCCCCTCCCCCGTGGACTATCACCCGGACCACGAGGCGGTGAGCCTGCTGGCCCGGGACGGGTGCTTCGCCGCCTCGGTCCCGAACTACGCCACCGGCCCGTCGGCTCCGCTGGCGGGTATCCCCCACCTCTATTTTACCGACCCGATCGAAGGCCGTGACCGGGACGGACGCAAGGTGGCCGCGGACTTCGCCGCCGATGTCTCGGAGCAGATGGCGCTCAAGCGCGCCATGCTCGCCTGCCATGAGAGCCAGCAGGCCTGGGTCGCCCGGCAGCACGGGATTGCCGACTATACGGACGGCATGGTCCGCTTCGCCGCCTGGCGGGGCCGGGCGTTCGGCGTGGCCCATGCGGAGGGATTCCGCCACTACCGCCACCACCCCTATCCCCGCACACCCTTGCTGCAGGACCTGCTGGGCGAGGCCCTGCGTCAGCCGATTCCGGACGCCGCCGAGTCATAAGCGGCCCACACGGGACCGCAGTCCACCACCCGCCCCTCGTCCATGGCCTGGTCGATGGCCATCACCGTCAGGCCCGCCACCAGCGAATCGGCCGGGGTCACGGGGAAGGTCGCGCCGGTCTCCAGCGTCGCCTTCAGGTCCCGGGCCATGGCCTGGTCGGCCCCGTTGTGGTTGTCGTCGGTCAGGTGCCCGAACTCCATCTTCTCCGGCCGACCGCGGGCGAGGGTGCGACGGAAGGTCAGCCGGTTGCGGACGAGGTCCGCCACCAGCGTCCCCTCTGTCCCCGCCAGGTACCAGCGGCGCTCCTGCAGGGCCACGTGGCTGTTGGCGTGGAAGGACAGGCGCAGGCCACTGGCATACTCCACCATCGCCGTCTGGTGATCCGTCACGTCCATGTCGGACTGGAACGCATCGTTGGCCCCGGACCAGCCCGCATCGTGCATGACATAGGCGGGCTGGCCGTCGTCATAGGTGCGGGGCCGCGCGGCCTCCTCCGGCGTGAAGATCGACCGCCCGCCGAAGCTTGCCACCCGCGCGGGCCGCGCGCCCGCCAGCCGGTTGAAGATGTCGAAGTCGTGGCAGACCTTGTCGAGGAGGTAGGAGCCGCCCCAGTCCTTCCGCCGCCGCCAGTTGCGGGCGAGATAGCCCCCATGCTCGGGATGCAGGTGCTCCGTCGCGTCGATGGACACCAGCCGCCCGAGCTGCCCCTCGTCCACCCGGCGGATCACCTCCCGCACGATGGGCATGGAGCGCATGACCAGGCCCACGAACAGGGGCGGCGTCTCCGTGCGGCCGAGCTTGGCGGCCAGTTCGAAGCTCTCCGCCTCGGTCCGGACGATGGGCTTCTCGGTGAACACCGGGCAGCCCAGGGTGAGGGCAAAGTGCAGATGCGCCAGGTGCAGGTGATTGGGGGATCCGATCATCAGCAGGTCGAAGGGGCCCCGCGCCGCGAGCTCCGCCTCGGAGGCACAGGCGACCCCCATCCCGACCCCGGCGGCGGCGAGGATCGGCTGGCCCACCGGAGCGGGATCGCAATGCGCCACCACCTCGTAGCGCCAGCCCTCGTCGCGCATGGCCAGCAGCACATGGGCGATCCGCTGCCCCAGTCCGATGACGCCGATCCGGTAGGTCTTCATGCCCGCGGGTTCCCTGTTCGCTCCGGCCGCAGGTTGCCCCTGCGTCGGCCTTGACACCATCCCCCTGCCCGAGTGTGCTGGTCGCAACAAGAAGGATGTTCGGGATGGATCTGGCCTATGACGCGACCTACACGGTGTTCCGTGATGAGGTCCGCGACTTTCTCCGCACCCATCGGGACCGCATGCCGAAGCGCTCCGGTCATCGGCCCACGGACGAGCAGATCGCCTGGCAGACCCTGCTGATCGAACACGGCTACGCCGCCCGGACGATCCCGGAGGCCTACGGCGGTCACGGGGCAGAGCCCGACATCCTGAAGTCCCGCATCATCGCCGAAGCCTTCGCCGAGGCCGGCGCACCGGGCGGGCTCGCCAACCAGGGCATCTCCATGCTGGTGCCCACCCTGCTGGAGCTGGGGACCGAGGCGCAGAAGACCACCCTGATCCCGCCGACCCTGCGGGGCGAGCTGGTCTGGTGCCAGGGCTATTCCGAGCCGGGTGCCGGCTCCGACCTCGCGTCCCTGACCACCCGCGGCGAGGACGACGGGGAGAACTTCATCATCAACGGCCAGAAGATCTGGACCTCCACAGCCCATGCGGCGGACATGATCTTCTGCCTCGTCCGGACCGAGCCCGACGCACCCAAGCATGAGGGGATCAGCTATCTGATCTTCTCCATGAAGACCCCGGGGATCGAGGTCCGCCCCCTGCTGACCATGACCGGGGCGGCGGAGTTCAACGAGGTGTTCTTCACCGACGTGAAGGTCCCCAAGACCCAGATCGTCGGCGGCCGCGGCCAGGGCTGGTTCGTGGCCAATGCGACCCTGAAGCACGAGCGCGGCATGCTCGGCGACCCCAATGCCGCCCATGCCCGGCTGCAGGCGATCATCGAGATCCTGAAGACGGAGACGCTGGACGGCCAGCGGCTGATGGACCACCCCCTCTATCTCGACCGGCTGATGCAGCTGCAGGCCCGGGTGATCTCCATGCAGGCCAATGGCCTGCGCCTGCTCACCGCCGCCCAGCGAAAGGAGCCGGTGGGAATGGCCGGACTGATCGTCAAGCTGCAGGGGTGCGAGCTGAACCACCAGCTGGCGGCGCTGGCCATCGATGCCCTGGGCGAGCTGGGAGTGCTCTATCACGGCAGTCCGCACCAGCGGGACGGCGGGGTCTGGCAGCATCGCTACATGTTCGACCTCGGTCTGATCATCGGCGGAGGGACCGCCCAGATCCAGAAGAACATCATCGCCGAGCGGGGGCTGGGCATGCCCCGGGAACCCAAGCTGGCCAAGGTTTGAGGACGCGCAGATCATGGATTTCGCCCTCTCCCCCGACCAGATCGCCATGCAGGACAGCCTCGACCGCACGCTGGAGCGGGTCGCCCCCCTCGACCGCGTCCGCCAGATCGCCGCCCAGGACCTGCCCACCGCCCCCGAGGTCCGGGCCGCCCTGGCGGAGCTGGGGGCCCCCGCCGTGCTGGTCCCCGAAGCCCATGGGGGCCTGGGCCTCGGCGTGCTCGACGCGGCGCTGCTCGCAGAAACCCTGGGCCGGCACACGGCCTGCGCCCCCTTCCTCGGTCCGGCCCTCGCGGCCATCGCCCTCGACCTGTGCGGGTCCGAGGGGCAGAAGGCCGTCTGGCTCCCCCTGATCGCGTCGGGGGAGGCCAGCTTCGGCGTGGCCATTTCCGAGCCTGCCAGCGGCGCCCGGATGGCCGCGGGTGTGCGGGCCGAGAACGGCCGGCTGTCCGGTCAGGCCCTGTTCGTCCTCGATTTTGCCGATGCCGCCGCCTTCATCGTGGCCGACGAGACCGGCGGCCTGCATCTGGTGCCCGCTGACGCGCCGGGCCTGACCCGGACGGCCCTCACCACCATCGACCGCACCCGCTCCGTGGGAGAACTGGTGTTCGGCGAGGTCCTGGCGGAGCGACTGCCGGAGGGGGACAGCCGTGCGGCCCTCGCCCGGATGCGGGACGTGGGCCGGGTTCTGCTGGCCGCCGACACCCTGGGGGCCGCCCAGCGCATGCTGGAACGTGCGGTCGCCTATGCGGCGGACCGGAAACAGTTCGGCCGGGTGATCGGTTCCTTCCAGGCCGTGAAGCACCTGTGCGCCGAAATGGCGGCGGAGCTGGAGCCTGCCCGGGCGCTGGTCTGGTATGCCGCCTATGCCCAGGACGCCCTGCCCGGCGAGGCCACGCTGACGGCGGCCCACGCCAAGGCCCATCTGGGGGACGTGGGTCGCTTTGTCGCCCGCACGGCCACGGAGGTGTTCGGCGGCATCGGCATCACCGACCTTCTGGGCCTGCACTACGCCTTCAAGCGCATCGGGCTCGACCGGCAGCTGCTGGGTGCGCCGGAGCGGGCGCGCCGGGACGCGGCCGTGGCGCAGGGCTTCATCCCTGCGTGATGGGATTTGTCAGGGCCGCCGGGCTCTGATCATATGCGTCCAAACACCACGGCGTCCGGCTCGATCCGGACCGCTGGAAAAGACCACAGGGAGTGACACGGCATGGTTCTCTGGAACTACGGCGACATACTGGACGGCATTTCCACGGTCGTTCCCCCGGAAGCGCCCGCCTATATCCATGGCGACCGGGTCATCAACTGGGGCGAGGCGACGAAGCGCTCCAACCGGCTCGCCCGGGCGATCCTGGCCCGCGGAGCGGAACCCGGCGACAAGATCGCCTTCTACATGCACAACCGGCCGGAATATTGCGAGACCCTCGCCGCCGCCTTCAAGGCGCGGCAGGTGCATGTGAACGTGAACTACCGCTATACCGCGGACGAGGTGTTCTACATCTTCGACAATTCCGATGCGAAGACCGTGGTTTACGGACGGGAGTTCCGCGATAACATCAATGCCATCCGCGACCGCCTGACCCAGGTGAAGACCTTCATCGAGGTGGGTGAGGGCTGCGACTTCGCCGAGAGCTTCGAGACCCTGTGCGAGACCGGTGACGGCTCGCCGCTGGATATCCAGCGCAGCCCCGACGACATGATGTTCATCTATACCGGCGGCACCACCGGCATGCCCAAGGGCGTGATGTGGACCCAGAACGACCTGCGCCAGATCACCATCATGTCCGCCCAGGTGCTGGGACCAGTGCCCCTGACCATGGACGAGCTGCTGGCCGCGACCCGCGCCGCGGGCCCGCCGCCCCCCAGCGTCATCGCCCCGCCGCTCATGCACGGAACGGGCCTGCTCACCGCCATCGGTGCCATGCTGGCCGGAGGCGCGGTGATCACCCTGCCCAGCCTGCACTTCAATGCCGAGGAAATGCTGGACACCATCGACCGCTGGAAGCCCGGCAGCCTGACCATCGTCGGCGACCCCTTCGCCCGGCCGATTGCCGAGGCGCTGGAGCGGGACCCCGGCCGCTGGGATGTCTCCAGCGTCGCCCGTGTCACCTCCTCCGGCGTGATGTGGAGCCTGGAGGTCAAGCGCACGCTTCTGAAGCACATGCCGCAGGCGATCCTGGGGGATGCCTTTTCCTCCTCCGAGGCCCTGGGGCTTGGCACGTCCCTCATGACGGCGGCGGGAGAGATCCAGACGGCCAAGTTCGCCCTGGGCGAGCGGGCCCGGGTGTTCGACGAGAACGACCAGCCGGTCCTGCCCGGCTCCGGCGTCAAGGGCGTCGTGGCCGTCGGTCCGCCGGGCCCCGTGGGGTATTACAAGGACCCGGAAAAGACCGCCCGGACCTTCCGGATGATCAATGGTGTCCGCTACTCCGTTCCCGGCGACTGGTGCCTCGTGGAAGCCGACGGTTCCCTCACCCTGCTGGGTCGCGGCTCGGCCTGCATCAACACCGCCGGCGAGAAGGTGTTCCCGGAAGAGGTGGAAGAGGCGCTGAAGACCCATCCCAGCGTGGCCGACGCCCTGGTGGTCGGCCTGCCGGACCCCAAATGGGGCCAGTCCGTCACCGGCGTCGTGCACCTGCACCCCGGCCACACCCTCGACGAAGGCGCGCTGGTGCACCACGTCCGCCAGCATCTGGCCCCCTACAAGTCACCGAAGCGGATCGTCACGGGGGAGGTCAATCTCCGGGCTCCCAACGGCAAGGCCGACTACAAGTCCGCGACGGATTTCGCCAAGGCCGTGCTCGGCGTCTCGGCCTGACCCGGGAAAGACAGCAACAAGATCAACGACTAGACAGGATACCTTCATGCCCCGCATCAAGGCCAATGGCATCGAGCTGGAATATGTGATCGACGGGGCGGCGGACGCCCGGCCGTTGCTGGCGATCATGGGACTGGGCGCCCAGCTCATCCGCTGGCCGCAGGGCTTCGTGGACCGGCTGGCCGCCCGGGGCTTCCGCGTGATCCGCTTCGACAACCGCGATGTGGGCCTGTCGGAAAAGCTCGAGGCGGCGGGTCGGCCGGACCTGCCGGCCATCATGGCCGCCCGGGCCGCCGGCCAGGCCCCGCCGGTGGCCTATACCCTGGACGACATGGCCAGGGACGCGGTCGGCCTGCTCGATGCGCTGGGGATCGACAAGGCGCATATCGTCGGGGCCTCCATGGGCGGGATGATCGCCCAGCTGGTGGCGGCGGACCATCCGCACAAGACCCTCACCCTGACCTCGATCTTCTCCACCACCGGCCACCCGGACCTGCCCCCGGCGACGCCGGAGGCCATGACCCGTCTGACCCTCCCCGCCCCGGACCCCCGTACGGACCTCGAGGCCTACGTCGCCCATTCCATCGCCAGTTCCCGCGTCATGGGCTCCCCCGGCTATCCCGCCACGGACGAGAAGCTTCGGGCCGAGGCCATCGCGACGGTCGAGCGGTGCTACTATCCTGTGGGCTTCGCCCGCCAGTACGCCGCCATCGTCGCCTCCGGCAACCGGCGGGAGCGGGTCCGCAAGATCACCGCCCCGACCACGGTGATCCACGGGACAGATGACCCCCTGGTCCCGGTCAGCGGCGGACGCGATACCGCCGCCAACATCCCGGGGGCCGTGTGGGTCGAGTTTCCGGGCATGGGCCATGACATCCCCGCCGAGCTGTGGGACCCGATCATCGAGGCCATCGCGGCCAATGCCGCGCGGCTGGTCACAGCTTGAACTATTTGCGACGGCGCGACGAACGGCCTTGTCGTGGAAGGGACTATCCGCCAAAGCAGTAGCCTGTGCCCCGGCATCCACGGTTCCGATTCCGCCCCATGGCGAAACTGCATGACAGGCTGAGGTCCCTGACCGCCCTCCTCGCCGGAGCCACCGCCATGGCGGGGCTGGCGGGCTGCGTGACGCCACTGCCCCCGTCCCTCGATACCGCCGCGGACGAGACTCTCGCGGGGCCGGACCTTGCCCGGCTGGTTGCCCCCGCGGCGGCCCTGCGCCACCCGGTTCTGAAGCCCGTCGTCCTTGATCCGGCCAAGCCCCTCAGCTCCGACGCCGTGGCCGTGCTGGCCGTCCTCGCCAATCCCGATCTGAAGGCCGCCCGGGCCCGGGCGAAGATCGCCGACGCCCAGGTCCTGACCGCCGGCCTGCTGCCGGACCCGACCGTCGGGGCCTCCACCGACCTGCGCCTCTCCGGGCCGGATCAGGGCAATGGCTGGGCCGCGCAGATCGGCTACGAGCTGACCGCGATCCGCGACCGGGGCCTGGCCGTGAAGGGGGCCAAGGCCAACCAGCGGCAGGTCCGCCTCGACCTGGCCTGGCAGGAATGGGCCTTGGCGGAACAGGCACGCCTGCTGGCGGGACGGGTTCAGGCGACGGAGGGCCTGGCGGTTCTGGCGGAACGGACCCGGCAGGAGACGGCCGGCACCCTCGCCCACACGGTCCAGGCCGCCGCCCGGGGCGACCTGAAGGCGGACGACCTCACCGCCCGTCGTCTGGCGGCGCTGGATGCGGCGGACCGCGCGACCCAGACAGCCCGGGATCGCGATCAAGCCCGCATCGACCTGAACGCCCTCCTGGGCCTGCGGCCCGACACGGTGTTGCGGCTGGCCCCCGCCGCCCATGCGACGCAAGTCCTGGATCCGGCAGCCCTGTTCGCCAGGGCGAGGACCCAGCGTCTGGACCTGCGGGCCCTGCGGGCGGGCTATGACAGCCAGAATGTGACCGTCCGCAAGGCCGTGCGCGACGCCTTCCCGTCCCTCGCCTTCAGTCTCAACCAGGCGACGGACACGGCCAACAACAAGACCCTGGGACCGGGCATCAGCCTGACCCTGCCCCTGTGGAACCGGAACCGGGGTCCGATCGCCGAGGCCCGGGCCACCCGCGACGCCCTGCGCGCCGACTATGCTGCCCGGCTGTTCCAGACCCGCAGCGACATCACAGCCCTGGTCGCGGCACTGGCCCGCACCGAGGCCCAACGGGACCTGACCCTGCGGCAGGTGACGCCCCTCCTGGAAAGCTCCGGTGCCGCCGATGCGGCCGCCGGACGGGGGGACCTGTCCCTCACCGCCGCGGAGGCCGTACGCCAGTCTGTCCGGGACAAGCTCGCCGCCCTGATCACCCTCGACCAGTCACTGGTGGAGCTGACCGTGGGCCTGGAGCTGGCCACCGGCGCGCCCCTCCTCATCCAGCCTCCTCTTGCAACCCCATGAAGGCCTGCCTCATGACCCCAGCGCGTGCTGCGCTTCTTGCCGTCGGCCTGATGGGGCTGGCGGGCTGCTCCGGCGCTGAAAAAGCCGACGAGGCCGCAAAGCCCGTGGCGCTGGTGTCCACTGCCGTGCTGCAACGGGCCCAGCTGGACGGAACCCTGACGGCGTTCGGAACCGCGGAGGTGGCGCCCGCCGGCGAGCGCTCGCTGACCGCCGCCACCGAAGCGACCGTAGAGGCGGTATTGGTCTCGGCCGGAACCGAAGTGACTCAAGGCCAGCCCCTGGTGCGGCTCAAACCCTCGCCGCAGGCGGAGCTCGACCTGAAGAAGGCCGCCAGTGATCTGGATGTGGCGGACCGCGCCCTGAAGCGCGTCCAGCGTCTGCGCGCCACCGGCCTCGCCAGCGATGGGGATGTGGAGGCCGCCCGGGCCACGCAGATCACCGCCGCCGCCGCCCATGTCTCCCTGCAACAACGCGCCGCTGCCCAGCGGGAGCTGAAGGCCCCCGCCGCCGGTGTGGTGGAGACCCTGACCGTGGCCCCCGGCGACCAGCTGGCCCAGGGCGCGCCCCTCGGCAAGATCGGCGATCTGGGGGCCCTGCGGGTGCGCCTGGGCCTGGACGGTGCCGATGTCCGCAAGGTACGGCCGGGTGCCGTGGTCCGGCTGACGGGCCTCGGGGGCGAGAACCTCGGCGAGGGACGGGTCAGTGCGGTGGAGCCGCGGATCGACCCGCAGACCCGCCTGGCCGCCGTGCTGGTCAAGGTGCAGGGCCATCTGGCCGCCGGCCAGCCGCTGAAGGGCGAGATCGCGCTCACCCGGGCCGACGGTCCCGCCGCGCCAAGGGCCGCCGTGGTCTATGAGGCCGACGGGGCCAGCCTGTTCGTGGTGCAGAAGGGCGTGGCCCACAAACGCGCCGTGAAGCTGGGTCCCGAGCGGGACGACAAGATCGCGATCCTCGAGGGGGTGAAGGTCGGCGAGACCGTGGTCGTCGACGGGGCCGCCGTGCTCGAGGACGGCATGGCCGTGCGTGAAGGTGCGACGCCCGGGGCCGAGCCGGCCGCCGGCAAGGGCGACGGGAAGCCGGACCAGCCATGACCGACTGGCTCGGCCGCCACGCCCGCTCCCTCATACTGGCCTTTGTCCTTCTGATCGCCGCCGGGATCGGGGGGGCGGTGACCCTGCCGGTCAGCCTGTTTCCGCGCATCGATTTCCCCCGCATCGTGGTGAGCATCGATGCCGGAGACCGGGCCGCCGACCAGATGGCCGCCCAGGTGACCCGCCCGCTGGAGCAGGCCCTGCGCGGCGTGCCGGGGGTGGGGACGATCCGCTCCACCACCTCCCGCGGCTCGGCGGAGATCTCGCTGAACTTCGGCTGGGACCGGGACATGGTCACCAGCCTGCTGCAGACCGAGGCGGCCATGACCGCGGCCCTGCCCGACCTGCCCTCCGGCGTGCGCTTCACCGTCCGGCGGATGGACCCGACGGTCTTCCCGGTGCTGGGCCTCGCCCTCACCGCCCCCGGCCGGGACCCGGTCAGCCTGCGCCGGATCGCAGAGCTGCAACTGCGACCGCAGCTGGCTGCCGTCTCCGGCGTGGCCGGGGTCGAAGTGCTGGGGGGCGGGCGTCCCGAATATCAGGTGCTGGTCGACCCGGCCCGCCTGCAGGCCCTGGGCCTTGCCATGGACGACCTGGCCCATGCCCTGTCCGCCGCCAACACAGTCAGCGCCGTGGGCCGGCTGGAGGATCGCCACCGGCTCTACCTGTCCCTGGTGGACAGCCGCCTGCAGTCGACGGAGGACCTGGCGGCCCTGCCGCTCCGGACCGGGACCGGAACGTCACCGGGCGGGCTGATCACCCTTGGCCAGGTGGCGCAGATCCGTGCGGCACCCGCCCCGGCCTGGACCCGGGTCACCGCCCAGGGCCGGGACGCCGTGCTGCTGAACATCCGTCAGACCCCCACCGCCGACAGCGTGGCGCTGGTGCGCAACATCAAGACCCAGCTGGCCGAGGCCCGCGCCACCCTGCCCAAGGACGTGGCCATCGCCACCTTCTACGACCAGTCCGAGCTGGTCACGGCTGCGGCGGGCAGCGTGCGGGACGCCATCCTGCTGGGGGCCCTGCTGGCCGGCATCGTCCTGTTCGCCTTCCTTCGCAGCTGGCGATTGATGCTGGTCACCGCGCTGCTGCTGCCGGCGACCCTGGCGTCCGCCTGCATCGTCCTGTCGGGGATGGGCATGAGCTTCAACATGATGACCCTCGGCGGCATGGCAGCCGCCGTCGGCCTGGTGGTGGACGACGCCGTCGTGATGCTGGAACACATGATCCGGCGCTTCCAGAGCCCCGCCTCGCCGGAGGCGCCCCGGGGCCGCGATGCCCTGCTGCCTGCCGCCGCGGAGATGGCACGGCCGCTGATCGGGTCGAGCCTGTCCACCCTGGTGATCTTCATCCCGCTGGCCTTTCTCGGCGGCGTAACCGGCGGGTTCTTCCGGGCGCTGGCCGTGATCATGGCCGCGGCGCTGGCCCTGTCCCTCGTGTTTGCCCTGTTCATCGCCCCCCTGCTGGCCCGGGCCTGGCTGCGGGACGCGGAAGTGGAGACGGCGGAGCGGGCCGACCGGGCCATGTCCGGACCGCGGCAGCGCTATGCCCGGCTGGCGACAGACCTGCTGCAACGCCCCGGACGTCTGGCCCTGGTGGTGATCGGGGTCCTGCTGGTTTCGGGGACACTGGCCAATACCCGGCTGGCATCGGGCTTCATGCCGAAGATGGATGAGGGTGGCTTCGTCCTCGACTACAAGGCCCATCCCGGCGCGGCCCTGACGGAGACCGACCGGCTGGTGCGGCAGGTCGAGGCCATCCTGCGGGCCACTCCGGACGTGGACAGCTATTCCCGCCGCACCGGCGTGCAGCTGGGCGGCGGACTGACGGAGGCCGACGAGGGCGACTTCTTCGTCCATCTGCGGCGTGGCCAGCGGCGGAGCGTCGAGGCGGTCATGGCCGAAGTCCGGCAGAAGATCCAGGCCGGGGCCCCCGGACTCGACATCGAGACCGCCCAGCTGATGGAGGACCTGATCGGCGACCTGACCGCCGTGCCGCAGCCGATCGAGATCAAGCTCTACGGCAGTGACGCCGCCAGCCTTCGGGAAGCCGCGGCCCTGGTGGCGCCGGCGGTGGGCAAGATCCGCGGCGTGGTCGAGGTGGTGGACGGTCTCCGCCTGGCCGGGGACGCCCTGACCGTGCGGGTCAACCGCCCGGCGGCGACCCTGAACGGCCTCGACCCCGACGCCGTGGCCCACCAGTTGACCAGTCTCATCGAGGGCCAGGTGGTCACCCAGGTGCAGAAGGGGGAGACGGTGATCGACGTGCGGCTCTGGACAGCCCCCGCCCTCCGGGACCGGATCGCCGCGATCAGTGCCCTGCGCCTGCGGGCCCCCGACGGGCGGGACGTGCCCCTGACCGCCGTGGCCACCGTGGCCGTGGACCCGGGCCAGGCCCAGATCACCCGGGAGAATCTCCAGCCCTTCCTCGATGTGACCGGTCGGCTGGAGGGGCGCGACCTGGGCTCGGCCATGGGCGAGGTGCGGCGCACCGTGGCGGGCCTGACCCTGCCGCCCGGCGTGCGGGTGGATTATGGCGGGCTCTATGCCCAGCAGCAGGCGTCCTTCGCCGACCTGACCCTGGTGTTCGGGGCAGCCCTGATGCTGGTCAGCCTGCTGCTTCTGTACCTGTTCGAGCGCTGGGCCGCCGTGGTCAGCGTGATCGGCGTCGTGCTGGCAGCCGCGGCGGCGGTGTTCATCGGCCTGTTCGTCACCGGGACGGAGCTGAACATCTCCGCCCTGATGGGCCTGACCATGGTGGTGGGCGTGGTGGCGGAGCTGGCGGTGTTCTTCCTGGCAGAGCTGGCACCCGGGGCCGCCGTGACACCGGACGGGCTGATCGAGGCCGGGGCAGCGCGGCTGCGGCCGATCCTGATGTCCGCCGTGATTGCCATCCTCGCCCTGTCTCCCCTGGCGCTGGGTCTGGGCGAAGGCGCGGCCATGCAGAAGCCCCTGGCCATCGCCATCATCTCCGGCCTCGTCGCGGGGGCACCGCTGGTGCTGTTCGTGCTGCCGGCCGCCTATCTGGCCCTGATGCGGATGTTCAACGGGCGTGACTGAGTAAGGCTTTGCGGTCTGCGTGGTTCGAGACGTCCTTGCAGGCCTCCTCAGCCTGACGACGATTATTGGGGTTCCCAAACCTTCGTCATCCTGAGGAGGGCCGGAACGGCCCGTCTCGAAGGACGCAGGCTCAGCCCGGCCACAGCATCCGTACTGCCGCGGCCGCCATCACCGCCACGGTGAGCCAGCCCAGCACCGCCAGGGTCCGGCTCGCCACGTGCGGACCCATGACGGAGCGCTTGCGGGCCAGCACGGTCACCACCGCCACCAGGGGCACGGCGACGACGCCATTGATCACCGCGCTCCAGAACAGGGCCTTCATCGGATTGACGGGCAGGAACTGGATGGCCAGCCCCGCAAGCGTACTGCCGATGATCACGGCATAGAAGCCCGGTGCCTCCCACAGGCGCTTCTCGAGACCCGAGCGCCAGCCCATGGCCTCCGCCACCCCGTAGGCCGCAGAGCCGGCCAGCACCGGCACGCCGATCAGGCCGACGCCCAGCAGGCCGAGGGTGAACAGCAGGAAGGCGAAGGGCCCGGCAATGGGCTTGAGGGCCTGGGCCGCCTGGGCCGCGGTCTCGATGTCGCGCACCCCTGCGACATTCAGGGTGACGGCGGTGGCCAGGATGATGAAGAAGGCCGAGGCGTCGGAATAGAGCATGCCGCTCCAGGTGTCCCAGCCGATGCGGCGCAGCTCCGCCGGGGCGCTGTCGGGATCGTCCCGCAGGGACCGGCCGCCGGAGCCGCGCTGCAGATCCTCCACCTCCTCCGAGGCCTGCCAGAAGAACAGATAGGGGCTGATGGTGGTGCCGAACACGCCGACGATCATGGCGGCCGCCGCCCCGTCCAGCTGGAACTGCGGCAGGACCGTGCGGCGGGCGACCTCCCCCCAGGGCACATGCACGGTGAACAGCACCGCCACATAGGCCAAAAGGGACAGGGTCAGCCACTTCAGGTACTGGACATAGCGGTGGTAGGGCACGAACACCTGCAGCAGCAGGCTGACCGCCGCGAAACCGCAGGCCATCCAGCGCCGGTCAAGGCCGGTGACCAGCTCCCCCGCCTCGCCCATGGCAGCCACGTCGGCGGCGATGTTCAGGGTGTTGGCGACGACCAGCAACCCCACCACGATCCGCAGGACAGAGGGGGGAAAGGCGGCGCGGATATTGGCCGCCAGGCCCTGGCCGGTGACCCGTCCGATCCGCGCGCACATGGACTGCACCGCCGACATCAGCGGATAGGCCACGGGCATGGTCCACAGCATGTTCAGCCCGAACTGGGCCCCCGCCTGGGAATAGGTGGCTATGCCGCTGGGATCGTCATCCGCCACGCCGGTGATCAGCCCCGGCCCCAGATGGGCGAGGGGCGAGGCCTTGATCCGGTCCCACAGGCCCTTTGGGGCCGTGCTCGGCACCTCGCCCGTGTCTCCCGTCATGCCCGTCACACTCCGAACCCGCCCGCCCGGTCAGGGTAGGCGCATCCCGGCGGAACCGCCACCGGCTTCGGCGACTATCGGGTGGTGACCGCCAGCACGCCGAAGCTGCCCGGCGTTGCCACCGGACGGCCACCGGCGGTCGCCGGCGGGCCCATGACCGCCGACGGCAGATAGATCCGGCCGGTCTTCACGTCGAGGGCGGCCGTCCGCGCGCTGGTGCGGGTCTGCCCGGTGCTGACCACCTTCAGGGCGTCGGCGTCGATCACGGTCAGCTTGCCGTCACGACCGGAGGGGATGAACACCCGATGGCTGACCGGATCGAACACCGCTGCGTCCGGACCGCTGCCGATGGGCAGGGTCGCCAGGGACGCGCCCGTATCGGCGGCGACCACGGCGGCCACCTTGTTGGCGCAGGCGGCAAACAGGCGGTTGTTGTCCGGGTCATAGGCGAGGCCGGTGGGCTCCTCGCAGCCGGTCAGCTTGTAGTGCCCGACGACCTTTCGGGCCTTGGCGTCGAAGGCGACGATCTCGCCCAGATCCTCGACATTGGCATAGACGCGGCCCTTGCCGTCGCTGGCGGCGAATTCCAGGGCGCCGGGCACGGCGATGATCCCCTCAAGCGCGCCGCTGACGGGATTGACCAGGGCCACGCCGCCACCCTTGTTGTCCATCACCCAGACGAGGCCGGAGGCGGCGTCGAACACGGCCGCATCGGGCTTGGCGCCGGTCTTCACGCGGCTGCGCACGGTCCCGGTGGCAAGATCGGCGATCACGGCTTCCCCGGTGAAGCCGGTGGTGACCAGCACGTCCTTGCCGCCGTTCACCGGCAGGGCGATGTGGTTGCCCTTCAGCTCCGCCAGGATCTGCGTCGTCTTGCCCGTGGCCAGATCAAAGACGGAGACGCCCAGGCCGCGGGCTACCAGCGCCCGGCCACCATCGGCGTCCACGGTGATGTAGTCCCAGCCGCCGTCCGGGCCGGCCAGGGTCGCGACGACCTGCGGCACGGGACCCGGAGCCGCCGCGGCGACGACGGGGGCCGACATGACAGCGACGCCGAGAAGGAGGGCGGAGGCGAACCGGGACAGCATGCGAAGGCTCCTGCGGGATGGGATCGGGATGTGCGGACCGCACCGCTGCACGACTTTTCCGGCGGGATCAAGACCGCTTGATCATCGCGGTCCGCGGAATTCATTCTCCATGATCCGACAAGGCCATCGGAAGTATAAATCGGCGCGCCATCACGCCCGAAATATTTCACGGCCGAAATAATGTGAATTTATTCAGATTTATGTAAATTGAATGCCTAGATGTTGAGGCCTCTCCCAATGAAACGGGTTCGTAAATTGGGGAAATTTGCGTCTTCATCCATGTTTTATAATTCAGTCACCAAGCTGTCTTCAAAGGAAACCAGTGTCCCCGGAGTTCTGACCGCCCGGCGTTGCGCCGGGTGGCGTTTCGCTATTCAGGGGCCCGCATGACACCGTCCAACCTTCGACCGGCGCTGATCGCCGGCATCAGCCTGATCGCCCTCACCAGCGCCACCCTCGCCGCCCCTGCATGGGCGGCCGAAGCGCCCGCCGCCGCCGACACGACCGGCAGCACGGTGGAGCAGGTCGTCGTGACCGCCCCCCGCCAGGAAGTGATCGCCCGCCAGCGTCAGGAAAACGCCTTCACCATCCTGAACGTCCAGTCCGCCGAGACCATCGCCAAGTATCCCGACTACAACGCCGCAGAGGCCCTGGGCCGCATGCCCGGCGTATCCCTGTCGACCGACACGGCGGAAGGCCGCTTCGTCAACATCCGCGGCATCGATGCCAACCTCAACGGCGCGACCTATGGCGGCGTGGTGCTGCTGAACACGCTGCCGTCGGGCACCGCGGCCAGCGGGGCTGGCCGGGCGGTGGAGTTCGACACCATCCCCACCGGCGCCATCGACGGCATCGTGCTCTACAAGACCCTCTCCCCCGACCGGGAAGCCGAAGGCCTGGGCGGTCAGATCGAACTGACCCCGCGCTCCTCCAAGGATATCGCCAAGCCCTTCGTTGAAGGCGAGCTGGGCTGGGGCTACGAGAACCTCCACGACCATACCGGTCCCTTCACCGCCGCCCTGGCCGCCGGGGCCCGCTTCGGCTTCAACAACGGCAAGCTGGTGGTCCAGGGCGACGGGCAGGACGTTCCGGCCGGTTCGGGCTGGATCTCCAACCCGACGCCGTTCTCGTTCGTGATCACGGGCTCGCGCAAGGACGACCGCCGGGGCATCGACGACCTGGAGCCCAGCTATGTGGCACCGGGGCAGTTCGACCGGGTGGACTTCCGCCGCTACGACTACAACCGCCGCCGGTTCGGCTATGGCGGCAACTTCGACTTCAAGCCCAATGACAACCACAGCTACTACGTCCGCCTGGACGTGGCCGGCTACAAGGAGCGGGCGCACAAGAACCATTGGTATGCCGCCTTCGACGGTGCCGCCTCGGCTCCGGACGCCAAGGGCTTCCGCACCGACGGCTTCCAGCCTCAGGTGGACCTGGTGGACCTGGAGGAAACCCACCGCAACACGGTGATCGCCGCCGGCGGTTCCGACCGGTTCAATGACCTGGTCATCGACTACCGCGTCGCCTACAGCCGCGCGACCTATGTGGAGAACTTCTACAACGAGGCCCGCTACCGCGGTCAGGACATCTTCATCGGCAAGTACAACACGTCCAACCCGCACCAGCCGGTGTTCCAGCTGTTCATGCCCGATGGCGTGACCCCGTTCGTGTCCACCAACGTGCTCAACTACAATTCGACCACCAAGACCTCGCTCAGCAACTTCTTCGAGTCGGCGGTGGACGAGGAAACCAGCTACGCCCTGAACGCCCGCTATCCGGTCCATCTGATCGGCGACAATGGCGAGCTGAAGGCCGGGATCAGCGCCCGCCTTCGCAACAAGGTCGTCTATAACTTCGGCGGCACCGCCAAGGTCACCTCGCCCCTCTCGGCCGTTTCGCAGAGCGTGGCGCCGGGCAGCAACTATTTCGACGGCGCCTATCCGGCGGCTCCCTATGCCGACATCTATGCCGTGCGCGCACTCGTCCGGGCGAACACGACTCTCTCGCCGTCCATTGGCCGCGACTTCAATGACGACGAGAACGTCTATGCCGCCTACGGCATGTACACCTTCAACATCGGCAAGCTGAGCGTGCTGGGCGGCCTGCGGGTGGAACAGACCGACGCCACCTACGGCAACTACCTGACCACCACCGATGCCCTGGGCAACAACACGGTCAGCTTCGTCAAGCACAGCAAGAGCTACACCGACCTGTTCCCGACCATCCAGGCCAAGTACGAGCTCCAGCCGGACCTGCAGGTCCGGGCCACCTGGTCCACGGGCATTGCCCGGCCCGGCTTCACCCAGGCCGGCGGCAATGCCGGGGTCGACTTCACCGCCGCGCCCCGCCCGGTCTACTCTGCCGGCAATCCGGACCTGAAGCCGACCACGGGCAACAATTTCGACCTCGACATCGAGTACTACATGCCCAACGGCGGGATCCTGCAGTTCGGCCTGTTCGACAAGGAGTTCGAGAACTACATCTTCGCCCACACCGTCACCAATGTGGCCAACCCGATCTTCGGCACGGCGACCAAGGGCGACTTCGTCTCCTACTCAAACGAGAGCGCCTGGGCCCGCGGCATGGAAGTCGCGTACCACCAGAAGTTCACCTTCCTGCCCGGCCTGGCCCGGGGCTTCGGCCTCGACGCCAACATGACCGTGGTGGACAGCCGCTTCCTCGAATATGACACCACCACCAGCGCCACCGGCAAGAACCAGTACGGCTCCCTGCCCGGCACCTCGCATGTCACCTACAACGTGGCGGTGTTCTACGAGCTGAACGGCCTTGCCCTGCGTCTCTCCAGCGAACATGTGGGCGCAAGCCTGTTCGGTGCCGGCGGGTCCGACAAGTCCGGGGACACCATCCAGGCGTCCAAGACCAACTACGACTTCACCTCCAGCTACGAGTTCGACAAGCACTGGACGGTGTATTTCAACGTGAAGAACCTGGCCGACACGCCGCTCCGCTACAACGTCGGCGGCGCGACCATCCAGCGGGAAATCTACGGCCAGACCTTCGAAGGCGGTGTCCGCGCGAGGTTCTAGCCCCGTCACGCAAGACACGGCGTCACTCCAGACACGGCAACGCCGCCAGGGTCACCCTTGGCGGCGTTGTTCGTTTCCGCGGTGCAGAGGTCAGCCCTGGCAGCAGGGGGTCGAGGCCGACGGCCGCGATCCCTGCAGAGTGGGCCCTAAGGCCGACGGCCCTGGCTGGGCTTGAAGCTGCGGGGGGCGCCTGCACCGGCCGGAGCCGCTGCGGGCTGACGGATCGGACGGGTGTCGGCCACGCCGTCCGGACGACGCTCGCCGGCCATGGGGTCCCAGCGCGGCGTCTGGGCCTGGCCCGCGCCCTTGTTGCCACCGCCGCCGTTGCGGTTGCGATGCGGCTGGCCGCCGCCCTCGGGGCGACGCTCCCGCCGGTGTTCGCGGGCCTTGGGCTGGGCCAGCTTCTGCTCCACGTCGCCGCCCTGGTTGCGGGGCTGCGAGGGCGGAGCCACCAGGCTCTTGTCCGAGCGGCGATCCACCGCCGGCAGGGTCTGGCGGGTGGTCTTCTGGATGGCCTTGAGCAGCAGGCGCTCATCGTCGGCGCACAGGCTGACGGCGGAGCCACCGGCCCCGGCCCGGGCCGTCCGGCCGATCCGGTGGACATAGGCTTCCGGGGTCATGGGCAGCTCGAAGTTCACCACGTGGCTGACGGCATCCACATCGATCCCGCGGGACGCGATGTCGGTGGCCACCAGGGCGCGGACCTTGCCGGCCTTGAAGTCGGCCAGCGCCCGCTCCCGCTGACCCTGGCGCTTGTCGCCATGGATCGCGGCGGCCTCGACGCCGACCTTTTCCAGATAGTCCGCCACCCGGTCTGCGCCGTGCTTGGTGCGGGTGAAGACGATGACGCGATTGAAGGCCGGATCGGCGAACAGCTCCGCCAGCAGGGGACGCTTCTTGCCCGCCTCGACGAAGATCACCCGCTGGTCGACCTTCTCCACCGTCGTGGCCTGCGGGGTGACCGAGACCTCCACCGGCTTGTCCAGCAGCTCGGCCGCCAGCTTGGCGATTTCCGGCGGCATGGTGGCGGAGAAGAACAGGTTGTGCCGCTTCTTCGGCATGTAGCCGACGATCTGGCGGATCGGGCGGAAGAAGCCCAGGTCCAGCATCTGGTCGGCCTCGTCCAGCACCAGGATCTCGGTCTCGCCGAGGAAGCAGGTCTTCTGGCCGATGTGGTCGATCAGGCGGCCCGGCGTCGCCACCAGCACGTCAACGCCCGGTGCCAGGGCCCGGACCTGGGTGCTCATCTTGGCACCGCCGAACACGACGGTGACGCTGATGTTGAGCAGCTTGCCATAGGCGCGGAAGTTCTCGGCGATCTGGCTGGCCAGTTCCCGGGTGGGGGACAAGACCAGCACCCGGCAGCCGCGGCGGGGCGCGGGCTTCCGGTCGGCGGCCAGGCGATGCAGGATCGGCAGGGCAAAGGCCGCGGTCTTGCCGGTACCGGTCTGGGCCACGCCCAGGATGTCGCGACCGGTCATGGCCGCAGGGATTGCCTGGGTCTGGATCGGCGTGGGGATCTCATAGCCCTTGGCGGTCAGCGCCTTGAGCAGAGGCTCGGCGAGGCCGAGGTCCTTGAAGGTGGTCAAGTGAGGATGTCTTTCAAATGTGTGCGCAGCTCCGGACGGCGCAGGGCTCATCCGGATGGCGCGGGAGGGAGGGTCACCCGCCCCGCGTGTATGGGCGAACTTGGTTCGGGAAGGTTGTTCCCAGCGCTCGACAGCCGGACCGGAAAGCCGGTCCCACACGCCACTGGAGCGCCGATCAGCCGGTGCAGAATGCGCCGGACACGGTCCTGGTGCGCCGCAACACGCCGAATGTCAAGCTAAAGCTCCGACAGATCGCAATTTCTACGCGCAACCCGGGTGTCCGTGCCCCGCCCCAGACCGAGGACCGACCCATGTATGCCCCCGGCCCCTTCCAGGAAACCCGTCGCGACGTGATGCTGGAGGCGATGCGCAACGCGCAGCTGGCGACGCTGGTGACGCCTGCGGACGGCGAGCTGCACATCACCCACGTGCCCATGACCGCCGCGACGGATGGGGATGACGGCCTGCGGCTCGAGGCCCATCTGGCCCGGGCAAATCCCCATCATCGGGTGCTGGCCGCGCGCCCGCCGTCCGTCGCCATCTTCCATGGCCCGCAGGCCTATGTCTCGCCGGGCTGGTATGCCTCCAAGGCGGAACACGGCAAGGTGGTGCCCACCTGGAACTACATCGTCGTCCATGCCCATGGCCGGCTCGAGGCCATTGACGACCAGGCCTGGCTCGAGGATCAGGTACGGCGGGTGACCGCGCGCAACGAGGACGGTCGCCCGACACCGTGGTCCGTGGACGATTCGCCCCGGGCCTATTTCGAAGGCATGCTGCGGGGGATCGTCGGCATCCGCCTTCAGGTCGACCGCCTGGAGGGCATCTGGAAGATGCAGCAGCACCGCTCCGACGCCGACCGGGCCGGACTGATCGCGGGCTACGCGGCCGAGACGGACCCGGCCGCCCGCGCCGTGGGCGATGTCATGACCGCGCTGGAGCGGAGCCGCCGGTAGGGGTCCCTCTCCTCCCGTGGGACCTAGTTGACCTTCAGCACACCGCAGGCGACCCGCGCCCCCGCCCCGCCGATGGGCTGGGTGGACTGGTCGTCCCGGGCCGTGTGGATGATCAGGGACCCATCCTTGATCAGCAGGCGGCCGAGCCCGGCCTTGGCGGGGTCCAGGGTCACCTTGTCGCTGAACAGCTGCACATGGGCCGACCCGTCCGCGGAATAGAGGTTGGGAAGGTCCCCGGCCTCGGGCCCGTTCGGGTTCAGCAGGCCGTGGCCTACGCCTTCATGGTGACCCATGTGGGCCCCGGCGCTCTTGAAGCCGTCGGCCGCGCACACGCCCATCTCGTGCAGGTGCACCCCGTGCCAGCCGGGGGTCAGGCCGGTGGCCTCGACCTCGATCAGCACGCCGCCGGTTCCTTCGGTCAGCACCACCGAGCCGATGGCGGCCCCGGTGCCGTTGACCAGCTGGGCCGTGGCCGACGGCGGTCCGGCAGCCTCCGCGGCTCCGGCCAGCAGGCCGAGGGCCAGGCTCACGGCGAGGATCGATACAGTAGGGTTCATGTTCGGGACCTCCAGGATCGGGGACGGGTACAGTGACCCGGAATAGGGACGGACCGGCATCGCCTCAACCACCGGATGTTACCCACAAGTCGGCCCGGGTGGCAAAGCGGACTTGCGCCCCGGGGGCACCCTTCTAAGCTGGCCTCGACACAAACGGTCTGGGGAACGCTATGACGTCCAACATTGGGATCGCGGCCGCGCTGTTGCTGGCGACCGTCGCACCGGCCCTGGCGCAGACCACCCCCCCGGCCGCTGCGATGTCCGAAGTGCGGGAGGTCTCCGGCCTGACCGCGCCCGGGGAAATCGTCGTGGATCACTGGGGCATCGCCCATGTCTACGGGGCCAACGCCCACGACGCCTTCTTCCTGCAGGGCTACAACGCCGCCCGGGATCGGCTGTGGCAGATCGACCTCTGGCGCAAGCGCGGGCTGGGGCGCCTGGCCGCCAGCTTCGGACCGAAATTCGTGGAGCAGGACCGGGCCTCTCGCCTGTTTCTCTATCGCGGCGACATGGCGGCGGAATGGGCAGCCTATCCCGCCGAGGCGAAGAGCTGGACAGAGGCCTTCGTCGCCGGGATCAACGCCTATATCGCCGAGATCCGCGCTGGCCGCCGCCCGGCCCCGCCGGAGTTCGCGATGACCGGCTCGGCCCCGGAGTCCTGGACCGCCGACGACGTGGTCCGCATCCGCAGCCACGCCCTGGTGGGCAATCTGACGGCGGAGGTGATCCGCGCCCGGTCCCTGTGTCTCGGCGGCCTCCCGTACGAGCCCCTGCGCCGCAAGCTCGAACCCGCCCACGAGATCCAGGTGCCCAAGGGCCTCGATCCCTGCGTCGTCGGGCCTGAGGTGTTGAAGGACTATCTGCTGGCCACGGGCAATGTGAGCTTCGATGGCCGCACCATGGTGGCCGAGGCACCGGACCTGAAGCGGCTGGCCGAGCACAATACCGAAGTCACGCGGGAGGGCTCCAACAACTGGATCGTGGACGCCGCCCATTCCACGACCGGTCGGCCGATCCTGGCCAATGATCCGCACCGGGCCCATGGCGTACCGTCCCTTCGCTACGTGGTGGACGTGAATGCCCCGGACCTGCACGTGATTGGTGCCGGAGAGCCCGCCCTGCCTGGCGTCAGCTTCGGTCACAACGACACCGCCGCCTGGGGCCTGACGATCTTCTATGCCGACCAGCAGGACCTTTACGTCTACGACACCGCGGCCGACCACCCGGACGCCTATCGCTACAAGGGCGGCTGGGCGCCGATGGAGGTGGTCCGCGAAACGCTCGAGGTGAAGGGCGAGGCCGACCGGGAAATCACGCTGCGCTTCACCCGCCACGGCCCCGTGATCAGCGGGGACGCCAAGGGCGGACACGCCTTTGCCGTGCGCTCGATCTGGAGCGAGCCGGGCGGTGCCGGCTATTTCAACGCCGCCTGGATGTTCCGGGCCAAGAGCTGGGCCGATTTCGACACGACCCACGGCCACTGGGGGGCTCCGCCCCTGAACCTCGTCTATGCCGACACCGGCGGGACCATCGGCTGGCGGCCCTCTGCCTTCACCCCGCTTCGTCCCAACTGGGATGGCCTGACCCCGGTGCCGGGGGACGGACGCTACGAGTGGAAGGGCCTCATCCGGCCGGACCTCTTCCCGACGGTGAAGAACCCCGCCCAGGGCTGGTTCGCCACGGCCAACGAGATGAACATCCCCGCCGACGCGCCCAGGGGCTTCGGCAATGTCGGATACGAATGGGTGGACCGTTCCCGCATCGACGAGATCCAGGCCCGGCTCGCGGAAAAGCCGAAGCTCGGCCTCACCGACATGATGGCGATCCAGACCGACGTGACCAGCACTCTGGCCCGGCAGACCTGCGCCCTGTTGACGGGCCTCAAGGGCGAAACGCCCGACCAGACCGCAGCGCTCGCCCTGCTGCAGGGCTGGAACGGGCAAGAGACGGCCGACAGCCCGCAGGCGGCCCTGTTCGAGGTCTGGGCCAGCCGTCATCTGCGGCAGGCCGCCGTCACGGCCGTGGTGCCGGACAAGGTCCGCCCGGCCTTCACCGATCCGCAATTGGCGGCGGTGGTGGACAGCCTGGCCCATCCGGGCCCGATGTTCGGAAAGACCCCGGCTGCCCTCCGCGACCAGGTGTTGAAGTCTTCCCTGGCGGAGGCCTGGCGTGACACGGCAGCCCTGCTGGGGGCCGACGCCACCCGCTGGCGCTGGGGCGACCTGCACAGAGCCCGGTGGTCGCCCGCCGCGGCGGCGCTGGCCCAAGGGCCGATGGCCGCGCAGATGTCGGTCGGACCGCTGCAGGTGGGCGGCTCCGGCGAGACCCCCATGGCCACGAGTTACCGGACAAGCGACTTCGACGTGGTGGCCGGGGCCTCGGTGCGGATGGTGCTGGACGTGGGGGCCTGGGACCAGTCGGTGGTGATCAACACCCCCGGTCAGTCCGGCGATCCGGCGAGCCCGCACTATCGGGACCTGTTCCCCCTCTGGGCCGGGGGCAGCTACGTGCCCCTGCTCTATTCCCGCGCCGCGGTGCTGGAGGCGGCGGAGCGGGTGATCACCCTGAAGCCCGGTCGCTGAGGGTCCCGGGTCCTGGGGATCAGGCGGACCGGCGCGCATAGAGGGCACACCAGCTCGTCGGTGGAATCTCGCCCTCGACGATCTTGCAGCTGCCGGGCTGCGCGGGATCGGTCGCCGGAATGAACGAGGTGCAGGTGGCACAGGCCGAGGTCCCGTTGGGATGGGTCTGGAAGCCGACGGCGGACCGGGGCGTCTTGGCTTGTGCCGTGGCGGCACCGGCGAGCGCAGCCCCCACGCCGAGCCCGATTGCCAGAAGGTGTCGCCGCGTGGGGAGGGATGACAGGGTTCGGGTCATGACCGGGACCTTTCTGGGTTGGGAATCCGAAACGCGAGGATGTCCGGACGACCGAGAAGCCGCCGCCCGGACGACCCTGGTCAGCGCGGAACGATCTGGTGTTCCATGGGCGCCAGCTTCGCCAGCAGCTTGTTCTGGGCCCGGAAGGGAACGCCTTCCTTGTCCATGGACAGCTGCAGGTCTTCGGCGAGGGCGTTGAAGTCGCCGTTCTGCAGGCCCATGCCCTCGTGCGTCGTCTTCATGTCCCGACCCGTATAGGTCTGCGGGCCGCCGATGAGGTAGCTGACCTGCTGGACCAGCAACAGCTTCAGCCGCGCCAGATTGGCATTGGCGAAACGGTCCTTGATCCGCGGGTCGGTGGTGATCCGGACGATGAAGTCGTCCATGATCCGCTGGATTCCTTCCTCGCCGTGGAAGGCCTTGTAGACCGCGTCTCCCGCCAGCGGGGTCGCGCCGGCGTTCGAGGCGGACGCGGTGGTGTCCGGCGCGGGAGCCGGCACCGTCTGGGCGCAGACCGGAGCCGAGACTGCGACCAGCGTTGCCAGCAGCAGCGGAGCCATATGTCGAGAGAGTTTCATGGGGATTGACCTTGTCCGAAGGGGTTGGGGGATGTCCGAAACGGCGGCGGCGCTAGAAGCCGGCCTGCAGGGACAGGTAGACGCCGTCCTGGTTCTTGAACGTCGCGATGTCGCCGAGGTTGGCGTAGGCCAGCGTCACGGACACATGCTTGTTGAGGGCATAGGCGGCGTAGAGGTCGTACCAGTCGTTTTCCTTCAGCCCGACATTGTCGGGCTTGGTCCGGTACTCGGCACCGACCACCAGCTTCTTGGACAGGAGATAGCCGACGCTGCCCTCGAATTGCGGCTTGTAGTCATTGGATTTCGGGCCGCCGAAGCCGAGCAGGCCGCCCTGGTTGGCCTTGGTGTAACGCACCGTGGCGTTCACCAGCAGGCTCTGGTCGAGGAAGAGCTTGGTGGCGGCGACGTAATAGTCGGTGCCGCTGGCCGACCGGATGCCGAAGGCATGCGACCGGATCACGTGCAGCTTGTCGCTCTCTTCCTTGTGCTGCAGGCCGACGGAGATCTGTGGCAGCAGGCTGTCCTGGTCATAGACAAGGTCGCCGATCACCCGCAGCTTCGCGCCATAGACGTCCTGGCTGAAGGTGTAGCCCTGCGGCAGGCCGAGCTTCGGGCCGACGGAGCGGGTGTCGAAATCCTGCCGTGCATAGGACAGCTCGACCCGGTTGTAGAGGCCGACGGCCGCGCCATAATCGGTCAGCCGGTAGTCCCGCACGTCCGCATAGGTGGCGTGCACATTGCCGCCGATACCGTCATTGGTACCGTAGCCCGTGATCGTGGCCCAGGTGGCGATCCCGCCGCCGGCCGCGCCCTCGACATTGGTCACGCCGCCGGTGAGCAGAAGCTTGCCCTGGTCAAGCAGCGGGGCCGCATCGGCGGCCACCGTGAAGGCGAGGGCTGCGCCGAACATCGCGCCGCCCAGCGCCAGATGAGATCTGTGCGTCATGAACTGTTCCTTGTGTGATGGGGATGTGAAGGCTCCGGCCGCGTCGCCCCCGACGCCACCCGTGCTCCCGCGCCCGGCGGTCGCGCCGGCTCCGCGCCCGCACGGGGCAATGGAGCGCAGAACCGGCGCTATACTCAGTACGCGTCCGCGCAGCGACAACAACCGCTCCGCTTCTGACAAGCGGATAAAGCATCCACTCCCAGGAGACACAGATGTTACGCACCGTCATCCGGCAAGGATACAGCAGATCAGAGATTTTTTGAGATTTTCGATTTATGGACGAAATCGGATTATTCTTGGACCGATTTTTGGACTGAATTTTTGGCCGAACTTATAGCAAAATACAGAAACCGCAAAAGTTACTACTCACAAATATGTCAGCTTACTGAACCGCGCCACGGCCAGGCCGTCACCCGGCCCGCCAACAGCGCCGCCCACACCAGCACCGGCTGCATCAGGAGCCGCGGCGCGTGGTACCACCAGCTCGACGGAAGGCCCGGGACCGTCACATGGTCGAAGGCGTGATGGATGTTGGCGGGAAACACGCATACGGCATAGAGAGCCAGCATCAGCCCGCTCAGCCAGCGCAGCCGCGGGATCCAGAGCCCCACCGCCCCGAGGAGTTCGCACACGCCGGTGCCGACGATCACCGCGGCGGGAAACGGCACCCAACTCGGCGTGATGGCGACAAAGCCGTCGACGGCCTGCAGGTGGGCCGTGCCCGCCAGCAGGTAGAACAGGCTCATCACGATCCGGGCGATGCCGGCGGCCCGTCCGGAGTCGGACCGCCGCCCACCGGAGCTCATCGGCCTGGCCGATAGGTCCGCTCCACATGCCCCTTCAGGTCCTCGGGGTAGAAGTAGACCGGCCGCAGGGCTCCGTCCGCATAGCGCTGGGCCTGGTCGGTGAAGTGGGCGTCACCCACGTGACCGCTCTCGCCCCCGGCGCTGACCGCCAAGGCCCGCACCTTGGGCCCGAACTCCACCACCGCCACGAAGCTGTTGCCGGTGTCGCCGTAGTACTTCTTCGTTCCTGCCCGGGGACGGGCCTCGAAGGCCGCCAGCGAGCCGAAGCGGGCGCTGGCGAAGCCCACGGGGATGCTGGGCTGGTCGTCCTCGTAGGTCTGGCGAATGTTGCTGGTCAGGCGCTGGAAGCGGTTGATCTCGCCCCAGGGAGTCTTCCAGCTGCCGAAGTCGGTGGTCAGGTGATCCACGGCACCGGACAGGCGCTCCAGCTGCGCGTGCGGGGTCATCACTTCGCCCACATGCTCGAAGATGCGGTTCCGGTCATCGCCGAAGCGGCGGATCATTTCCGGCCAGAAGCTGTCGGCCCAGTATTCCGCCAGGCTCATGGCCACGCTGTCCTTGCCCCAGCGATAGTCCCAGGCCCTGAGCATCGCCACCGGCTCGGCGAGCCTGGCCTTCAGCGGGCTGTCGGCCGGTTCCGCATCCCACGCAGCCACCAGCTTGGGGATCATGTGGGCGAAGGCCGGCTGGTAGCTGTCATACGCCGCCGCCAGCAGGCCCTCTGGCGTGAAGTCCTTGCGCCCTTCCAGCAGACGGAGGGCGTGGAGGCCCCGGGGGTTCTCCCCTACGCTGTCCATGTATTTGGGGAACTGCTCCGGCTTCGGGCTGGCCGATCCGGCCGCGGTGTAGGGCCAGTTGTTGGAATTGTAGACGAAGCCGGTGGACGGATTGACGATGGTCGGTGTCTCGTCGAGGTCGTGGACGCCCTGCCAGTCCGTGGCCGGGTCGGACCCGTCCACGGGCTTCAGATAGTCTACATCCGGCCCCCGCCGCGGAGTGAATTGCGGGTGGAGATAGGCGATCTCCCCCTTGCTGTCGGCAAACAGGGTATTGTTCGAGGAATTGGCCTTCAGCATGGCCACCTTGCGGAAGCTGTCATAGTCCGTGGCGCGGGTCCGCAGCCAGGACTGCTGCAGGGCCGCCACCGGCCGGTCCATCATGGCATAGCTGATCCAGCGCCCCCCCTCGTCCGCAACCACCGGGCCGTGATGGGTGCGATAGACGGTGAAGCGACGGGTGGCGGTCGATCCGTCCTTGGCCCGGTACGGAATGGCGAGGTGCACGCGCTTCACCGGGCGCAACGCCGTGCCATAGCGGTAGAAGAGCTTTCCCCCCTTGTGCACGATGGCCTCGCGAAACTCCGCGGTGCGCACCGAGCCCGTGGACGTGTGCATCCATCCCGCATGGGCGTTGAAGCCCTGGTAGACGAAGAACTGGCCCCAGGTGCTGGCACCGTAGACATTCAGGCCCGTATCGCTGGCGACCTGCGCCTCGGAGCGGAAATAGAAGCTGGTGTGCGGGTTGATCAGCAGCAGGGCATGGCCCGTGGTGGTGTTCTGCGGTGCGATGGCAATGCCGTTGGATCCCCGCTGCTCCATCGGCAGCTTCGGGAGTTCCGCCACCTTCACATCCGTCGGCCGACCATAGAAGGCCTCAAGCTTCTCGAGCGAGATGCTCTCGATGTCGCCGCCGATGCTGCCCTCGGAGAATGCCAGCGTCATCCATGGCTCGAACCGGCGGATGGCCTCGGGGTGGGTGTCGGGATGCGTGGCGAGATAGTAGTTCAGCCCGTCCGCCCAGGCGACCATCAGCGACTTCAGCCATGGCGGGCACTGGCGATATCGGGCCTTGAGCACCGACGGATCGTTATAGATCCGGGCGCGCAGGTCGCTCCAGATCTCGCCCTCCCCGCGAGCGAGGGCCCGCAGGCCGAGATTGTCGAGATAATTGGTCTCCACCCGCGGGAAGTCATCCTCGGCCTGGGCATAGATCATGCCGAACACGGCGTCGGCGTCGGAGCGGCCGTGCACATGGGCGATGCCGTGGTCGTCCCGCGTGATGGTGACCCGGGCCGCTTCCGCCTTCCAGCGGGCAGCGTCGCCCTTGCCGTGTGCCGGTGCCGCAAGGGCACTGCCCGCCAGCGCCATCCACGCCCCTGCGCACAGCAGGCCCAAAACCCGGACATTCTTCATACGACGGTTTCTCCCTCAGCAGGCCGGCAGCTTAGCGCCTGCGCGGTCTGAGACAATGCATCTCCGAAGGACGCCGCATGCGGGTATTCCAGATCCGGAAGTCCGTCTTGAAGTGTAGATTTTGTACCGTAATTGAAATGTCGACTAACTCGTCGATACTGGGGCCACACAGTCCGACTCGCGCCGAGCGGACAGCACAGGAGCGCCCCGCATGGTTGGAAAGATCACGTCAACGATGATGTCGCTGGTCATCGCCGGTTTTGCCGCCGCGAGCCTCGGCCTCGCCTCCGCCCCGACACCCACCTGGGCGGCGGATGCGCCCGCAGCCAAGGCCAAGCCCTGCCGTGACGACAAGGGCAAGTTCACCAAGTGCCCGGCCCCGGAAGCCGCCAAGCCCAAGCCCTGCCGCGACGCCAAGGGCAAGTTCATCAAGTGCCCGAAGCCCTGAGACGGCGGGGGAGCGTCTGACGGCGCGGCCGTCGTGCCCTGCCGTCAGTTCCCGGCGGGTGCGAATTCGATCCGGTCCGGCGTCTTCGCCAGACGGATCGACCGGGCGCTCTTGAGCGCCTCGGGATCAAAGGCCGGGCCGGTCTTCGACAGGGGCAAGGGCTGCGACTTGCCGGCGGCATCGATCATCTCTCCGGATCCGGCCCCCACGAACACCACCCGGGTGAAATGCGGCGCGGCGATGCTGAACAGGCCCGCCGCCTTGCGCACGCCGGCATTGGCCTGGGCCAGCCCCACATTGAAGTCGGTCGCCGCATAATCGCTGCGCAGGGGCTGGGTGGATACGATGTCGAGGGACTCCGTCACCCGCCCGCCCCCGACAATCTCAAGCGTCACCTTCGCCCGGGCGCGCAGCTCCGTCAGCCCGGGCTGCAGGACGATCCGGCCATCCGGCGCCAGCGGCAGCACGGTGGGCTCGGCACCGCGCAGCAGGGTCAGGCGGACCGGCGCGGGTTTCAGCGTCTCCGGCTCGAGCAGGCGGTAGGAGAGGGTGAACCCGGTCCGCTCCGTCGGCGGCAGGGCCAGGTACGGTTCCAGATAAGGGAAGACCTTGTCCGCCGTGCGCTCCACGGTCCGGGCCGCCGTCGCGGCACCGGCGAGGGGTGCACAGACCAGCAACAGAGCGGCTGCAACGAAACCCGCGACCACCGCTGTGGTCCTCGACTGACTGTTCATGGTGCCCCCGACCCGATTGATTGCGTGGACCATTCCCCCCGAAAGCGGCAGAACTTGGCCGCCGCGGCCCCGGCACGACCATCTTGTCAGGGCTGTGACCAACGGCCACACTGCCGCCCATGACCCAAGCCACCGCCTCCGACCTGATCCTGCACCATTACGAGACCTCGCCCTTCTCCGAAAAGGTGCGGATCCTGCTCGGCATCAAGGGCGCACCGTGGCGTTCCGTTCTGATTCCCTCGATCATGCCCAAGCCGGACCTGACGCCGCTCACCGGGGGATATCGCCGCACGCCGGTGATGCAGATCGGCGCGGACGTCTATCTCGACACCCAGATCATGCTGGCGGAGATCGAGCGGCGCCTGCCGGCCCCACGGACCGTGACCGGCACCGACTGGGCGTTGAACCTGTGGGCGGATCGGCTGATGTTCCAGACCGCCGTGCCCCTGATCTTCGGCGAGCTGGGGGCCCAGGTGCCCGAGGCCTTCATCAAGGACCGCGAACAGCTGTCCGGACGTCCCTTCGATCCCGCAGCCATGGCCGCGGCCGTCCCCTTCATGGCCACCCAGTTCCGGGGGCATGCGGCCTTCATCGAGGAAGGTCTGGCGGACCGGCCGTGGCTGGCCGGCAATCGTCCGGGGATGGCCGACGCGGCCGCCTACATGAACATCTGGTTCGCCGGTCGCAACGTGCCCGCCACCACGGCGAAGCTGCTGGCGGGCCTGCCCCGGGTTCTGGACTGGAGCGAGCGGATGCGCGCCCTGGGCCACGGGGACCGGACCGAGCTGACCGGTGCCGAAGCCCTCGAGATCGCCCGTTCGGCAGAGCCCGTCACGCCTCCCGCCCATGATCCTGCGGACCCGTCGGGCCTAGCACCCGGCGCGACGGTTGTGGTCATGGCCGACGACTACGGCCGCGACCCGGTGCGGGGCGCGCTGGTCGCAGCGACCGCCCGCTCCATCACCATCGCCCGGGACGACCCGGCCGTGGGGCGGGTTCATGTGCACACGCCGCGGGTCGGCTATGTGCTGATGGCCGGATAGAGGCACCTCCGCACAGGGGCCCGGGACGGACGACCGCGTTCGCCCCTGCCGATCAAGCGATCTCCCGCTCCGGCATCTCGGCATAGCCGGCCAGCGCGCGGTTGAGGACGGCCAGCAGGTCGCCGGCGTCGATGGGCTTGGACAGGTGGTCGTCAAAGCCCGCCGCCCGGTATTCCGCGATCTGGTCGGGCATGGCATTGGCGGTGAGCGCCACCAGGGGCGTGCGGCCGAGGCCCTCTCCCCGCTCCAGCGCCCGGATTGCCCGGGTGGCCTCCAGCCCGTCCATGTTGGGCATCTGGATATCCATCAGCACCACGTCCCAGCGGGCGGTGCGGAACGCCTCCAGCGCCTGGGCCCCGTCGCCGACAAGGGTCACCTCGCAGCCCAGCTGGGACAGCAGCGTCCGCAGCACCAGCTGGTTCACCGGATGATCCTCCGCCGCCAGGATGCGCAGACCCTCCCCCGCCTCCTCCAGCCCGGCCGCCTCGGCCCCGTCGGCGTCCGCCCCCGGAGCCGGGCTGTCCCCGATCCGCGGCAGGGGCAGCTCGGCCGTGAAGGTCGTCCCCTCCCCCGGCAGGCTGGTCACGGTGATCTCTCCGCCGAAGGCATGGACCAGCTCCCGGCAGATGGACAGACCGAGCCCCGTGCCCCCGAACTTGCGGGTGGTGGAGGCGTCGGCCTGTTCGAACTTCGCGAAGATCTTGCCCGCCGCCTCCGGCGTCAGGCCGATGCCGGTGTCGCGCACCGACAGGCGCAGGCCCGTCCCCGCCCCGGTGGCGGCGAAGGTGACGTAGACCCCGCCCTCCGAGGTGAACTTGATGGCGTTGGAGACCAGGTTGTCCACCACCTGTCTCAGGCGGGTGGGATCGCCGCGATAGAGGCCCCGGGCGTCCGCCTCCACCGTCAGCTCCAGGTCCAGCCCCTTGGCCTCGGCGGCGGCCCAGAAGGCGTGGCGGGAGCCTTCGACCACGGGCGCGAGGTCGAACTCCACACTCTCCAGGGTCAGCTTGCCCGCCTCGATCTTGGCGAGGTCGAGGAGGTCGTTGAGGATGGTCAGCATGCCCCGGCTGGAGCCCCGCAGCACCTCCAGCCGCTCCCGCTGCACGGGGTTCAGCTCGTCGGCGGCGATGGCCTGGATCATGCCCAGCACCCCGTTCAGGGGCGTGCGTACCTCGTGGCTGACATTGGCCAAGAACTGGGACTTGAGCGCATTGGCCTCCTCGGCCCGGTGCTGGGCGGCTTCGGCCCGGGCATTGGCGGCAAGGAGTTCGCGGTTCAGCCGCCGCTGCCAGATCAGGACGGCAACGGTGGCGGCGCAGATCAGGGCGACGACGACCCCCATGCCCCACTGGAACAGGATGATGGTGGACTGCTGCTGGGCGTTGCGGCGGGAGAGATCGAGCTCCTTCTGCAGGGCTCCCGTGAGCTCGGGAACGATCTTGCGGAACTCCCTCTTCCGTGTGGCCGTCTCACGCTTCCAATACCGATCAAGGATCGTGACGGCCTCGACGGCATGACCCCGTCGCGCCGCGAGCCAGGCCCTCAATCGCTCCTCTGGAGGAATGTCCTCGAGCCTGATGCCCGTGCGAGCCAGTTCTGCCAGACGGGCCGCATCTGCCTCCGCCGCCTTCGTGCGCCCCAGCTGGGCATAGGCAAGCCCGCGGCTCGCATAGGCGAATTCGGTATATTCGTTCGGGCGCAGGCGCGCAAAATCAACACCCTTGCCACACGTCAGCAATCGCTCCGGCGTTCCGAACATCTGCTCGATGGATTGACAATGATGGATATCGTCGGTGATTTCGTCCGGGTCCTTTCCAACGGGAAGAATATGTCGAAGGGTCGCGTAGGCCCCCCGGGCCATGCCTTCGTCTTCCAATCGGATGCCGATCTTGGCGAGTATGGCCAAGGTGCCGATGGCACCGACCGGCATGACAGGATGGCGATACTGGAATTCCGCATCAGACAGGGCTCGCAGGGCACCGTCCATGTCGCCGATGTCTGACAGCGCATAGGCTCGCCCCCTTGCGAGAAAGTTCAACTGCTGTGCTGCGTCCGGGTCGGAGGGCGGAATTTGCGCTCGCGCCTTGTCAACAAGAACAATGGCGTCATGCGGGTGCCCACTCGCAACAAGTCCGGAAACGACCTCTTCCATGCTGAAGACACGCACCATCCAGTCAGCATCATCGCCGAATTTTCGGCGCAAATCACGAATTCCGGACTCGTAATCCGCTGAAGAAAATCTTGTTAACTCGACATCCGCCAATCTGGAATATCTCAGATCATGTTCTTCGCTGGCAATCTCCTTCAATTTATTCAGCCAGAATTTTGCCTCTTCCGGAGAAATGTCCGAAAATTCGCATTCGACCAATAAAAGTCGTCTCAGCCGTTCGCGGCCGCGCAATTTGAGCGCCGCACGCGCGTAGTCACGAAGATCTTGAGGGTAGGACGGCTTCACGCGCGCCGAGATACTGTCAATGATGACTTGAGCGGTTGCGGGGGCCGTGGAAGACACTTGTGTGGCTTGAACCGGGCCCGCCATCATCGCCCACCCCAGACCGATCGCCGCCAGTCCACGTCCGATCCGCCGCATCATCCCCTCCGCCTCCAGGCGCAGGACCTTCGCGATCAAGCCGCAAGCATCCGGCGCAGCACATCAGATATCATCTGTGGCTACACTAAGGGTCGGCGAATTAACATTTCGAATTCAGTTATATTTACGAAATCGATGATAATGAATGTTTATGTAATTGATTTGTTAGACCAAATAAATACACCTCAAGGTTATCCCGTTGAATTCTATCGCCCAAGCCTATAGTTACCCGTGCTTCGACGGGCGCGGCCGGATCAGGCCCTCCTGGGCGGCGCTGGCCACAAGGAGGCCTTCAGCGGTGTAGATCGACCCGCGATTGAAGCCCCGCGCACCCCCGGCGGACGGGCTGTCCTGCACGTACAGATGCCAGTCCCGGGCACGGCTCGGCCGGTGGAACCACAGGATGTGATCGAGGCTCGCCATCTGCACGCCGGTCATCCAGCTGACCCCGTGCGGCCGGGCGCAGGTGGCCAGCAGGGACATGTCGGTGGCATAGGCGATGACGCACTGGTTCAGGGCCGGGTCGTCCCCCACCTCGCCCCCTGCCCGGAACCAGACGCGCTGATAGGGCTCGGCCTTTTCCGGCTTCAGGGGATTGACCGGATCCACCCGGCGCATCTCGATGGCGAAGTCCCGCGCCACCAGCTCCTTCAGCTGGGGCGGCGTATCGTCGGCTGCAGAGGCGGCACGCTCGGCATCGCTGGGCACATCCTCCGGCAGGGGCGCATCGGGCATGGGGGACTGGTGCTCATAGCCCGGCTCGTCCACCTGGAAGGAGGCGGCCAGGTTCAGGATCTGCTCCCCGTGCTGGATGGCGATCACCCGGCGGGTGGTGAAGCTGCGTCCCTCCCGTGATCGTTCCACCTCGTACAGCACCGGGGCCTTGGGATCACCGGGACGAATGAAATAGGCCTGCAGGGAGTGGCAGCGCCGCCCCTCCACCGTGCGATAGGCGGCCATCAGGGCCTGGGCGATCACCTGTCCGCCATAGATGCGGTTGTGGTGGCGTTCGTCCTCGGGAGTCTGGCCGCGGAACAGGTTCTCCTCGATCTTCTCCAGGGTCAGGATGTCGATCAGGGTCTGGATCGCGCTCATGGGGGGCTCCGCAGGGTGGTGGGGTGGATTACTCCGGTGCAGCGGAGGGGGCAAGCTGCGGCCAGAGGCGCGTCAGCCCGGCACGGTCTTGCCCGGGTTCATCAGCCCCAGCGGATCCAGGGCGTCCTTGATGGCGCGCATCACCGGAATGGCCGGGCCATGCTCGCGGATCAGGGCGTCGAGCTTGTGCACCCCCACCCCGTGCTCCCCGGTGCAGGTCCCCCCGTGAGACTGGGAGACGACGCTGACCGCCTGGGCCAGCGCCTCGGCCCGATCCCGCGCGGCGGGGTCGGCGGGGTCGAACAGGATCAACATGTGGAAGTTGCCATCGCCCACATGGCCGACAATGGGGGCGTTCAGCCCCGCCTCCCGCGCCAGCCGGTCGCAATCGTCGATGGCCGCAGCCAGGGCGGAGATGGGCACGCAGGCGTCAGTGACCATGGCCTCCGTCCCCGGGTGCAGGGCCATGCCGGCGTAGTAGGCCTCGTGCCGGGCCTTCCACAGGCGGTTGCGGTCCTCCTCCCGCTCGGCGAAGTCGAAGGCGCGGCCGCCGTGCTCGTCGGCGATGGCCCGGAGCTGGGTGATCTGCTCGGCCACCGCCTGCGGCCCGCCGTGGAACTCGAGGAACAGGGTCGGCAGGGGCTCGAGCCCCTCCAGCTTCGAGAACCGGATGAAGCCGTCCAGGGTGGCGGCGTCGGCGAACTCGATCCGCGCCATGGGAATGCCGCACTGCATGGCGGCGATCACGGTCTGCACGGCACCGGACAGGGTATCGAACTGGCAGGTGGCGGCGGAGATCGTCTCCGGCACGCCGAACAGGCGCAGCTGCACCTCGGTGATGACCCCCAGCGTCCCCTCGGCCCCGCAATAGAGGCGGGTCAGGTCATAGCCTGCGGAGGATTTCCGCGCCCGGCCGCCGGTGGTGATCACCGCCCCCTGCGGCGTGACGACGGTGAGGCCCATCGTCACCTCCCGCATGGTGCCATAGCGCACGGCATTGGTGCCGGAGGCCCGGGTGGAGACCATGCCCCCCAGTGTGGCGTCGGCCCCGGGATCGATGGGAAAGAACAGCCCCTGGTCCCGGAGGTGGCGGTTCAGCTGCAGTCGCGTGACCCCGGCCTGCACCCGGCAGTCCAGATCGTCGGGATTGACGGACAGCACCTCATCCATCCGCGACAGGTCGAGACTGAGGCCGCCGAAGGGCGCGCTCACATGCCCCTCCAGCGAGGTCCCGGCCCCGAACGGGATGATCGGCAGACGCTGGGCGACGCAGGCGCGGACGGCTTGGGCCACCTCGTCCGTGGTGAGGGGGAAGGCCACCAGGTCGGGAATGGCGAGATCCCGCAGGCCCTCGCCCCGGCCATGCTGTTCCCGCAGGGAGACATTGGCGCTGATCCGGTCGCCGAACACCGGCTGCAGGGCGGCCAGCACCGCAGCAACGGCCTCGGGGCGGGCGCGATGGGGTTTGAGCGGCGGGTTCATGGGACGGCCTCACACGCGGGGAGCGGTGGGGCGAGTATCCGCCTGCGCGGGCCGGGGGGCAATCGGGTCTGCGTAGTTCGAGACCGCCCTCCGGGCTTCCTCACCATGACGACCGTGATAAATTCCACACCTTCGTCATCCTGAGGAGGGCCGGAACGGCCCATCTCGAAGGACGCGGATCCCTAGTCCTTGGCGCGTTCCAGGTAGGACCCGTCCTCTGTCAGCGCGACGATCCGGGCGCCGGGGGTGAAGTCGGGCGGCGCGGCGGTGCGGACGCCATTGCTGAGCACCGCGGGCTTGTCAGCGGCCGTCAGCGCCTGGGCGGTCACCTGCCCGCCTGAGATGCGGTTGTGGCGGCGCTCGTCCTCCGGCGTCTGCTCCCGGAACAGGTTCACCCCAATCGACATCACCCTTGATCGACTCGGCTGCATTTTCATACTAAAAATGCAATCATTGGGTGTTAAAAGGGGTTGGTCATGTCGCACCGTCAAGCGATCGTAATGGCTTTGTCCGCAGCTCTTTTGCTCGCCGGATGTGGTGGAGGCGGCGGTTCGAGCGCAGTCGGCGCCCCGCCAACCCAACCCGATCCCACGCCAAGCTCGACCTCGACCCCGACTCCCAATCCGACCCCCATTCCGCCAGGGCAGAAAGTGATCTGCACAGCGGGGACATGGCAAGCGTCGCAGAGTTCGACCATGCCGGCCGTCCAGCTCGAAACGTCGCATTTCGCGCTGCGCTGGAAGACCAGCGACGTCACCCTCGCCGCCGCGCAGGCCGCCGCGGATCATCTCGAACACGTCTGGGCCTTTTTCATGGGCACGATCGATTTTCCCGAACCCTATTGCAACGCTGCGACCAAGTACAAAGTGAACGTTCATATCGATCCGACCTTTGGCCTGAACGGCGGTATGGACGGCGATGGCTATATGGGCATGTGGATTTCGCCGCCGGCGCTCGCCGACAAGTTCGGGATGGCCCATGAGTTTACTCATGCGCTACAGTCATCGACCAGAGGTATGCAAAGTTCCGCCTACGTCGGGTGGCTCTGGGAAAGCCACGCCAACTGGATGGCGCTCCAGCTTCCTGAATTCCGCAACATCGTGCATTGCTCAGAACTGTTGGTCAATGCGCCGCACCTCTATTACGGATCGACCCGCGATCGCTATTGCAACTGGCAATTCTGGGAATACCTGAAGGACCAGTACGGCTACTGGATCGTCAACGACATCTGGGCGCGGTCACCCAAACCGGGCGAGGCCGGGCAGACCACCGCAGACCCGTTTACGGTTCTGATGGTCAACCAGGGCTGGAGCGTCAGCGAACTGAACGACCAGTTCGGCCAATGGGCGATGCACAACGTCAACTGGGACTACACGAACCGTGACGGCTCCGACCAGGGTGCCGTCTACCGCGCAGCCTACGGGAGCTATGAGCCGCAGGGCGGCGGGCGGTCGGTGCGAACGACCGTGCTGGATCCCATCGATCTCGCCAACCGGCGCTTTGCCGTGCCGCAGGCATGGGCTCCGCAACGCTGGGGCTACAATATCGTCCGCCTGATTCCAGATGCGGGAGCGACCAGCCTCACCGTGACCTTCCGAGGCGTGGTCCAGGCCGAGTCTGCGGTGACGGGGCTCCCCGGGCTCAATGACGAGCCCGCAACGATCCCCAAGCCCGCTTCGGACTGGCGCTGGGGCCTGGTCGCGGTCGATGCGGCGGGCCGGTCACGCTACAGCCCGTTGCAACGCGGGGCGGACGGAGAGGTGACCTTCGCGCTGAAGCCGGACGACAAGGCGGTGTTCATGACCGTCGTGGGCGCGCCCACCGAAATCCAGAAGATCCAGTGGGACCAGCCCTACTATTCGATTTATCGCTTTCCCTGGATGGTCCAGTTTGCCGGCGCCTATCCGCAGGGGTTCGAGCCGGGAGCCGCCGCACCCGTCACGGGCGCTCACCGCCACGGCAACGGCGGCGGCTGGGTTGCGCCCGGGGCGACGATCGATTTGACGGCCTATGTGGGGCCCTACGCCAAAGTACTCTCCGGCTCGGTCCTGGGCAACGCCCGGATCGAGGATCATGCCGTCGTCGATGGCGGCACAGTGCGCGGGAACGCGATCATATCGGCTCTGACGATCGTGAGCGGGGATACGGAGCTCACCGACAATACAAAGGCGGCGACGGTTTTCATGCCGCTCGGCTTCTTCGAGAGGGGCATTGTGCTGTCGGGGACCGCCCAGGTCATCGGTGATGTGGAACAACGCGCTGGGGCCTCGTTCAGCAGCGGGGTCTACTACGGCATCGTCATCCCGACCGACGCCAAGAACCCCAAGCGGGGCTCCAATCTAACTGCAGCCGTGCCCGAGATCACGGCCGCGCCGAAGTATGTCTGGCGGCCCTGACCGGCGGTAGCGCGGCGCAGGCCCTCGCCCCGCAACCCGATCGCGTCAACGCCTGAAAATCAGTCCTTGGCGCGTTCCAGGTAGGACCCGTCCTCGGTCAGCACGACGATCCGCGTGCCCGGTGCGATATAGGGGGGCACCATGGTGCGCACGCCGTTGGAGAGCATGGCGGGCTTGTAGGAGGAGGACGCGGTCTGGCCCTTCACCGACGGCTCGGTGTCCACGACTTCGAGGGTCGCGGTGCGGGGCAGGTCGATGGCGATCGGCACGTCGTCATGGGTCGACAGCATCACCGTCATGCCGTCCTGCAGATAGGGCGCGGAATCGCCGATCACGTCGGCGGTGGCCGTCACCTGATCAAAGCTTTCCGGGTTCATGAAGTGATAGCCGTCGCCGTCCTGGTAGAGGAAGGTGTGCGGGCGGTCATCGACAATGGCGCGTTCCACCTGCTCGGTGGTGCGGTACCGCTCCGAGATCTTCACCCCGTCGGAGATGCGGCGCATGTTCAGCTGGGTGACGGGCGTGCCCTTGCCGGGATGGATGTTCTCGGCATTGAGGACGATGTAGAGCTTGCCGTCGATGTCGACCACATTGCCCTTGCGCAGCGAGCTGGCGATGACTTTCACTTCGATTCCGTCCGTCTTCCCGGGGCGCGGGCCGGACCGGGTCCGGCGCTGCTGCGCACGTGTGGCTTCGATCCGCTAGGATTTCGCGATGCGCGCTCGTATAGCGATCCTTGCGCAGAGCGCTAGAGGGTATTTGATGACCGCACCCGCCGACCGGGGTTTCCTTTGAGCCTGTCCGCCGCTTCAGAGACACCGCTCTGGGACCCCGCCCGCCATGCCGACCGTCGCCCTCGCCTGCTGGCCCGCAACGGGATCACCCGCGCCGTCCGGCAGTGGTTCGGGGCCCGGGCCTTCGAGGAGGTGGAGACCGCCGCCCTGCAGGTCTCCCCCGGCAACGAGGCGCATCTGCATGCCTTCGCCACCGACGCCCTGACCCCCGACGGCGCAGCACGGACGCTTTATCTGCACACATCCCCGGAATTCGCCTGCAAGAAGCTGCTGGCCGCGGGGGAAACGGCCATCTTCAGCCTGGGCAAGGTCTGGCGGAACCGGGAACGCGGCCCCCTGCACCACCCGGAGTTCACCCTGCTCGAATGGTACCGGGCCGGTGCGCCCTATACCCAGCTGATGCAGGACTGCGCCGACCTCGTTGCCCTCGCCGCCGAGACGGCGGGCACCCGTCAGTTCGCCTGGCGGGGCGTCACCGCAGATCCGTTCGCCCCGCCGGAGCGCGTGACCGTGGCGGAGGCGTTTGCCCGTCATGCCAAGGTGGACCTGATGCGCTCCATCGCGCCCAACGGCGAGACCGACCGGAACATGCTGGCCGAAGAGGCCGTCCGGACCGGTCTGCGAGTCGCCGAGGACGACAGCTGGGCCGACATCTTCTCCAAGCTGATCGTCACCCATGTGGAGCCGAAGCTGGGCATCGGGCGCGCCACGGTCCTGTGCGAATACCCCGTGGCGGAAGCCGCCCTCGCCCGCCCCTGCCCCCACGACCCAAGGGTGGCGGAACGGTTCGAGCTCTATGCCTGCGGCGTGGAGCTGGCCAATGCCTTCGGCGAGCTGACCGACGCCGTGGAACAGCGCCGGCGGTTCGTGCTGGAGATGGACGAGAAGGCGCGGGTCTATGGCGAACGCTATCCCCTGGACGAGGACCTTCTGAAGGCGCTGGAGCAGATGCCCCCCGCCTCCGGGGCAGCCCTCGGCTTCGACCGGCTGGCCCTCCTGGCCACCGGCGCCCGGCATATCGAGGAGGTCCTGTGGTTACCCGTGCCCCGATGAGCCGCACCCTCAGGACGCCGTCGGACCTGGCAGCCGGGGGGCTGGTTGCCCCGGATCGGGTTCCGGCCCTGGACCGGGTGGCGGCGCGTTATGCCGTCGCCGTGACCCCGGCCATGGCCCGGCTGATCGATCCGGCCGATGCCGCCGACCCGATAGCCGCCCAGTTTCTTCCCGATCCCCGCGAGCTCGTGACCCTGCCCGACGAAGCCGCCGATCCGGTGGGAGACCACGCTTTCAGCCCGGTGCCGGGCATCGTCCACCGTTATCCCGACCGGGTATTGCTGAAGATCACCCACACCTGTGCCGTCTATTGCCGCTTCTGCTTCCGCCGGGAGATGGTCGGGCCCGACGGGGACGGTGACCTGTCGGGCGCGACGCTGGATGCCGCGATCCGCTACATTGCCGACACTCCCCGCATCTGGGAGGTGATCGTCACCGGCGGCGACCCCCTGGTCCTGTCGGCCCGGCGATTGCGCGACCTGTCCGACCGCCTGGCCGCCATTCCCCATGTGCGGATCGTGCGCTACCACACCCGCATCCCCGTGGTGGCCCCGGAGCGGATCACGGGGGACCTGGTGGCCGCCCTCACCTGCGCCGACAAGGCCGTCTATGTCTCGCTGCACGCCAACCATCCGCGGGAACTGACGGCAGACGCCCGGGCCGCCTGTGCCCGGATCGTCGATGCCGGCCTGCCCATGCTCAGCCAGACCGTGCTGCTCAAGGGGATCAACGATACGCCGGAGGTCATGGGTGCGCTGATGCGCGCCTTCGTCGAGACCCGGATCAAGCCGTATTATCTGCATCACCCGGACAAGGCTCCGGGCACCGGATGGCTGAGGACCGACTTCGAGTCCGGTCGGGAACTGATGCGCGCCCTGCGCGGCGACCTCTCCGGCCTGTGTCAGCCCACCTACATCTTCGACATTCCCGGGGGACACGGGAAGGCCCCCGTCGGGCCGGACTACCTGTCCGCCGAAACGGCGAGCCGGCACCGGATCGAAGATCCCTGGGGCCGGTTACATGATGTGGCCGCAGACCCGAAGCCGGAAAATACTGACATTCCCGGTTGAGATATTAGACCCGCCAAATTTTACTGAAAATTACTGGGAATCTGTGCTGAAGTTGAATTTCCAGATTTTAGACTCCCAAAAGTCCAAATCGCGATGCCCAACGAAGCTGCCAGACTGCGCGCCGTCAACGCGCTGAGGATGCTGGACACGCCGGCAGAGCCTCGCTTCGACCGGCTGACGGCGCTGGCAGCGCACCTGTTCGACGCTCCAATCGCAAGTCTGGCGCTGCTCCGGGGCGATCGACTGTGGCTCAAGTCCCGTATCGGCCTCGAGATGCAGAACATTGCCCCCGATCAATACATCTGCAACGTGACCCGCACCCTGCCCCGCGGGGCGAGCCTGGTGGTCGGCGACCTTGCCCTCGACCCGCGGTTCGCGGACCTGCCCGTCACCCGGGGCGCGAGCGCGGCCCGCTTCTATGCCGGCGTGCCGATCCACCTGCCCGACGGCGTGGCGGTCGGCGCCCTCGCGGTCCTCGACCGCACCCCCCGGCCGGCACCGACGCCGACGCTGCTGGCGCATCTCGCAAACCTCGCCGACATGGCCGCCACGGAAATCGAGTTCGATCTGGTGCGTCATGCGGCGGAGGACCGGGAACGGCTCCTGCGACTCGCGGAACAGATGACCGGCGTGGGACGCTGGCACCTCGACCTCGTGACCGGCGAAATGGTCATGTCCGACGGCGTCTACGCCATGTACGGCATGGAGCCGCAGACCACCAACGTCCGCGAACTGGCGGAAAGGACGCTCATCCCGCCGGGGTCCCTCCCCGAGGTGGAGCGTCTGGTCACGGCCGCCGTGGTGGACGGCACACCCTTCACCCACCGCTCGGTCGTGACCCGACCCGATGGCTCGGTCCGCCACATCGAGTCCATGGGCGCGCCCGACGTCGGTCAGAACGGCCGCCGGACCGGCGTCAGCGGGGTGCTTCGCGACATCACCGTGGAGATCGAGCGGGTCGAGGCCCTGAGCCAGCAGATGGCACGCTATCGCCTCCTCACCGACCACGCCCAGGACGTCATCGTGGCCCTGAGCCCGATGGGCATCATCGATTACTGCTCCCCGTCCGTGACCCAGCTGGTGGGCTTCCTGCCCGAGGACCTCATCGGGGAGCAGAGTTCCCGATTTCTGGAACGGGACGATATTCCCCTGGCCATCGCGGCCATCGAGCGGGCCCGCATGACGGGACAGCCGACCCGGCTGGAATGCCGCTTTCGTCACAAGTCCGGAGGCGCGGTGTGGGTTGAGGCCCAGCTGGCACCGATCATTGACCCGGAAACCGGTGCACTGGTCGGGTTCTGTGACGTCATTCGCGACATCACCGAGCGCCGCAAACTGGAAGACAACCTGCGGGAAGCCACCGTCGTGGCGGAGCGGGCGGTCAAGGTGAAGTCCGAATTCATGGCCAACATGACCCATGAGTTGCGCACGCCCCTGACCAGCATCCTGGGCTTTGGTGCTCTTCTGGCCAATGCCCCGGACCTGACCCCGGAAAGCCGGCGCTATGTCAGCCGCGTCATGGCCGCCAGCGGCAGCCTGCTGACAACGGTCAACGACATTCTCGACTTCTCGCGACTGGAGGCCGGTCAGGTGGAGATTCGCCGCCGTCCGGTGGACGTGGTTGTGCTGATCCAGGATACGGCCGACCTGCTGCGGCCCCAGGCCGAGGAAAAGGACCTGGCGCTCGAGGTCAGGGTGGATCCCCGGACCCCGCCCCTGGCGGTGGACCCGGATCGGCTGCGCCAGGTGCTGCTCAACCTGATCGGAAATGCCGTGAAGTTCACCCGGTCCGGTCGGGTGACCGTGCTGGCAGATTATGACGCCGAGAAATCGACGCTGACCATCGGGATCGAGGATACAGGTCCCGGTATTCCCGCAGACCAGCTGAAGTCCATCTTCCAGCGTTTCGTGCGGGCCAAGCAGTCCACCGAGGCTGCGCCGGAGGGCAGCGGACTCGGCCTGGCCATCGCGTCCGGTCTTCTGCGGCTGATGGACGGAACCATCGAGGTCGACAGCACCCCAGGCGTCGGCAGCCGCTTCACGTGCACAATCGCTGCGGAGCCGATCCTGCTCAACGAGTCCGACGCCGCAAGCGGCCGCACGAACCCGGCGCTGCGCGTGCTGGTGGTGGACGATCACGCCGCCAACCGCGATCTTGTCCGGGTGATCCTCGACCCCCTCGGCTGGGCGGTGGACGAGGCGGCGGACGGACCCTCGGGCATCGAACGGTGCGCGACCAAGGCCTATGATGTGGTGCTGATGGACTATCGGATGCCGGGCATGACCGGGCTCGAGGCGCTGCAGGCAATCCGGCATCAGGCCGGTCCCAACCAGGCGGTGCCGATCATCGCCTTTACCGCCAATGCGTCCGGCGAGGATACCCAGCGCCTCCTGACGCAGGGATTCGACGGCTTTGCCGGAAAGCCGATCCTGCCCGCTGACCTGCTGGCCGCCATCATCGACACGGTCAACGGCACTGGCCAGAGCCGGCAGATCTACGGCTGACCCGCGACCGGTCGCGGCGGGGCTGGACCGCCCCCGGCAACTTATGGCACATTGAATGACAGTTGTTTTGTCGATGAGTGCCCCATGACGACGGATGCCGACGACCCCCGCCCGCGTTTCGACCGCCGGTCCCTGCTGATCGGCGGGGGACTCGGGGCGGCGGGCATGGCGGGGATCGCGGCGGTCGGCGGTGCCATCCGGGAGGCGGCGGCCCCCTTCCTGGCCCCCTCCGCCGTCCGGCCCGGCGCGCCGGCCAAGATCGCCCTGAGCTATGCCCACAGCCATCCGGCACTGGGGCCGGACCGGGTATCGCCCCCTCGGGACGCGCCCAACATCGTGCTCATCATCCTCGACGACGTGGGCTTTGCCGATCTGGGCTGCTACGGCGGCGACATCGAGACACCCCGCCTGGACACCCTGGCCGCAGGCGGACTGCGCTATGCCAACTTCCGGACCACGGCCATGTGCTCCTGCACCCGGGCGGCCCTGCTCACCGGACTCAACCACCATTCCGCGGGCATGGGATGGCTGGCGGACATCGATTCCGGCTTCCCCGGATATCGGGGCGACCTGACCCTCGAGGCCGCGACCCTCGCCGAGGTCCTGCGGGACGCCGGATGGTCGACCTTCCTCGTGGGCAAGTGGCACGTCAACAACGTGGCGCACAATGGCCCGACGGGACCCTTCCACAACTGGCCGACCAACCGCGGGTTCGAGCGGGCCTACTGGTACCAGGGCCACTCCACCGACTACTTCCGGCCGGGGGCCCTCTATGACGGCCTGACGCCGGTGGAGGCCCCGGCGCGGGACGACTACTACGTCACCGACGATCTCACCGACCGGGCGATCCGCGACATCCGCACCCAGAAGGCGTCGGACCCCGCCCGGCCGTTCTTTCTCCAGCTGGCCTATTCCGGTGCCCACTCGCCCCTGCAGGCGAAGGCGGAGGACCGGGACCACTACCGCGGACGCTTCGACAAGGGCTGGGACCAGGTCCGACACGAACGGCTGGCCCGTCAGAAGGCCCTCGGCCTGATTGCCGAGACGGCGGAGCTGCCGCCCCTGTCCTTCGGCGCCGACCCCTGGGACACCCTCACCCCCCAGCAGAAGCGCGTCTATGCGAGGTACATGGAGGTCTATGCCGGGGTGATCGGCGCGCTCGACCGCAACATCGGCCGCCTCATGGATGCGCTCCAGGCGCTGGGCCAGGCGGACAACACGCTGGTGATGGTATTCTCCGACAATGGCGGCTCGCCGGAAGGCACGCCCTCCGGCACGCCGAACATCCTGGCGTCGGCCCTGGGGGGCGGCGTGCCTCTGGACGAAGCCGAGAAGCTTCACGACGTCATGGGCGGGCCGGACACCTTCCCGCACTACCCCATGGGCTGGGCCAATGCCTCGAACACGCCCTACCGCCTCTACAAGCAGTACACCAACCTCGGAGGCGTGGCCGATCCGCTGATCGTCCACTGGCCGAAGCGGATTGCCGAAAAGGGCGCGATCCGCCGGCAGTTCGTGCACGTGGTGGATCTCTTCCCCACCCTTCTCGAGGCCGCAGGCGTCCAGCGTCCGGAAACCTACCGTGGCCTGGCGCAGAAACCGCTGGAGGGGGCGAGTGCCTTTGCCACCTTCAACGCATCGGCGGCGCGCACGCGGACGGAACAGTATTACGAGCTGGGAGGCTTCCGCGCCTATCAGGATGGGGCGTGGCGGCTGGTCAGCGTCCACAAGCGCGGCGCGTCCTTCGAAAAGGACCACTGGGCCCTCTACAACACGGGAACCGATCCGACGGAGCTGCACGACCTGGCGGACCAGCACCCGGACGTGGCCGCCGCCCTGCTGAAGATGTGGAACGCGGCCGCCGTCCGCTACAACGTCCTGCCACTGGATGACCGGAACCTGGTGATCAAGATGATGCAGCAACGCCTGCGCACCCTGAAGCCGCACTGGGTCTTCCATCCGCCGGTGGACGTGCTGCCCACGGACGTGGCCCCGCTGGTCTGCGGTCAGGATCACGAGATCACCGTGACCTTCGACCGCCCCCGGGACGTCCGCAACGGCGTGTTGGTCAGCCACGGCTCGACACCGGCAGGCTACAGCCTGTTCCTGCAGGACGGACGGCTGATCTACGAGACCAGCCTGGCCCCCTGGCGGGAACGCATCGACGGCGGTCCTGTGCCGGAGGGGCGGGTGACCGTGAAGTACCGGCAGACCATGAAGCTTCGCCCGGTGGACGGCACCGGGGCTCTGTTCGTGAACGGCGAGCACAGGGCAGATCACACCTTCCGCCACATGCTGGTGACGGCCAGCTATGACGGCTTCGCCATCGGGGCCGATCCCGGTGGCCAGGTATCCAAGGCCTATGGGGGAAGCAACGCCTATCCCGCGCCGATCCACGAGGTCCGGGTCGACATCCACTCCGGCCCGCCGACCCCGCAGGAAACCCTGCACTTCATCGAGATCATGAAGATCAACGCGTGATCCGAGGGCTCACCGCCCGGCCAGCAGGGCCTCGGCGGCGCGGGCCATGACCCGACGGGCGCGGGAGGCATCGAGGCCCTGATCGTGGCGCAGGCGGATCCAGCTCTCCAGGCACAGGGCCAGGTCCAGGGCGTCGAAGGTGTCGTCGTCCAGACCGGACGGCAACACGCCCACAAGGGCCGCGCGCAGCACCCGGTTCAACTCCGCACTCTTGGCCTGGATCAGGTCTGACCGGTGCCGCTGGGCGTTGGCCGCCCGGCGATAGGGCATCACCGTCTCGAAGGCCTCGACGCGGCGGGTGATCAGGGCGTCCAGCCGTTCCCGCCAGTTGCTCCCGGGGAGAGGGTTCTCGATGATGCCCCGGAGGCGCGCCTCGACAATGGCGTTCATCTCCCGGCGCAGGCCTTCCATGTCCTTGAAGTGACGGAAGACGCTGCGCAGACCGACACCGGCCTTCTCGGCCACGGACTCGGCACTGGGCTCCAGGTCCCCGGCTTCCACCAGCTGCATCAGGGCCGCGACGATCCGGCGACGACTGTCCGCAGACCGCAGACGACGACCATCGGTGACCGTGTCCGGAATGTCAGTGTCGGGTCGGGCAGCGCTCATGGTCATGCGGAATCAAGCCTTGTGTGCATCAGCCCGCGGAAGGGCCTCATTGAGCGATAGCAGAAATCGTCCGGACACAACTAGCTGTTGCCTCCCCGACGGCCTATCGGACAGTTCAGCCTTCGAAAGCGACACATCGAAAGCCCACATGCCCGGTGGAGGTCTCTGACGACAGGCCGATCCGCGCCGCAGGGCGATACCGGGCGCAATATTCCCCGGCGCAGAGATGGGATCCTCCCTTCAGCGCCACCAGAGCGTCCCCGGTCGCCACCCCGCAGCATCCACCGACGTCGCGATGATCGAAGGGCGAGGTGGTCCACTCCCACACATTGCCGATCATGTCGGACAGCCCGTGGCCGTTCGGCGGAAACTGCCCGACCGGGGTCGTGCCCGCCCCACCCTCCCGGGCGAAATACCAAGGGAAGGCTCCGGTCCAGACATTGGCCATCAGCTGCCCGTCGGGAGAAAACGCCTCACCCCAGGCATAGTCGGCGTCCACGAGGCCACCCCGGGCCGCCACCTCCCACTCCGCTTCCGTCGGCAGGCGCGCGCCCGCCCAGGCCGCATAGGCCTTGGCGTCCTCGAGGGTCACGTGCACCACGGGATGGTCATGGCGTCCGGCCAGGTCCGAGCCCGGCCCCGACGGCGACCGCCAGCTGGTCCCCCGGCGGAAGGACCACCAGGCTGTCGGATCGGTCAGGTCGACCGGCCCGGCGGTCGGGACGAAGACGGCGGAGCCCGCCGGGTCCGCCCGCTCCGCAAAGGTCACATGGCCGGTGGCCGCGACAAAGGCGCTGAACCGGGCGTTGGTCACGGGGGCGAGGTCGATGCGGAAGGCCGCCACCGCGACCTCCCGTACCGGGCGCTCCTCCGGATAGTGGCGGTCGGATCCCAGTCGATAGACACCGGCCGGGATGAGCGCCGTCGTCACAGGTCCCCGAACATCACTTCGCAGCCCGTGCCTGCCAGCGCCTTGTCCACCACCGCCCGACGATCAGGAGCCAAGGCCTGATAGTCCTGCCGCAGCCAGTTGAGGCACTTGGCCTGGTAGGGGAAGGGCTGCTGCACCCACTTGCGGCCGTCGATCACCGTCTCCACGCTGTCCGCACCCGACATGACGCCCCGGGCGTTGGCCATGAGCAGGGGGGCGTAGACCCGGCCGATCTCCGCCAGCAGATCGCCCACCGTGGTCGGCAGGGCCGCGGGGTCGAACCAGTCCTCGGCCTTTGGTTCGAGACCCGACAGGTCCTCGATCGCGGCGGCATAGGCCACCACCCGGGGCGCGGTCTCGCCGGCGAGGGCCATCGGGGTGGGGTCGAAATGGGCGAGCTGTGTCAGCTGGCCGAACATGCCGAAATCCCCCGCCCCCGGGCGGGCGCCCAGGGCAAAGCTGTGGGAGGCCAGGTGCCGGTTCAGGACCGCCAGAAGGCGCTTGTAGCTGTCCTCGATGGTGGTGGCGGTGACTTCGTTGGAACCGACGAAGCGCAGACGGCCGATCTGCCGCTCGGAAAAGACCTTGCCCAGGGCCGCCAGCTCCTCGTCCGACAGAGGCTTGCCCATCCAGTTGGGGAGTACCGAGGCCGACTTGGCGATGTCCGCAGCGAAATGCCAGCGATAGTGGAACATCATCTTGGTCATCCACTCGTCGCCGTAATCCTCGATCAGGGCGTCGAGGAGGGCCAGCGCCGGGTCGTGCGGGATGACCGGCCGAGGCGCGAAGGCCGTCTCGAAGCGCCGGATGATCGGGCTCGAATCGGTGACCGCCTGCAGGGTGCCGCCCTCGTCCGGAAGATAGAAGGTCGGCAGCAGCCGCACCTTCGGCTGGGGCAGCCCCTCGAGGCCCCGGGACCCGGCCAGGAAGCGATAGGCGATGCGGCGATAGCGCAGGACCGCCAGCATCTTGCGGGTGTAGGGCGAGCCGGGGGACCCGCTCAGGGTGACCGGCTGTTCGATGGTCATGATCGTCGCATCCTCTTCCCGGTTCAGTCGCGCCTGGCAGGCGACCGGATAAATTGGCGTCTATCGCGCCATATTATCCGGTCCCTGTAAAGTCCTTCGGGGTCAGGCGTCGAACAGGATCACCGAGCGGGCGACCTTGCCGGTCTTCATCTCGGCAAATGCGTCGTTGACCTGGTCCAGCTTGATGCGGTGGCTGATCAGGTCATCCAGCTTCAGCTTGCCGGAGAGGTAGAAGTCCACCAGCCGGGGCATGTCCACCGGGAACCGGTTGGAGCCCATCAGCGAGCCCTGCAGCCGCCGCTCCCCCAGGAACATGAAGCCCGGGACCTCGATGGTCTGGCCGATGGGCACCATGCCGATGATGTTGGCCACCCCGCCGCGGCCGGTCATCATGAAGGCCTGCTCGGAGGTCTTCTTCAGCCCGACGGCTTCAAAGGCGTGGTCGACTCCGCCCTTGGTCATCTCCTGCACCGCGGCCACCGGATCGGTGTCCGCCGCGCAGATGAAGTCGGTGGCGCCGAAGTGACGGGCCAGGTTGTCCTTGGACGGGGACATGTCGATGGCGATGATGCGCGAGGCCCCGGCAATGGCCGCGCCGTTGATGGCCGCCAGACCCACGCCGCCGCAGCCGATCACTGCCACCGTCTCCCCCGGGCGGACATTGGAGGTGTGGATCACCGACCCCACGCCGGTCATCACGCTGCAGCCGATCAGGGCGGCCCGGTCCAGGGGCATGTCCTTGCGGATGGCCACGCAGGCGTTCTCGTGGATCAGCATCTGCTCGGCGAAGGAGGACAGGTTCAGGTACTGGGCCATGGCCTCGCCGTTCTGGGTGAGGCGGGTGGGATTGCCCTCGTCCCGGCGGGTCTCGGCCCCGTCGCACAGGCTGAGGTGCCCGGTGACGCAGTGCTTGCAGTGACCGCAGAAGGCCGACAGGCAGGTGATCACATGGTCGCCCGGCTTCACCGTCCGGACCTCGGAGCCCACCTGCTCGACGATGCCGGCGCTCTCATGACCCAGCACGGCGGGGAGGACGGTGGGGTACTTGCCCTCGATGAAGTGCAGGTCCGAATGGCAGACGCCGGCGGCGACGGTGCGGATCAGCACCTCCCGCGGGCCCGGCTTGGAAATCTGCACGTCCTCGATCTGCAGGGGCTGTCCCACCTGGCGAAGCACTGCGGCCTTCATGTCGTCTCTCCCGGATTTTTGTTGTGTTGCGCCGAGTGTGAACCGGCGGAGCGCTGCCCGTCCAGTATCTATGACGGCCTTCGCTCATCTCACGGACGGTTGCCTTCCCCATCGTCAGGGTGACAGGCTGCGGAAAACCACAAGACGACACGGGAGACGACCATGGGCGACACGGACTTCACCGGACAGAGGGTCCTGGTGGTCGGCGGCTCGAGCGGAATCGGCAACGGCATCGCCCACGCCTTCAAGGCACGCGGCGCAACGGTGTGCGTCTGGGGCACCCGGGCGGCGCGGGAGGACTATGCCGGGCTCCAGGGATCAGACCTGAGCGGCCTCGCCTATGCCGGGGTGGATGTGGGCGACCCCGACGCCATCGATGCGGCCCCTGCCCCCTTCGATGGGCTCGACGTGCTGATCCTTTGCCAGGGCACCGTGGTCTACAATCGCGGCGAGTTCGAGCGGAAGGGCTGGGACCACGTCATGGCCGTGAACCTCGACAGCCTGATGCACATTTGCCGCCGCTTCAAACCGGACCTGGCCGCCAGCCGGGGGTCCGTGGTGATCGTCAGCTCCATCTCCGGCCTCAAGGCCAATCGCGGCAATCCGGCCTATGCGGCGTCCAAGGCCGGTGCCATCAGCCTGACACGCACCCTGGGACAGGCCTGGGCCGGAGAGGGCATCCGCGTCAACGGGCTGGCCCCCGGCCTGGTCGACACCAAGCTGACCAAGGTCACCACCGAGCATCCCAAGCGGCGGGAGGGGGCGCTGGCCGCCATCCCGTCCGGCCGCTTGGGCACGCCGGCGGACATGGCCGGCGCGGCCCTGTTCCTCGCCTCGCCGCTGGCGGCCTATGTCAACGGTCACACCTTGGTTGTGGACGGCGGAATGAGCCTCTGATCCCCGACACCCCCCTGAAAAATCCATGGCTTCGTCATCCCGAGGAGGGCGAAGCCCGTCTCGAAGGACGCACGCCATGACCCGATACCCGACCCTGATCATCGAGAAGGACGGCCCCGTCGACTGGGTGACCCTGAACCGTCCGGAGCAGCTGAACACCCTCAACCACCAGATGGTGGACGACCTGCTGGACTATTTCGGTGCCCTCTATTTCGACCGCGCCACCCGCATCGTGGTGCTGCGCGGCGCGGGCCGGGCCTTCTGTGCGGGCCTCGACATCAAGGAGAGCGCCAGCCAGCGCCAGCAGTCTGACAACGCGCCTTCCGGTCCCTCGGCGGGGCTTCTGTCCCAGCGCAGGATCTCCGAGATCGTGCTGCGCATGCGGCGCTGCCAGCAGCCGATCATCAGCCTGGTGCACGGCCCGGCCTGCGGCGGCGGGTTCGCCCTCGCGCTCGCCTCCGACATCCGGCTTGCCGGGGAAAGCGCGCGGATGAATGCCGCCTTCATCCGCATCGGCCTCAGCGCCTGCGACATCGGTACGTCCTATTTCCTGCCCCGGCTGGTGGGGGTGTCGGTGGCGTCGGAGCTGATGCTGACCGGCCGCTTCATCAATGCCGAGCGGTCCCTGCGGACCGGCCTGGTGAGCGAAGTGGTGCCCGACGACCAGCTGGCCCACGCGGCACGGCCCTATCTGGACGAGATGCTGACCACGACGCCCATCGGTCTTCGCCTGACCAAGGAATGTCTGAACATGAGCGTGGATGCGCCGGGACTCGAGGCTGCCGTGGCCATGGAGGACCGCAACCAGATCCTGTGCAGCCAGTCCGCCGACTTCCGCGAGGGCATGGCCGCATTCCTCGAGAAGCGCCCGCCCCAGTATCGCGGTTCCTGACCCTCAACCCATCGGCCCGGAGGCCTGATCCATGACCTATCCCCTGCCCAACATCTCCACCAACCTGACCGGCCAGACGGCGCTCGTCACCGGCGCGTCGTCGGGGCTCGGCCTTCGCTTTGCGCGGGTGCTGGCCGCCGCCGGGGCCAAGGTGGCGCTGGCCGCCCGGCGCACCGACCGGCTGGAGGGCCTCGCCGACGAGATCCGCAGCCAGGGCGGCGAGGCCGCTGCCTTTGCCCTGGACGTCACCGACACCGACCAGCTCACCTCCATCGTGCCCACCGTGGAGGCGGCTCTGGGTCCCGTGACCATCCTGGTCAACAATGCGGGCATCCCCGACGCACAGCGCGCCACCAAGATGTCCATCGAGCTGATCGACCGGGTGATGGACATCAATCTCCGCGCGCCGTTCATCCTCTCCTGCGAGGTTGCCAGGCGGCTGATGGAGCTCAAGTCCCCCGGCCGGATCGTCAATATCGCGTCCGTCGCCGCCTATACCTATGCCGGCCAGGGCGCGGCCCTCTACTCCGTGACCAAGGCGGGCGTGGTGCGCCTGACCGAGGCCCTCGCGGTGGAATGGGCGAAGTTCGACATCAACGTGAACGGCATCGCGCCCGGGGCTTTCGAGAGCGAGATGATGGACGGCATGCTGGCCCGCATGGGCGACATCGCCGCCCACTATCCGAGGAAGCGCATCGGCAATCCCGCCCAGCTGGACTCGACCCTGCTCTACCTCGTCGGTCCCGCCTCGGACGCCGTCACCGGCACGGTGATCAAGGTCGACGACGGCCAGGGCTCCCGCTGAGGCACAAGGCCGCGTCTGCACGGTGTTGCCAGCCCCACCCGGGAATGCGAAAGTATTAACAAGTCGACAAGGGTGGGGTTGGCGGCCATGCGTACCTGTGTGCTTGCTTGCGTGTGTTTTCTTTTGGCGGGGGCCGCTGCGGCCCAGCCGGTGCCAGCCGGCACGGCGGCCGGTTCCGACAGCCGAACGACCGCCTCTGTGGCCGCCTCGGCAGACACGGCCGCATCTCCGCCCCGCCCCCGGCCCGCCTGGGCGGCGATCCCGTCGCAGGACCAGATGCAGGATGAGTATCCCGCGGATGCCGAACGGCAGGGCGTCGCCGGGAAGGCCACGTTGCAATGCGCCCTGATGCCGGATGGTCACGTGACGGACTGCGTCGCCATCTCCGAGGACCCGGCGGGTTACGGCTTCGGGGCAGCGGCCCGGCGCCTCGCCCCCCAGTTCCGGATGACCACGGGGTCCTGCGGCCCGGAAGGCTGCGGTCAGGTTCGCATCCCCGTCGTGTTCCAGCCTGACCTGTCGGCCAGCCCGGCCGCCCGACGCGCGGAGACGGCCGCGGCCTGGACCCGGCTGACCCGCTTCCTCGAGGCGGCCGGCCTCCTCCTGGCCGTGGGCATTGCCATCCTGTTCTGGTGGATGCGGACACCGGAGGACGACCTTGCGGCGATCCGGACCGCCATCGGCAGTGACGGTCCGGGGGCGCTCAGCATCCGAAGGCGGGGGCAGATGACCCACCGTCCGTCCGGCGGGGCGTGCCGGACCTACAATGTGGTGGTCCCCGCCCTGGACGGGGGCGAGCACACCCTGATGGTCGGCGTCCGGCGCCGGATGTTCGGAAAAGGCCCCGTGACCCTGTTCGACCGAAACGGCCACGCGATCCGGACCCTTCCCCGGCCAAGGGACGAACCTGCGGCGATCGCGCCACACGGCCACAACCCGGTCGCTCCACTGGTGCCCCAGGCCCGTTGACGCCCGGCCCCTCCCCCAACAAACACCGCTTCGGCCCGGCAGGATTGAGACGTGACGACCCGGGAAAAGCTGCTAGAGTGAACGTCGATAACCCAGGCCGCAGAGCCGGGTTCAGCAAACGGGGACACGTTCTATGGAGCACCTTGACGTGCTGGTTGTCGGGGCCGGTATTTCCGGAATCGGGGCGGCCTATCATCTGCAGGACCAGTGCCCCGATCGCAGCTATGCCATCTTCGAGGGTCGTCCCGGCCTTGGCGGCACCTGGGACCTGTTCCGCTACCCCGGCATCCGCTCCGACAGCGACATGTACACCCTGGGCTTCGCCTTCAAGCCGTGGACGGAGGCCAAGGCCATTGCCGACGGCCCGTCCATCCTGAAGTACCTGGACGAGACTGCCCGGGAGTTCGGCATCGACAAGCACATCCGCTTCCAGCATCGCGTGACCGGGGCTGCCTGGGACTCCGCGACGTCGAAGTGGACCGTCAGCTTCACGCAGGGTCCGGACGCGACTCCGGGCACGATGAGCTGCAACTTCCTCTATATGTGCACCGGCTATTACAACTACGCCAAGGGCTACCGGCCGGAGTTCGAGGGCGAGGGCGACTTCAAGGGTCGCATCATCCATCCCCAGTTCTGGCCGACCGACCTCGACTATGCGGGCAAGACGGTCGTGGTGATCGGCTCCGGCGCCACGGCGGTGACGCTGGTGCCGTCCATGGCCGACACGGCGGCGCACGTGACCATGCTGCAGCGCTCGCCCACCTATGTGGTGTCCCGCCCGGCGGAGGATTCCGGTGCCCAGTGGCTGCGCAAGTGGCTGCCGGGGCAATTGGCCTATGACGTGGTCCGCTTCCGCAACATCGCCTTCCAGCGCTTCTTCTACAACGCCGCCATCAAGAACCCGGACAAGACCCGCGCGACCATGCTGCAGATGGTCCGGGATCAGCTGGGCCCGGACTTCGACGTGGAGACCCACTTCACGCCCACCTACAATCCGTGGACCCAGCGGGTCTGCCTGGTGCCCGATGCGGACCTGTTCAAGGCCCTGAAGGCAGGCAAGGCCTCCGTGGTCACCGACCATATCGACCGCTTCACCGAGACAGGCATCCTGTTGAAGTCCGGCAAGGTGCTGGAGGCCGACATCATCGTCACCGCCACCGGGCTGGAGATGCAGGCCCTGAGCGGCATCCCCGTCACCGTCGACGGGACCGAGGTCGAGTTCGGCAAGTGCTTCAGCTACAAGGGGATGATGTATTCCGACGTGCCGAACATCGCCTCCGTGTTCGGCTATGTGAACGCGTCGTGGACGCTGCGGGCGGACCTGACCAGCGAATATGTCTGCCGCCTGCTGAACCACATGCGCCGCACGGGCACCACGGAGTGCCGGCCGGTGAACACCGATCCCACCCTCAAGGCCCTGCCCTTCCTCGACTTCGGGGCGGGCTATGTGACCCGGGCCATGGAGCGGATGCCGAAGCAGGGGGACAAGGCCCCGTGGACAGTGCCGCAGAACTACGTCCGCGACCTGATGTCCCTGCGCTATGACAAGGTGACGGATGGGGTGATGTCATTCCGCAAGGCCCGCCCGGCCACCCCCGCCCCGGCCGCGACCGCCGCACGGGTGCCGGAACCCGCGGACGCCTGACGGCCGGACCGATCGGCCGCCGCCGTCCTCTGGCAAAACCCGCCGGGGGCTGGCAGTGTGCCCCTCGGTTCGCTTTCAGTCTTTGGTTGCCATGACGATCTCCCGGTCACCTGTTCCCCGCCCGGCTCTGGTCTATGCCCTCGCCGGGCTCCTGCCCTTCATTGCGTCCACCGCCCTCGTCTTCCTCAGCGGAGAGGAGTCCCAGGTCGCCGTGGTGGTCGAGGCACTGTATGGCGCGGTGATCCTGTCCTTTCTCGGCGGCGCCCGGTGGGGGATCGAGATCCAGCGGATGGCACCCCGCGCCGGCGTGATCACCCTGACCATGGCCCCCAGCGTCCTCGGCTTCGGGGCCGCACTCTGGACCATGGGCGGGGATCAGGGCTCCAATGCCGCGTCGGGCCTCGGAGCCCTGGCCGCATTGTTCATCGCCACGGGTGTCTGGGACGTGACCAGCCCCGACGTGCCCGACTGGTATCCCCGCCTGCGGATCGCCCTGACCCTCGCGGTCGTCAGCCTGCTCGTGGCTTCAGTGCTCGGTGTGCTGCTGGCCTGAGGCCGGACGGGGCAGGCCGAGGGCCACAAGGGCACCGGCCATCGCCATTACGGCCATGACCAGATAGCCGAGCCCCTGGAAGCGCGCATAGAGCCATCCGCTGGCCATGGTCGCCAGTCCCGTGGCGAGGCCGAAGCTCAGGGAGGCCGAGAGGGTCTGTGCCGACGACGCCTCCCGCGGCGGGCTCAACCCCTCCACCAGGGCAAGGCCACCGATATAGGTGGCGCTGAAGGTCAGGGCGTGCAGCGCCTGCAGTGGAAACAGCAGCCAGAGCGGCGGCGACAGCGCCAGCGCGGTCCAGCGCACCGCCGCGCCCACGGCCCCGATCAGGACCAGGCGGGACGCACCGAGACGCTGCCGGAGCCCCTCCCCCCACCAGAAGAACACCACTTCCGCCAGCACACCCATGCCCCACAACAGGCCGACCATCCGGGTGGGCACGCCGTGCGCCGTCCAGCTCAACGCCGAAAACCCGTAGTAGAAGGCGTGAGACCCCTGAATCAGGCTGAGACTGACCAGACAGGCCATCAACGGGCGCAGGCGCAGGAGGTCGAGGGTCCCGCGCCAGCGGCTGGTCGTTTCCGAAGGCCCGGCATGGAGCGGGTCCCGGACCGGCGTCGGCGGCAGAAGCGCAAGTCCGCCGAGGGCGCAGGCCCCGGCGGCGGCGGCGGCACAGACCATGGCCGCGGCCGTGGCGGCCGAGGCCAGCACCGCCCCGCCGACCACATTGGCGACAATATAGGCCGCAGAGCCGAACCCCCGGGACAGGGTGTAGGGGAAGCCCTTCGACCGGGACTCGATCAGGGTCTGCACATCGGCGAGGGGGGCGATGGCGTTGATCGCCGTGGCGGCGGCGAACCAGCACACCGCCCAGGCCCAGAAGCCATGCACCTGCAGCAGGATGACATAGGCCAGCGCCGTGAGACCGGCGATCCAGGCGATGCCGGTCTTTCTCAGGCGAAAGCCGTCCGCCCAGATGGCGATCAGGGGGCCCGCCACCACCCGGCCGATCATGGGGGCCGCCAGGATCACGCCGATCTGCGGTCCGGTCAGCCCCACGCTACGGAACCAGACCGGGGCATAGGGCATGCTGATACCGACGCCCACATACACCAGGGCGTAGAACAGTCCGTGCCGCACCGCCGCCGTCATCGGTGTGGTCGTCTTCGGCGCGGGAAGGGACGGCAGCATGGCCGACGGTTAGTGCGCTTCCGGTCCAGTGAAAAGTCCAGCGGGCCGAAAACGTTGAGAAGGCCCCCGCCGCCGTGCGAGACTTCCGCCCCGTTCCCCCGCTTCCGTTCGAGGTCGCCCGATGTCCGAGCCCGCTCCCCGTCTCCTGACCCTGCTGGCCGCCGTGGACGGGTTCGCGGCCGTGGCCGGCGGTGCGTTCGGGGCCCACGGCGTGAAGGACGAAGCGGCCAGGGCTCTGCTGCGGACGGCCGCGGAATACCAGCTGGCCGCCGCGGCGGTCGGTCTGGCGATCCTGGCCCTGTCCGGGCTCCGCAGCGGGCGGACGGCGGCGCTGCTGGTGCTGACCGGCGGCCTGGTGTTCGGCGTGAGCCTGGACGGCATCGTCGTCACCGGCATCCGGGCCCTGGGGGCCATCACCCCGATCGGCGGGCTGCTGATGCTCGCCGGCTTCGCCTGGCTGGGCATCGCTGTCCTGCGCGGAAGCGGCGGTGACGCTTCCTAAGCCGGTCGCCGCGTCCTACATAGACGGCAACCCTTCCCCTCATTCGCGCCCGCCGGGGCGCCGCAGGATCCCATGACCGACCTCGTTCCCGTGACCGTGCTGACCGGCTATCTCGGCGCCGGCAAGACCACCCTGCTCAACCGGATACTGACGGAGAACCACGGCAAGAAGTATGCGGTCATCGTCAACGAGTTCGGCGAAGTCGGCATTGACAACGACCTGGTGGTGGACGCCGACGAGGAAGTGTTCGAGATGAACAACGGCTGCGTCTGCTGCACGGTGCGGGGGGATCTGATCCGCATCCTCACCGGCCTGATGCGGCGCAAGGGCGGGTTCGACGCCATCATCGTCGAGACCACGGGCCTCGCCGACCCCGGCCCCGTGGCCCAGACCTTCTTCGTCGACGAGGAGGTCCGCGCCCGCACCCGGCTGGACAGCGTGACCACCGTGGTGGACGCCAAGCACGTGCTGCTGCGCCTGTCCGACAGCCGCGAAGCCCGGGAGCAGATCGCCTTTGCCGACCAGATCGTGCTGAACAAGACCGACCTGGTGAGCGCGGACGACCTGCGCATGGTGGAGGCGCGCCTGCGCCGCCTGAACCCCCTGGCACCGATCCACCGGGCGCAGCGCTCGAACGTTCCCCTGGAGGCAATCCTGGGCCGCGGCAGCTTTGACCTCGACCGCATCGTGACCCTGGAACCGGACTTCCTCAACCCCGCCCACGGCGAGCCCGGTCACGTGCATGACGAGCACTGCGACGATGGCCATGACCATCACCACGGCCACGACCACGACCACGTCCATCATGACCATGTCCACGACGATGACATCAAGGGCGTCGCCCTCACCCTGCAGCGCCCCCTCGACGGGGCGAAGATCACCCGCTGGCTCAACGACATCCTGCAGACCCAGGGGCCGGACATCCTTCGGGCCAAGGGGATCATGGACGTGGCCGGCGACGACCGGCGGCTGGTGTTCCAGGCGGTCCACATGATCCTGGAGGGGGACTTCCAGCGGCCGTGGAAGGCGGACGAGGCCCGCTACAGCCGGCTGGTGTTCATCGGTCGCAACCTGGACGAAGCTGCGCTTCGAGCGGGCTTCGAGGCCTGCGCCGCCGCATGACCAATGTCCTGTTCGATGCGCTGACCGCCACGGCGCCCGGCCGGCTGTGGCTGGAGACGCACGACGGACGGCGTCTGACCTACGGGGATCTCTACACCCTGACCGGGCAGATGGCCCAGGTGCTGGTGGAGGCCGGCGTCCGCCCCGGCGACCGGGTGGCATCGAATGTGGAGAAGAGCCCGGAGGCCCTGGCCCTGTATCTCGCCGTGGTTCGGACGGGGGCGGTGTTCCTGCCCCTCAATACGGCCTACACGGCGGCGGAGCTGGCCTATTTCCTCGGTGACGCCGACCCGGTCCTGTTCGTCACGGATCCGTCGCGCGTGGCGGAAGCCGAAGGCCTGGCTGCCGCGACGCGGGGCGGCTGCCGGGTTCTGACCCTGGGGACCGATGGGCAGGCCGGCAGTCTGCTGACCGCGGCGATGGGCCGCAGGGCCGCGTTTGAGACCGTGTCCCGCGGGCCGGACGACCTCGCTGCCATCCTCTACACCTCCGGCACCACCGGGCGGTCGAAGGGGGCCATGCTCAGTCACCGGAACCTTCTGTCCAACGCCTTGCTGCTGAAGGACCACTGGCGCTTCACGGCGGATGATGTCCTGCTGCACGCCCTGCCGATCTACCACACGCACGGCCTGTTCGTGGCCAGCAACATCCTGGCCCTGGCCGGCGGATCGATGATCTTCCTGCCCCGGTTCGAGGCCGGGGCGGTCCTGGACGCCTTGCCCCGGGCGACGACGATGATGGGCGTCCCGACCTTCTACACCCGGCTGGTGCGGGAGCCGCGATTCAACCGCGAGACCACCGGGCATCTGCGGCTGATGATCTCCGGCTCCGCGCCGCTGCTGGCCCAGACCCATGCGGAGGTGGAGGGCCTGACCGGTCACCGGGTGCTGGAGCGCTACGGCATGACCGAGACCAACATGAACACGTCCAATCCCTATGAGGGTCCGCGAATCGCGGGGACCGTGGGCCCGCCCCTGCCCGGGGTCGAGCTGAGACTGACCGATCCCGAGACCGGTGCCGTCCTGCCCGTCGGGGAGATCGGCATGATCGAGGTGCGCGGGGAGAATGTGTTCCGCGGCTACTGGCGCCAACCGGAGAAGACGGCGGCAGAGTTCCGCACCGACGGCTTCTTCATCACCGGCGACCTGGGTGTGATCGGCCATGACGGTTATGTGACCATTGTCGGCCGGGGCAAGGACCTGATCATCACCGGCGGCTTCAACGTCTACCCCAAGGAGGTGGAGGAGGCGATCGACGCCCTTCCCGGCGTTATCGAGAGCGCTGTGATCGGATTGCAACACCCCGATTTCGGCGAGGGCGTGACGGCGGTCGTGGTTGCGTCGCCAGCCGCCGGACTCTCCGAAAAGGGGATAATCGCGGCACTGGAAAGCCAGTTGGCGGCCTTCAAGCGGCCGAAACGCGTCCTGCTGGTTGAATCCCTCCCCCGCAATGCGATGGGCAAGGTTCAGAAGGCGCAACTGCGGGACCGGTACGCCGGGCTCTATTCCGGCTGACACGCCACGCCCCGGCGGGACGGTCGTCACAAAACTGCTATCGGCAGCGGATATGGCATCCGGGAGCTTGGTGATCGTGGGGTCGCCATCCGACAGGAGACTGATATGTACAAGATGGTTGCGGTTGCGCTGAGCGCGACCCTGCTCGCGGGCGTGGCCCATGCGGGCGACATTTCCGGCGCGGGCGCCACCTTCCCCGCCCCGGTCTATGCCAAGTGGGCGGAGGGCTATCGCGCCCAGACCGGCATCGGCCTGAACTACCAGGCCATCGGCTCCGGCGGCGGGATCAAGCAGATCCTTGCCAAGACCGTGGCCTTCGGTGCCACCGACAAGCCGATGTCCGACGAAGACCTGGTGAAGAACGGCCTGTTCCAGTTTCCGGCGGTCATGGGCGGCATCCTGCCCGTGGTGAACCTGCCGGGCGTGCAGCCGGGTACGATGAAGCTGGACGCCGACGTTCTGGCGGACATCTTCCTCGGCAAGATCACCAAGTGGACGGACCCGCGGATCGTCGCCCTGAACCCGGGCCTGAAGATCCCCAACTGGCCGGTCACCGTCGTGCACCGCTCGGACGGTTCGGGCACCAGCTATGTGTGGACCAGCTACCTCGCCCTGAAGAACGGCGAGTGGAAGTCCAAGGTCGGCGCCAACACCGACGTCAAGTGGCCGGTGGGCCAGGGCGGCAAGGGCAATGACGGCGTTGCCGCCGTGGTGAAGCAGACCCCGGGTGCCATCGGCTACGTGGAATATGTGTTCGCTCACGCCAACAAGCTGACGCACACCCAGCTCAAGGACCACGACGGCCAGTTCATCCAGCCGGACTTCGAGACCTTCCAGACCGCCGCCGCCAAGGCCGTGTTCAAGGCGCCGGGCTATTCCACCTCGCTCCTCGACCAGCCGGGCAACGCCTGGCCGGTGACCTCGCCGACCTACATCCTGGTCTACAAGAAGCAGACCAACGCCGATGGTGCCGCGGTCCTGGCCTTCTTCGACTGGGCCTTCAAGAACGGCGACGCCGCCGCTCGCCAGCTGGACTACATCCCGCTGCCGCCGTCGGCCGTGACCGCCGTCCGCGCCGGCTGGGCTGCCAACATCTCGCTGAACGGCAAGCCGGTCTATACTTCGAAGTAAGAGTTGCAGACTACCTCTCGGACGTCGCAGCCTGTGCTGCGGCGTCCGTTTGCTGACTGGAAGATCTGATGACAGCCTTGCCTGCCAAGTCTCTGGGCGTGAAGCGCACCCGTCCGAACGGGGCCTCCCTCGATCCGGTCTTCATGCTCGTCTGCGGATTCGCGGCGACGCTGCTCCTGTCCGCCCTGGCGGGGATCGTCGGGTCCCTTCTCGTGGGCGGCTGGCCGGCGCTGAGCCATTTCAAGCTGGCCTTCTTCACATCCTCCGACTGGGATCCGGTGCAGGACATCTATGGCGGTGCCGGACCGATCGTCGGCACGCTGATCACCGCGGTCTTGTCCCTGGCGCTGGCCCTGCCCGTCGCCTTCGGCGTGGCGGTCTTCCTGGTGGAGTTCTGCCCCCCGCTGCTGCGCCGTCCCATCGGCATCGCGGTGGAGTTGCTGGCCGGCGTCCCCTCCATCGTCTACGGCATGTGGGGCCTGTTCATCTTCGCGCCCCTGTTCCGTGACATCGTCGAAATGCCGCTGATCACCTCGGCACCCCCCGGCTCCCTGCAGGAGAAGATCTTCTCCGGCATTCCCAATGGCTCCGGCATCCTGGCCGCGTCCATCATCCTGGCCGTGATGATCCTGCCCTACATCGCCGCCACCCTGCGGGAACTGTTCCTGACCGTGCCTGCCAAGGTGCGCGAGAGCGCCTATGGCGTCGGCTGCACCACCATGGAGGTGGTCTGGTCGGTGACCCTGCCCTATGTCCGCCGCAGCGCCATCGGCGCGGTGATGCTGGGTCTCGGTCGGGCTCTGGGCGAGACCATGGCCGTCACCTTCATCATCGGCAACAGCCACACCTTCCCCAAGGGGCTGTTTGACGGGGGGTCCACCATCGCCTCGACCATTGCCAACGAGTTCGCCGAGGCGAGCTCTGACATGCACACCTCCGCCCTGATTGCGCTGGGTTTCGTCCTGTTCGTCATCACCTTCGCCGTCCTGGCGATCGCCCGCGCCCTGCTCGGCGCGCCGAAGCACGGCTGAGGAGGATCCCATGGCGCTTCTTGATCGACGCAGCCGCCGCAAGGCCGCCAATGCCGTCTTCGTGACCTTCTGCACCGGGGCCGCGGCGCTCGCCATCATGACCCTCTTCGCCATCCTGTTCTCCTTGGTGGTGAAGGGCGTGTCGGGGATCAATCTCGACATCTTCACCATGTCCACCCCGGCACCGGACAGCCGGGGCGGTCTCGCCAACGCCATCGTCGGCTCGGTGATGCTCTGCACCGTGGCCATGGTCGGCGCGGTGACGGTGGGCGTTCTGGCGGGGACCTTCCTCGCCGAATATGCCGGGCTGAACCGCTGGACCAGTGCCTATGCCAGCATCGTGCGGTTCCTGAACGACGTGCTGCTCTCGGCACCGTCCATCCTGATCGGCCTGTTCGTCTACTACATCGCGGTGAAGCCGGTGCACGGCTTCAACGGCTGGGCCGGGGCCCTGGCGCTGGGGCTGATCGCGGCTCCGGTTGTCACCCGCACCACCGAGGACGTGCTGAAGCTGCAGGCCAAGCAGCTGCGGGAAAGCGGCGTGGCGCTGGGAGCTCCCATGTGGGTGACGATCCAGAAGATCCTGTGGCGCGCGTCGCAGGGCGGGATCATCACGGGAGCCCTTCTGGCCTTCGCCCGGATCTCCGGCGAGACGGCCCCGCTCCTGTTCACATCACTGGGCAACCAGTTCATGAACCTGGACATGACCAAGCCGATCTCCAACCTGCCGGCCGTGATCTTCCAGTTCGGCCTGTCGGCCTATGACGACTGGCAGCGCCTGGCCTGGGTCGGCGCGCTGCTGATCGCGGCCACCGTTCTTACCATCAACATCATTGTGAGAGTGCTCTCGCAGGAGCAGAAGCGGTCATGAGCGACTCCAAAACCGAAGTCTACGAGAGCTTTGTCGAGGAAATTCCCGCCGACACCATCAAGCTCGACGTGAAGAACCTGAACTTCTTCTACGGGAAGAACCAGTCGCTTCACAACGTGTCGATCCCGTTCCAGCGCCAGTCGATCACCGGCCTGATCGGGCCGTCCGGCTGCGGCAAGTCCACCCTGCTCCGCGCCCTGAACCGCATCTACGCCCTCTATCCGGGCCAGCGGGCCGAGGGTCAGGTGCTCCTCGACGGCGAGAATGTTCTGGACCGGGGCATGGACCTCAGCCTTCTGCGCGCCCGGGTGGGCATGGTGTTCCAGCAGCCGACCCCGTTCCCCATGTCGATCTACGACAACGTGGCCTTCGGCGTGCGCCTTTATGAGCAGATCTCCAAGGCCGACCTCGACCAGCGGGTGGAGGAGAGCCTGCGCCGCTCCGCGCTGTGGAACGAGGTGAAGGACAAGCTTCACACCTCCGGTCTCGGCCTGTCCGGCGGTCAGCAGCAGCGCCTGTGCGTCGCCCGGACGATTGCCGTCCGCCCGGAAGTGATCCTGCTGGACGAGCCGGCCTCGGCGCTCGACCCGATCTCCACCGCCAAGCTCGAAGAGACCCTGGTGGAACTGAAGGCCGACTACACCATCGTCATCGTCACGCACAACCTGCAGCAGGCGGCCCGCATCTCCGACCATGCGGCCTTCATGTTCCTGGGCCGGCTGATCGAATTCGCCCAGACCGCCAAGCTGTTCGACAATCCCCGGGCGACCCGGACGGCAGACTACATCACCGGCCGGTTCGGCTGAGGCGCACCGGCGAGGCGGATCGGCGCGCGGACGCGGACCACCGCCCCGCCGCCGCTCACAGCCTCGGTCCCCGGCGGGGTCTCGAGCACGGCGCGCACCAGTTGCGCCAGCATGAGACACAGGATCACCGCAGCGACGATCTGCAGCCGTTTCGAGACAATCAGGGCGGCTTGAACGGCCATGGACGGCGCTTCTCCGGGGTGGTCTAACCTCGGCAGGCAACCCCGGCGCCACGGGCCGGCAACAGGAGCGCGACCGCCCCATGATCCCCTTCGTCAAGGAGATGACCTTCGCCTACGGCGTGCCGGATCAGGTCTCCCCCCTGATCCGTCGGGTGGTGGCCAACAATCCGGGCCCCTTCACCTATCTTGGCACCGGCACCTACATCGTCGGCTCCGGCGAGGTGGCGGTCATTGATCCCGGCCCGGACGACGACGCGCACCTCGCTGCCATCCTGCAGGCCTGCGCGGGTGAGACGATCACGGCCATCCTGATCACCCACACCCATATCGACCACTCCCCCCTCGCCCGCCCGCTGGCGGCACGGACCGGCGCGGTGATCTTCGGCCGGGCCGATCCCGCCACCGGCTCGGCGGAGGAGGACAACGAGAGCGACTTCCGTCCGGACGTGGAGGTGGAGGACGGCCAGGTGATCACCGGTCCGGACTGGACGATCACGGCTGTGGCCACCCCGGGCCACGCCTCGAACCACGTCTGCTACATCCTGGCAGAGGAGCGGGCCCTGTTCAGCGGCGACCATGTCATGGGCTGGTCCACCACCGTGGTCAGCCCGCCGGACGGAGACATGGGCGCCTACTATGCCAGCCTCGACAAGGTGGAGGCCCTGGGGGCCCGGACCCTGTGGCCGACCCACGGTCCGCCGGTGCAGGACGTCCAGCCCTTCATCGCCGCCTATCGCGCTCACCGTCTGGCCCGGGAGCAGCAGATCCTGGCCCAGCTGGCCAGCGGTCCCAAGCGCATCAGCGAGATGGTGCCGGTGCTCTATGCGGCGGTGGACAGCCGCCTGCACCCGGCGGCATCCCGCTCCATGCTGGCGCATCTGCAACACTTGACCCGCACGGGCGCGGTGGAGAGTTCGGATGACGAACCCGGTCCGCTCAGCCTCTATCGACTGGAATAGTCCAGGACGACTGACCGGCGGCAACGCGCGTTGACCTGAACCCGGATCGGTCGCAGGCTGGGTCTCCCACGCCACTGGCGTCCAGAAAAGGGGTCCCCTGTCATGGCGCGTTACAGTCACATTGTCGAAACCGTCGGCCACACGCCCGTCGTGCGCATCAACCGGCTGGCACCGGAGGGCGTCAATCTCTTCGTCAAGATCGAGGCCTTCAACCCGCTGGGCTCCATCAAGGACCGGCTGGCCATGGGCATCATCTCCGCGGCGGAAAAGTCCGGTGAGCTGAAGCCGGGCCAGACGGTGATCGAAGCATCCAGCGGCAATACCGGCATCGGCCTCGCCATGGTCTGTGCGCAGCGAGGCTACCCGCTGGTGGTCACCATGCCGGAGACCTTCAGTGTCGAACGGCGCAAGCTGATGCGCTTCCTGGGGGCGAAGGTCGTACTGACCCCCGCCGCGCTCCGTGCCACGGGCATGGTGGAGAAGACCCGGGAACTGGCCGCGGAACACGGATGGTTCTTTGCCCGCCAGTTCGAGAACCCGGCCAATCCCGACATCCACGAGGCCACGACGGCGGTGGAGATCCTCGAGGACTTCCGCGACATCCCGCTGGACTACTGGGTCACGGGCTATGGCACCGGCGGCACCCTGCAGGGGGTGGGCCGGGTGCTGGCGCGGGAGCGGCCGGACACGAAGATCATCGTCACCGAGCCGGAGACGGCCCAGCTCCTGGCCAGCCACCTGCCCCAGGCCCGCCACCCCGATGGCTCCCCCGCCGCCGGGCACCCGGCCTGGGCACCGCATCCGCTGCAGGGCTGGACGCCGGACTTCATTCCCCTGGTGACGGAACAGGCCGTGGACATGGACTTCATCCACGAGATCATCCCCGTGTCGGGTCCGGAGTCCATCGCCGCCAGCCAGGCCCTGGCCCAGAAGGAAGGGATCTTCGTCGGCATATCGTCGGGCGGCACCTTCGCCGCGGCGGTGAAGCTCGCGCACAAGGCCCCGCCCGGGAGCAACATCCTGTGCATGCTGCCGGACACGGGGGAGCGCTACCTGTCCACGCCCCTGTTCGAGGCGGTCCCGGTCGACATGACCCAGGCCGAGCTGGACATCTTCCACTCGACCCCCCTGGGGTCGGAGCTCGTGCCGAAGACGGTGGCGGTCTAGAGGCCTGCGCGGTTCGAGGCGGCCCGGCTACTCCGGCTCGCCCACGGCCTCTTCCTTGGCCGTGTAGGGATGGATCGTCGGCAGCACATAGTCGCCGAAGCGCTGGCGCAGCACCTTCTTGTCGATCTTGCCCGTGGCCCCCAGGGGGATATCGTCCACGAACACCACGTCGTCCGGCGTCCACCACTTGGCGATCTTGCCGGCCAGGAAGTCCAGGAACTCCTGCCGGGTGGCGGTCACCCCGTCCTTCAGCTTGACGAGCAGCAGCGGCCGCTCGTCCCACTTGGGGTGATAGACGCCGATGACCGCCGCGAGCGCCGCCTTGGGATGGCCGGCGGCGATGTTCTCGATGTCGATGGAGCTGATCCACTCCCCACCGGACTTGATCACGTCCTTGGCCCGGTCGGTGATCTGCATGAAGCCATGGGTATCGATGGTGGCCACGTCGCCGGTGTCGAAATAGCCCTCCGCATCCGCCGCCGCCGCCGCGCCCCGGAAATAGGCCTGGACCACGGTGGGCCCCTTGACCAGCAGGCGGCCGAAGGTGGCGCCGTCCCGGGGCAGGGATTCGTCGGTGTCGTTCACCAGCTTGATGTCGATGCCCAGCGGCGGTCGGCCCTGCTTCAGCAGGATCGGCAGCTGGGTCTCGAAGTCCATGCCGTCCATCGCGGCCGTGGGCGTGCCCAGGGTCCCGAGGGGCGAGGTCTCCGTCATGCCCCAGGCATGCACCACCTTCACGCCGAAGCGGTCATGGAAGGCACGGACAATGGCCTCGGGCACTGCCGAGCCGCCGATCACCACGCGCTTCAGATGGGTCAGGGTGTCGCCCGACGCGTCCAGGTGCTGGAGCAGCATCTGCCAGACCGTGGGCACCGCCGCCGACATGGTCACCTGCTCGGTCTGCAGCAGCTCGTGGATCGCCGGGCCGTCCATCCGCGCGCCGGGCAGCACGAAGCTTGCCCCCACGGCCGGGGCGGAGAAGGTCAGGCCCCAGGCATTGGCGTGGAACATGGGCACCACGGCCAGTACGGTGTCCCGCTGCGACAGGCCCATCACGTCCGTCTGCAGGGTCATGAAGGTGTGCAGGAAGTTGGACCGGTGGGAATAGAGCACCCCCTTGGGGTCCCCCGTGGTACCGGAGGTGTAGCAGAGACCGCAGGCGGTGTTCTCGTCGAAGCCCCCCCAGGCCGCGTCCGTGGGACGCCCGGCGATCAGGTCCTCGTACATGAACATCTCCGCGCCGGCCCCGTCCGGCCGATGCGCCTCGTCGGAGAGGATCACCACCCGCTCGATGCAGGGGGCCTTGTGCAGATGTTCCAGCAGCATGGGCAGGAAGGTCAGGTCGGTGAACAGGATCCGGTCGCCCGCATGGCTGGCGATCCACATGATCTGGTCCGGGTGCAGCCGGGGGTTCAGGGTGTGGCAGACCGCCCCCATGCCCATGACGCCGTACCAGGTCTCGATGTGCCGGGCGGTGTTCCAGCCCAGAGTCGCCACCCGGTCGCCGGGCTGGATGCCCAGCTCCTTCAGGGCGTGGGTGACCTGCCGTGCGCGGCTGTGGATCCGGCTCCAGGTGGTGCGCACGATCGGCCCTTCCACCGAGCGCGAGATCACCTCCCGGTCCCCATGCCAGCGGTCCGCATGGTCCAGGATGCGATCCACCGTCATCGGCCAGTCCTGCATCAAGCCCAGCATCGTCTTCCCCCGAATTGTGACGTTCTTGTCCTGCACATGTTGCAGGCCCCGCGCGCCCTGCCAAGACCCGACAGCCGCCGGGACCGCATCAGTCCGCCAGAACCGCGGCGCACTGGGCGTCGAGGGGGGCGGCGGCATCGACCTGCCGCCAGTCCGTGACCGTCGGCCGGTGGGCCAGTTGCCGCTCCAGCACCGCCAGGTCCGCATCGGAGGCATCGTTGCGCCGGGCCGCCACCCGGGCCCGCAGCACCGTGTCCGACGCGTCCAGCCAGACACCCACGGCGTCGGGATGCAGGTCCAGCGCCTCCGCCCGGCGGGTCGGGTCGCGGAAGGTCGCATCGAGGATCACGCTCGTTCCCGCTGCCAGCAGCCGGGCCGCGCCGTCGAACAGGGCCGCATGGAGGCGGGAGTCGGCCTCCGGGGCATAGGCCTCCGGCGGCAGGGGCTCTGTGGGCGCGCGGCAAAACAGTCGCTTGCGCACCTCGTCCGAGCGCAGCACCACCGCGCCGGGGGGCGCGCCGAGACCGGGGGCCAGGGCCCGGGCCAGGGTGGACTTGCCACTGCCCGACAGGCCGCCGATGGCGATCAACCGGGGCGGTACTGTGCAGAGATGCGCCTCCGCCGCCGCCAGATAGGCCCGGGCCGCATCGGGCTGTCCGTTGTGGCCGCACACATGGCAACGCACCGCCGCCCGCACGGACAGGAACAGGGGCAGCGCCGCCAGACCATCGTAGAGCTCATCCACCGGCAAGGTCCGGGCAGCCGCGTCCAGCCAGCCATTCAGCGCCCGGTTGGCCGGACCCGGCCGCCCGCGGAACACCAGGTCCATCAGGGTGAAGGCCAGGTCATAGAGCACGTCGATCTCGATCAGCCGGACATTGAACTCGATCCGGTCGAACAGGACCGCCCGGCCGTCCTCCAGCAGGATGTTGCCCAGGTGCAGGTCCCCGTGGCACTCCCGGACCAGGCCCCGGGCCAGCCGCCGGTCGAGGCGGGTCCGCTGTCCCGCAAAGGCCGCCTCCGTGGTCGCGATCACCCGCTCCACAGCCGCCTCGCCCAGCACGGGGGCCAGCTGGCGGAGGTGGGACGCATTGGACTTCAGCACATAGTCGAGGCCGTCCGCCCCGCCGCCGGCCTTGCCCGGGGCCGCCGCCCCATGCACCCGGGCGATCTCCCGGCCAATGGCCTCGGCGAGGTCGCCATCCACCCGATCGGGACACTCGCTCAGCACCGCCGTCTCGTCGAAACGGCGCATCTCCAGCACATAGTCCACGGCGTCCGGAGCATCGGCGGGGCCCAGTCTGAAGCCGAACGGTCCCGGGACCACGGCGTGCAGCGCGCGATAGACGTCGGGCGCTGTGATGCGGTTCAGGCGCAGCTCCTGCTGTCCGGCCCACAGGCGCTTGGCCAGGGTGGTGAAGTCCAGAAACCCGAAATCCACGGGCTTCTTCCGCTTCAGGGCGCGGTCGGGATAGAGATAGACCTTGGAGATCGGCGTCTCGATCCGCCGGTCGCAGGGAGAGGCCTCCCCCGCCCCGGCGGCGAGCCACTGGTCGAGATCGTCGCCCTGCATCCGTTCCGTCCCCCGGTTCCGCCCGTTCCCGACCTGTCCTAGCCATTCCGTTGAAAAAGGCCATGCCGCCGGCCGCGGACCGGTGCACAATTCCATTGCCCGAGGTTCATATGTCACCCATCATGTGATCGCCGGAAGACGTCGATGGAGCGAGATCATGTCGGACAGGACAGCCTGCCTTGTGGTGGGTGCGGGAGATGACCTCGGAGGTGCCATTGCCCGCCGCTTTGCCGCCGACGGTCATGTGGCCTGCGTCACCCGCCGACCCCGCCACCTGGACAAGCTCGAGGCCCTGTGCGCGCGCATCCGCGCCGAGGGGGGCGAGGCCCGGGCCTTCGGCGTGGACGCCCGGGAGGAAGAGGCCACCGTCGCCCTGGTGGCGGAGATCGAGCGGGACGTGGCCCCCATCGAGGTGGCGGTGTTCAACATCGGGGCCAATGTGCGCTTCGACGTGGGCGACACCACCTCCCAGGTCTATCGCAAGGTCTGGGAAATGGCGGCCTATGGCGGGTTCCTGATGGGGCGGGAGGTGTCCGGACCCATGGTCGCCCGGGGCCGGGGCACCATCCTCTTCACCGGCGCCACCGCCAGCGTCCGCGGTCGGGACGGCTTCTCCGCCTTTGCCGGGGCCAAGCACGCCCTGCGCGCCCTTGCCCAGTCCATGGCGCGGGAGCTGGGGCCCAAGGGCATCCATGTGGCCCACGTGGTGATCGACGGGCCGATCGATTCCACCTTCATCCGCGAGATGCTGCCCGATGCCGACGCCCGGCGGGCCCGGGATGCCCTGCTCAATCCCGACGACATAGCCGAGACCTATCTGTGGCTGCACCGCCAGAAGCGCTCGGCTTGGACCCATGAACTGGACCTCAGACCCTGGAGCGAGCCCTGGTGAGCAAGACCCCTGATCGCAAGACTGTCGACTTCATCTTCGACTTCGCCAGCCCCAACGCCTATCTGGCGGAGGGCCCGCTGGCTGACATCGCCGCCCGGACCGGTGCCACCGTGAACCGCATCCCCTGCCTGCTGGGCGGGATCTTCAAGCTGACCGGCAACCAGGCCCCGTTCACGGCCTTTGGCGGGATCAAGGGCAAGCTGGCCTACGAGCAGCTGGAGATGCAGCGCTTCATCCAGCGTCATGCCCTGACAAGGTTCCGCATGAACCCGCACTTCCCCATCAACACCATCCACATCATGCGCGGCCTGGTGGCGGCGCAGCGCCTGGGCGTGGCCGACGCCTATGTGGCCGTGGTCCTGAAGGCCATGTGGGAGGACGGGGAGAACATGGGCGACCCGATGGTGATCGCGCGGGTGCTGGGAGACGGCGGGCTCGACTCCACGGCGATCCTCGAGCTGTCCCAGAGCCAGCCGGTGAAGGACGAACTGACCGCCCACACCGAGGCCGCCGTGGACCGCGGGGCCTTCGGTATTCCCACCTTCTTCGTGGGCGACGAGATGTTCTTCGGCAAGGAACGCCTCGGCCAGGTCGAGGAAGCTTTGGCGGACTGAGCCGGGCGTTTCGTCACGGATTCAGCCGCCGCCTGGTCCAGCCCGCCCCGTCCCGGCGGTACTGCATCCGGTCGTGCAGGCGGAAGGCCCCGTCCCGCCAGAACTCGATCTGCACCGGGGTCACCCGGAACCCCTGCCAGTGGGGCGGGCGGGGCACGGGACCCACGCCGAACTTCAGGGCGTATTCGGCCACCTTCTTCTCCAGGGCAAAGCGGCCCGCCACTTCCTGGCTCTGATCCGAGGCCCAGGCCCCGATCTGCGACTGCCGCGGGCGGGTGGCGAAATAGGCGTCCGATTCCGCGTCGCTGACCGGTGCCACGGGGCCGCGGATGCGCACCTGGCGGCGCAGGGACTTCCAGTGGAACAGAAGTGCCGCCTTGCCCCCGCTCAGCAGCTGCTGGCCCTTGGCGCTGTGGGTGTTGGTGTAGAAGACGAAACCGTCAGGGTCGAAGCCCTTGAGCAGCACCATGCGCACGTCCGGAAGCCCGTCCGGATCGACGGTGGCCAGGGCCACGCCGTTGGGGTCGTTGATTTCCTTCGCTTCGGCGTCCTTCAGCCAGTGGGCGAACAGGTCGAAGGGGTCGTCCAGGGGGAACAGCTCCCGGTCCGTGGCGCGGCTGGCCTCCAGCTCAGCGGTCTCGGGGTCGGTGGGGGTCATGCAGGGCTCCGGGCATACAGATCTTCAGACCATCATCTGGGGATGGCGAGGCTCCGCGTCCAGCCGTTTGCGCTCCCCCCGCCTCGTCCGCTACAAGCCGGACATGTCACACAACACCTTCGGCCATCTTTTCCGCGTGACCACCTGGGGCGAAAGCCACGGCCCGGCGCTCGGCTGCGTCGTGGACGGCTGCCCCCCCGGCCTGCGCCTGACAGAGGCGGACATCCAGACCTGGCTTGACCGGCGCAAGCCCGGCGGCAGCCGCTTCGTCACCCAGCGGCAGGAGCCGGATGCCGTGCGCATCCTCTCCGGCGTGTTCGAGGATGACGACATCCGCACCCGGTTCGGCGGTCAGGTGACCACAGGAACGCCGATCTCGCTGATGATCGAGAATGTGGACCAGCGCTCCAAGGACTATGGTGCCATCGCCCAGGCCTTTCGTCCGGGCCATGCGGACGTGGCCTATCAGGCCAAGTACGGCCTGCGGGACTATCGCGGCGGCGGCCGCTCCTCGGCCCGGGAAACAGCGGCGCGGGTGGCCGCGGGGGCCGTGGCCCGCAAGGTGCTGGGCGAGGAGATCGTGATCCGCGGCTACCTGACCCAGATCGGGGCCCGGGCCATTGACCGCAGCCGCTTCGACCTCGCTGCCATCGACGAGAACCCCTTCTGGTGTCCGGACCGGGAGACGGCCGGCCTGTGGGAGGCTGATCTCGACCGGGTGCGCAAGGCGGGCTCCTCCGTCGGCGCCATTGTCGAAGTGGTCGCCGAGGGGGTCCCCGCCGGCTGGGGCGCGCCGGTCTACGGCAAGCTGGACGCGGAGATCTGCGCGGGCCTGATGAGCATCAATGCCGTGAAGGGCGTGGAGATCGGCGAGGGCTTTGCCGCGGCCGCCCTCAGCGGCGAGGACAATGCCGACGAGATGCGTATCGCTGGCAACGGCCGGATCGACTTCCTGTCGAACCATGCCGGCGGCATCCTGGGCGGCATCTCCACCGGCCAGACCCTCGTGGCCCGGATGGCCCTGAAGCCCACCAGCTCGATCCTCACCCCCCGCCGCTCGGTCAATACCGCGGGCGAGGAGGTGGATGTGCGCACCACCGGTCGCCATGACCCCTGCGTCGGCATCCGCGCCGTGCCGGTGGCGGAAGCCATGCTGGCCTGCGCCCTGGCCGACGCCAAGCTGCGCCACCGCGGCCAGGTGGGCTGACCCGTGGATGGCGGCCTGCGGATCCGGCCGGCCCGCCTGGACGAGAAGTTCGCCCTCGAGGAGCTGCAGATGACGGCCTCCCTCATGTGGGAGAGCGATCGGGCGGCCCTGCTCGCACACCCGGAGGCCGGGGACATCCCTCCGGAGCAGTTCGCCGGCGGCTTCGTCTATGTGGCGGAGCGGGATGGCCTGCCCGTGGGCTTCGGAGTCCTGCTGCCCCGGGCGGACGGCGAGGCCGAACTGGACGGCCTGTTCGTGCATCCCGACCACTGGGGCCGGGGCGTCGGACGCGTGCTGGTGGCCGAGGCAGAGCGCCGGGCCCGGCTGCTCGGATCCCCCTGGCTGAACGTCCTGGGCAACCGCAATGCGGAGGGCTTCTACGTGGCCTGCGCATTTGTCGCCTTCGGGGTGGAAAGGACCCAGTTCGGCGAGGGGTTGCGGATGCGCAAGCCGGTCTGACGCGACGGGCTGCCGTCCCGCCCCGGAAGGCGCCCCGTCGTCGAACCTGCGCCCCTATCGCCGCCCCAGCGCCACCAGATAGAGCTCCGAGCTTTCCGCACGGCTGGACTTGGGCTTGAAGTGCTTCACGTCCGTGAAATTGGCCTTGAGCAGCTTCAGGAGGTCCGCTGTCTCACCGCCCTGGAAGGCCTTGGTGACGAAGGCCCCGCCGATGGGCAGGATGTCCACTGCAAAGGCCGCCGCCAGCTCCACCAGGCCGACGATGCGCAGGTGGTCGGTCTGGGGATGGCCGATGGTGTTGGGCGCCATGTCCGACAGCAACAGGTCCGGAGGCCCGCCGAGCGCCGCCAGCAACTGGGCCGGGGCCTCGTCGGCGGTGAAGTCGCCCTCGATGAGGATGGCCGGCGGCAGCGGGTCCACGGGCAGAAGGTCGATGCCGACCACCGTTCCCGCCCCGCGCTCGAGGGCCACCTGCACCCAGCCGCCGGGCGCGCAGCCCAGGTCGATGACCCGACAGCCCCGGCGGATCACGTGGAAGCGGTCGTCGATCTCCGCCAGCTTGAAGGCCGCGCGGGAGCGGTAGCCCTTGGCCCGGGCCGCCTTAACGAAGGGGTCGTTGATCTGCCGGTTCAGCCAGAGCTGGCTGGACATGGAGCGGGCGTCGGCGGTCTTCAGCCGCGCGCCGATGTTGCGGCCGGCGGCATCACCCCGGGTCGGGGCCTTGACCATGCGCTTGCGCGGGGATTCCGGCGGTGCCGGGGGTTTGGGAGGCTTGGTTGTCATGATGGGGTCACGCCCGGGCCGCTTCCACCGCAGGGCCGGCACCGCGGGGCCGACGGCGACGACGGCGGGACGGGCGCTCCTGCATCAGGGCGAGCAGCAGGCCCTCCCGCAGGCCCCGGTCGGCGACCCGGACCCGCTCGCAGGGCCAGAGTTCCTGGACCGCCTGCAGGATGGCGGCACCCGCCAGGACCAGATCGGCGCGGTCGGGCCCGATGCAGGGCTGCGACGCCCGAGTCGCGGCATCCTGCACCAGCAGCCGTTCCGCCGCCGCCTCGCAGTCCCCGCGGGTCAGCCACAGGCCGTCCACGCGATTGCGGTCATACCGTTCCAGATCGAGGTGCAGGCCGGCCAGGGAGGTGATGGCCCCGGATGTGCCGATCAGATGGGCATTGCCGGCGTCAAAGGCCGGACGCAGCGCGGCCGCCCCCTCGACCTCGCCGATGGCCCCCTTGATGTGGTCCACCATGGACCGATACCAGGCGCGATCGCCCGCCGCGCCTTCCGGAAACCGCTCCGCCAGGGAGACGACGCCGAGGGGGATCGATATCCAGGCCCGGATCGGCAGGCGGGACGGCTGCAGCCGGTGCGCCTGCTCCATCCGTGGATCGGTGAGGTCCACCCAGGACAGCTCCGTCGAACCGCCGCCCACATCGACCACCAGGGCCGCCGTCTGGGTGCGGTCCAGCAGGGTCAGGCAGCCGGCCACGGACAGCTGGGCCTCCTCCTTGGGAGAGATGATCGCGAGCCGCAGCCCGGTCTCGGCGGCGACCCGTTCGACGAAGGCCTCCCCGTTGCTGGCAGAGCGGCAGGCCTGGGTCGCCACGGCACGGATCCTCAGGGGCCGGCGGCGGCGCACCTTGTCGGCACAGATGCGGAGGGCGGCCACGGCCCGGTTCATGGCCTCGTCGTCCAGCCGCCCGGTCCGGGTCAGGCCGTCACCCAGCCGGACGATGCGGGAAAAGCTCTCCACCACCCGGAAACCGCGCCCCGCTGGAGCCGCAATCAGCAGTCGGCAATTGTTCGTGCCCAGATCGATGGCAGCGAACAGCGACGGGTCACGCGCGACGGCGGGCGGAGTCGCGGCGTCGGGGCCTTCCCGGCCAGTCTGTTGCGCCTGCGGCATCGGCGGCATTCCTCCAGGAACATCGACCCATCGCACCGCATGCGGAAGGTCGGTCCTGCTTCATCGACAAGACTAGAACATTTTCCGAACTGGGGGAACCGGCCATCCGGCAAAACCGCTCTAGTTACAAATGGTTCTGATGAAATTACAGTCGGTTGCGCCCAAAGGCGCCTCCACCGGCCGCGTCCGGGATTGATCCGGAGACGACGGGTCCCGGTGCATGGCTGAACGGAACTTGGCGGGGCTGTTCATTGAACGGTCATACGGCAGCCCTTAGCTTAAGCGGCATGAACACGATTTACGCCAAATTCCAGATCGGTCAGGTCGTGCGGCATCGACACTTCTCGTTCCGCGGCGTGATCTTCGACGTGGACCCCCAGTTCGCCAACACGGAGGAGTGGTGGTTGTCGATCCCCGAGGAGATCCGCCCCCGGAAGGACCAGCCGTTCTACCATCTTCTGGCCGAGAACGAGCAGGGCAGCTACGTGGCCTACGTGTCCGAGCAGAACCTCCTGATCGACACCACCGGCGAGCCGGTCTCGCACCCGCAGGCGGCGGTGATGTTCGCGGGCTTCGAGGGCGGGCACTACCGGCTGCGGCCGCACGTCACCCACTGACCCGGTGCCCGGCGGCGCTCCGCCCGGTCAGTAGTTCTGGCGGAAGCGGACAGACAGGCGCGCATCCCCCTGCGACCCCACCTGCGAGATGACCGACAGGTTCCGCTGCAGCCGCACTTCGACCTGTGCCGAGGGGCCGGTCCGCCCACCTCCGGTCAGCTCGAGATAGACGTTGTCGGTCAGATACTTGCCGCCGGAGATGGTGGTCGCCTGCTTGACGCCGGGGACGTTCACCGTGGTCTGGTCGACGCCGACGGACAACCGGTCCAGTCGCGCGAACTGGCGCAGCCCCCCGATCACGTCAAAGCCTCCGCCTGTGGCCAGCGAGGTCAGGGCCGACGCGAGCTGCGCGGCTTCGAAGCCCGACAGCTGCGAGGCCGCCACCCCGAACAGCACCCGGGACAGGATCTCGTCCTGGGGCAGCACCGGGGTGGAGGTCAGGGTGATCTCCGGCTTTGCCGCGGTACCGCGAACCTGGATCTGCGCCGTCAGACTGGTGTCCTGCCGCTGGGCGGTCAGGGCCAGGCGGATGGTTTCCGGCGTCGGGCCGAGGCGCACCGTGCCCAGCTCGTCAAAGTCGAACCGCTTGCCGGAGAAGTCGTAGCTGCCGCGGATCACCCGGGCCACTCCGGTCAGGTCGGGCTTCAGGCTGTCACCGCTGACGTGACTGTCCAGCGACAGCTCCACGTCCAGTCCCTTGCCCCGCACGAAGATGCCCCGGGGCGCGCGGATGGTCACGTCGAAGGCCACCTGCAGGGGACTGGCCCGGGGCTGCTGGACGTCCTCCCCTTCCCGCGGTGCCACATGAATCTCCCGGACGACCAGGGGCACCACGCCGGTAGGCGTCGGCGGATTGGCGGCGATGTCGGCCCGGTCCACGGTCAGGGCCCCGGCCAGCTTGGCGTGACCGCCGGAGTCGCGGGTCACGGTGACCACGCCGGAGGCCTGGGCCCGGCCCACCTCGTTGTCGATCAGGCGGAAGCGGGACAGGGTCAGCTTGAGGGTCGAGGCGCCGTCCGCCGACAGGCTGACCCGGCCGTCGCCGGACAGGCTTCCCCCGCGACCGTCCGACCCGCTGAACTGGCGCACCACCACTTCGTCGGAGTTGAAGTTGGCCCCGACCGTCAGGTCCTTGAGGGTCAGGCCGGTGGCGGCGTCGCGGAACTGGCCCGCAGTCAGGGCCGCATCCCCCGTGGCCCGCAGATGATCCAGCGGCCCGGACAGGGCGCCGTGGGCGGTGATCTTGCCCGCCAGCGACCGGTCGCCCCCGGCCAGCAGGTCCCAGAGCGGCCGCAATTCCCCATCGGCATTGAAGTTTCCGGCCACGGGCTTGGTCCGGTCGAGGGCGATGCGGAACGGATAGGCCGCGGCCTCCGAGGGCAGGTCGAGATTGACGTCGGCCTTCAGGCCATTGCCGTTGCTGGCATTGGCGCTCACATGCATGCGGGTGTCCGCCAGACTGACCGCCAGGGTCGCCGCCAGGGCCTGGTCGACCGGGGCGTCCCGACTGCGGGCGTTCTCGAGCTGCGCGTCCAGCCGCCCCGTCAGGTGCGGACCGGTGCCGCTGGCCGAGGCCGTGCCGCTGATCAGGCCGACATAGTCGTCCGTCAGGCCCTGGAGGTTGACACGGCTGAGGCGGGCGTGACCGTCGAGCCGATCCCCCACGGCCTCGCCGTCGATCTCCACCTCCCCGCCGGACATGGACGCATGGACCCTGAGGGCGTGATCGGTCTCCCCCCAGCGAATGGTCGCGGGCTCCAGCAGCCGGAAGTCCGCCCGCCGGACCCGACCAGACCCGCTCACGGTGATTTCCGGCCGGCTGGGATGGGTGAACAGGCCGCTGCCCTGGAACTTCCACGAGACGGGATCGTTGGAGTCCGCCAGAACGTCGAAGGGCAGCCGCTCCAGCGGTCCCCTGGCGTTCAGCTTCACCTTGCGCACAACGCCCGCCATACCGGGGAGCTGGACATTGACACCGTCCAGCGCCACGACGGCGGTAGCCTGGTCCCCCTGACCGGTCAGTCGCACAGCACCGGTCACCCGGCCGCTGGTCAGGAAAGCCCCGGTGGTGGCCGCCACCTGCAGGTCCGCTGAGGTGGCCAGCCCGTCCTTCAGGGTCAGGGCCCCCGACACCTTCAGCCCGCCGGCGTCAGCGGCGATGTCGTGCATCTCGAACCCGCTTTCGGTGAAACGGAAGGCCGCCTTGGCGCTGGCCGGACCGAAGTTGCTGGGCCCTTCCACGGCCACCGCACCATCCACCTCGTGATCGGCCTTGATGAAGGTCAGCAGCAGCTTGGCGGGCTTGACCAGCAGACGGCCGGCATCGATGGAGGTCAGGTCGGCCGTCAGGTCGGCCCGGGGGGTGATGACGCTGCCCGACACCTTGCCTGCCCCGTGCGCTGCCCCGGCAATCTCCACCCCGCCGACCCCGAACGGGCCCGACGCGGCCCAGTCCACGTCCATGGTCAGCACGCCTTCATGGTCGAGCAGGCCGCGAAGGTCGGCATTGATGGCCTGACCTTTCAGGGTGGCGTGCGCCACCTCCAGCCCCCGGGGGGTCCATTGGGCGGTCGTCGTCACCACCGGGGCCTGACCGACCAGACGGTCGAACTCCGCCGCACCGGTCACCAGCTCGTGGCCGCGGGCCTCGGCCTTCAGCGACCAGTCCTCGCTTCCCTTCGGCTCGTTGGCGACCCAGGTTCCCGTCAGGGTCCCCTTGCCGGCACGACCGAGACCGATGCCCTCGATCACGGCCTGGCCCTTGAACTCCAGCCCGCCGAACAGGCCCCAGCCTCCCTGTCCCTCCAGGTGGGCGTGGGATCCGGCGACCTTCATGGTGTGGAACAGATAGCGCCCGTCGCGGATCCGTCCGCCATCCAGATGCACCACGGGCGATGCCCCGAGCAGGGTCCAGAGCAGCCCGTCGCCGCCCCCGCCGGACCCCTTCAGGTCCGAGACCAACCGAAACTCGCCCTTGTCATGGCTGAAGCTCAGCGGTCCGGCCATGCGGGCCAGGGTATAGCCGCTCTGCTCGATCTTCTCCGAAACGCCGTCGCCCTTGTAGACAAAGCTGTCCAGGTCCCCGGTCAGCACGCCCCGGGTCCGGGTCGGGCCGATGTGCGGCACGGGAACCCACCACTTGGTCAGCTCGTCCACGGCGACGGACAGGTCCATGCCCTCTGCCCGGCGGGTCTTCATGTTCACCGGGCCGTGGGCCTCGAGCGTGGCGAAATCCCCCACCAGCCGGGCATCGGCCCGGTAGCGGTCCCCCAGGATCCGCCGGGCGGAGATGACCAGGTGCGCGGCGGGGCCGATCCGCTTGGCGAACATCTCGGTCCGGGTCGAGTCCGCCAGTCGGGCCCGGGCGTCGATGGTCGCGCCGTCCTTGCCCCAGCTGGCCTCCACCACCAGTGGCGTTTCCGTTCCCGATCGGGTCAGGATCCGCAGCTTGGCCGCCGAGCTGGCGCCGCTGAGATCGGCCCGGACACTGAACGGTCGGGTGACCGGCAGTCCGACGGCACCGGCAAGGGCACCCCCGGCCGATTCCACCGCCTCGGCCTTCAGCTCCAGCCGGTCCGGGTCCCCGACCCGGAAGCTGGCGGCGAGCCCATCGCCCTTGTGCAGGCGGCTGGTGGCTTGGACGAGACCGTCAAAACCGGCGGATCTGCGGACGTGCAGACGCCCGTTGATGTCCCAGAGACCGGGTGCCACCGTGGCTTCGGGCCGGGTCTCCAGCTCGATCCGCGCCCGGTCGATGATGATGGAGACCGGCAGGGTCGTCGAACCGCCGCCGTGGCTGGCCGTCAGCACCGGCTGGCGCAGCACGGCCAGATGGGTCGCCTCCAGGTCGTGAATGCGCAGGCGCCGGGCGACCAGTTCCTCCGGCGCCCAGGTCATGGACAGGTCCCGCCCGTCCAGCCAGACGCCGCGCTTGTCGATCACCTGCAGGCGCGCCAGCGAGAACCGTCCGAAGACGTCCCCCCTCAGGCCATCCACGTGCAGGCGACCGATGGGCCCCAGGGGCAGGCCCTCTACCAGACCGATGACGAACGCCCGGCCGGGGTCGGTCAGCACCGCGATCCGTGCACCGGCGATGAGCACCACCAGCCCCACGAGAACCAGCGCCAGCCCCTTGAAGACCAGCGAGATCCAGCTGTCGTCCCCCGGCAGGATGAACTCGTCGCGATCCTCCGGTGCCGCCTGGGCGACAGTCAGGCCGGGATCGATCGGCGGTTCGGGAGGGGGTGCGGGGGGCTCTGGCTGCAAGGGATTTGTCCGTCAGAAGCTCTGGCCGATGCTCAGATAGATCTGAAACGGCTGCTGACCACTGTTGGACGCCTTCTGCAGGGGGAACGCCAGGTCGGCCCGGATCGGCGCGAAGTTGAGATGATAGCGGAAACCGATGCCCACCGCTGTATCCACGTGACGGAAATCCGGATTGACCGTCTCGGCCACCGATCCGGCGTCGAAGAACAGCACGGCCCCCCACGGGCTTGTGCCGAATCGCCGTCGAAGCTCCAGCGACGTCTCGGTCAGGGACAGGCCGCCGATAGGGGTGTTGTCCGCGTAGTGCGGGCCGATGTCCTGATAGGAATAGCCGCGCACCGACCCGCCGCCGCCGGCGAAGAAGCGGTCCGGAGCCGGGACCCCGGGAATGGTCCCGCCGATGATCGATCCCACATGCAGACGACCGGCCACCACCCACTCCCGCTGGCGATCCAGGGGCACATATCCGGTCACCTGAAGCTGGCTCTTGAGATAGACCTGCTGCTCGTCCCCCTGGATGTCCGTCGGGGTGACGTGGGCTTCCAGCTTCCAGCCCTGTCGCGGGTCCAGCGGATTGTCGGAATGGTCCAGCGCGAACGCTCCGACCAGGCGCACGGTGACGATGCGGATCTTTCCGGTCTCCTTGTCGATCACCTGGGAGCTGGTCACCGATGCCCCCTCGGTGACATAGCTGGTGGTCCGGAACCGGCGGGTGAGGTCGGCGCTGACCACGGCACCCTGTTCGGTGTAGGCGGGGGCCACGGTGCGGAACCAGTCCCCCGCCAGCTTCAGCGTCTCGCCGGGTGCCAGGAAGTGCGGGGCAGACCATTCCACGCCGGCGCGGCTGTCGATGGTCGCGAGCCTGGCTTCGTAGGTCAGGGTGTCCGCCCGGCGGAACCGGTTGAAGTCCGACCAGCGCACGTCGAAATCCGTACCTTCGCTGGTGGAATAACCGGCGGTGAAGTCCAGGGCGTGCTTGGACCGTTCCGACAGGTTCACCACCACCGGCCGAAGGGCGTCGGCCGAGGGGACCGGGACTCCGGGGGTCGTGTCCGTTCGCGGGGCCAGCGCCACCGTGACGCTGTCATAGACGCCGGTATCCAGCAGGCGATGTTCCAGCTCGGCAATGGCGCTCGGGTGGTAGACCTCTCCCGGCTTCCAGGGCGCGAGCTTGCGGATGAAGGCCGGATCGGTCCGCTGCTTCGGATTGCTGAAGGTCAGCCCGCCGACATGGACGAGCTGGTCGGCCTCGACATTGAAGGTCGGGCTCATGCTGGTGTCGGCATGATCAACCACTACGTCCGGTGCCTCCGCCCGCGCGTCGGCATAGCCCCGCGCCTGCAGGATCGACACGATCCGGGCCTGGGCCTCGACCACGTCCTCCGCCCGGGCTGAGCTGCCGGTGCGGATATCAATGGCATCGAAGGCCGCCTTGATCGTGTCCTCGTCCGGCGGGGCCTTCTGCCACTGGATGTTGATGGGACCGAAGTGCGTCCGGGGTCCCAGGGTGATCCGGACAATGCCCTGGGGATGATCCCCCTCGGTGATGTCGGTCTCTATGGCATAGTCGTAGAAGCCTTCGGAACGGAGCAGCAGCTCCGCCGAATCCTGGGCATCCCGGGCCCGGCGGCGGGCCTCGATCCGGGACTGGGCGGGGTTGAGGCTCTCGCCGATGGCCCGTTCCAGCTCTTCGCGGAGGGTGCGGTTCTCGATGCCCTGCACCAGGGCCTTCTTTTCCGGATGGTCCGCGGCCCGGGAGGGCGTCGCTGCGGGGACGACAGCGAGCAGCATGACGGCGAACGCCATCCCCTCACCGGTCCGTCCTCGCCGTATCCGCCGCTTCATTCCCTCGCCGATATCATGCCTCGCCCATGGTGCATGACCGTTTAGCGAGCATGCGCCGGGATGTCACCCGAACTCGCCTGCACTAGACCGTCAGGGCACGGCGAAAACGTGGCCATGGTCGAAGGTCAGCCAGATCGCATTCCCCGCCGGGGGAAGGCCCTCCGCGGTCGCATGGCTGAGGACGAACTCCACATCCCGACCGTCCGCCAGCCGGGCTTCGCAGCGGGTCAGCGGACCGTTGGCGACCTGGCGGCCCAGGGTGGCCGCGAGGCTGCCCGCCGCGCCGGGCTCCGGGGCCAGCCGCACCGTGTGCGGCCGGACGAAGGCCACGGCGCGCCCCTCGATCCCGGCAGCCGGAAGGCGGATGGAACCAGAGCGGAACAGGCCATCGGCCACCGCGCCCTCGAACCGGTTGGCCTCACCCACGAAGCCGGCCACGAAGGCTGAAGCGGGCGCGACATAGACCTCGGACGGCGTGCCGACCTGTTCGATCCGCCCCTTGTTGAGGACCGCCACGCGGTCCGCCAGCTCCAGCGCCTCATCCTGGTCATGGGTCACGAAAAGGGTCGTCACGCCGGTGGCCGCATGAATGCGCCGCAGCTCCCGCCGCAGGGACTTTCGCACCGTGGCGTCCAGGGCCCCGAAGGGCTCGTCCAGCAACAGGACCCGGGGCTCCACCGCCAGCGCCCGGGCCAGGGCGACCCGTTGCCGCTGGCCACCGGACAGCTGAGCCGGACGGCGACCGCCGAGACCGTCCAGTTCCACCAGCTTCAGCAGCTCCTCCACCCGCGCCTTGCGCACGGCAGGGGTCGGCCGGAGGAGGCGTTTGCGCACATCGAGGCCGAAGGAGATGTTCTGGGCCACCGTCATGTGCCGGAACAAGGCGTATTGCTGGAACACGAACCCCACCCCGCGCTGGGCGGCGGCGGCGAAGGTCACGTCGACCCCGTCGAAGCGGATGGCCCCCGCCTCCGGGAAGTCGAGGCCCGCAATCAGTCGCAAAAGGGTGGTCTTGCCCGATCCGGAGGGGCCGAGCAGGGCCAGAAGCTCGCCGGGGCGGACGTCCAGGCTGACGTCATTGAGCGCCGGATAGCGCGCGAAGGACTTGCGGACCTCTTCGACCCGAATGGCGAGGGGTGCGCGAAGCGGCGGCGGCGGCGGCGACTGTCCCGTGGTCAATCTGCGCTCCTCCGACACCCCCGCAAGGGTCGGGACCCCGGGTTCATACGCCATGACTGTCCAGCTCCGGCCGGGCGATCTCCAGCAGCGCCTTCAGCGCCAGGGTGCCCAGCGCCATCAGGCACAGGAGCCCGGCGACCGCGAAGGCCCCGACGAAGTCGTACTCGTTGTACAGGATTTCCACATGCAGCGGCATGGTGTCCGTGCGGCCGCGGATATGGCCGGACACCACCGAAACGGCCCCGAACTCCCCCATCGCCCGGGCATTGCAAAGCAGCACGCCATAGGCGAGCCCCCAGCGGATATTGGGGGCGGTGACCCGCAGGAAGGTCATCAGGCCCGACGCGCCCATGGAGACGGCTGCCTCCTCCTCGTCGGTGCCCTGGGCTTCCATCAGCGGGATGAGCTCCCGGGCCACGAAGGGAAAGGTGACGAAGATGGTGGCCAGAACGATGCCCGGCACGGCGAAGATGATGCTGATGTTGTGCGCCTGCAGCCACGGACCGAACCAGCCCTGCAGGCCGAACACCAGCACATAGATCAGCCCCGCCACCACCGGCGAGACCGAGAACGGCAGGTCGATCAGGCTGACCAGCAGGCTCTTGCCCGGAAAGTCGTGCTTGGCCACGGCCCAGCTGGCGCACACGCCGAACACGGCGTTGAAGGGCACGGAGATGGCGGCAATCAGCAGGGTCAGCTGGAGGGCGGCCAGGGCATCATGCTCGCGGATCGCCGCCCAGGCCGGGGCCAGTCCCCGGGACAGGCCCTGGACAAACACCGTAGCGAGCGGCAGCAGGATCATCACGCCGAGGAAGCCGATCACGAGGGTCAGGGCCAGAACGCGGAGCCACAGAGGGTCCGTATCGGTGCGGGCCCGGGTGCGGGACGGGACGGCGGTCATGCTTCGGTGCTCCGGCGCATCCAGGCCTGACCGGTGTTGACGATCAGCAGCAGGGCAAAGCTCAGACCGAGCATGACCAGGGCGATGGCCGAGGCGGCGGCATAGTCGAACTGCTCCAGCTCGATGGTGATCAGCAACGGCGTGATCTCGGACCGGTAGGGCATGTTGCCGGCAATGAAGATCACCGAGCCGTACTCCCCCACCCCCCGGGCAAAGGCCAGGGCAAAGCCGGTGATCCAGGCGGGTGCCAGGGACGGGGCCACCACCCGGATCAGGGTCTGAAGCCGGGTTGCGCCGAGGCTGGCCGAAGCCTCCTCCACGTCGGCGGCGAGGTCACGGAGCACCGGCTCCACCGTCCGCACGACGAAGGGCAGGCCGATGAAGGTCAGGGCGATGATGATGCCACCGGCGTTGTTGGCAAAGGTGATCCCCGCCCGGGCCAGGGGCGCTCCCAACCATCCGTTCGGGCCATAGAGGGTGGCCAGCGAGATGCCTGCCACCGCCGTCGGCAGGGCGAAGGGCAGGTCCACGAGGGAGTCCAGCAGACGGCGACCGGGAAAGCGGTTACGGACCAGCACCCACGCGGTCAGGACACCCAGAAGGGCGTTGATGACGGCGGCGATCAGGGCCGTTCCCAGGGACAGCAGGTAGGCATGGACGGCGCGCTGCGAGAAGGCGACCCTGGCAAAGCTCTCCGGCGAAAGGCTCAAGCCACGTGCGGCCACCGCCGCCAGCGGGATCAGCACCACCAGCGACAGGATCGAGACGGTCACCCCCAGCGTCAGGCCGAGGCCCGGAACCGCGGACCGGCGCCGCCAGGGACGCCCCCGGTCTGCAGTTGCTGTGGCCATCCGCACGCACCTCGTCGAGTTCCGCTCCGCCGGGCAGAGGGTTCCAGCCTCTAGAGCCCTTTTCAAGGCAAGGGGAGCAATCCAGAAAATCTGGGGCCGCGCCCGGATTTTCCTGCGCAAACGCCGATCAGGACACGTGAATGACGGCCGTCAGACCAGGGCCGCCCGGATCTGGACGGCCAGATCGGCCAGCGCCTCGGGGTCCGCCATGGGGGCAGAGCCGTGCCCCTTCATCTCCTCTCCCTCCCAGCGGGGAATGATGTGGAAATGCAGGTGGAACACCGTCTGCCCCGCGGGGGCCCCGTTGAACTGCAGGATGATCACGCCATCCGGGTCGAGGGCCGCCGTCACCGCCCGGGCGACCTTCTGCACAGTCAGCATCAGGGGCGCGACCTTGGCAGGGTCGAGGTCCAGGAAGTTCCGGGCCTGGGCCGTCTTCGGGATCACCAGCACATGGCCCCGGGACTGGGGGAACAGGTCCATGAAGGCCAGGGTCTCGGCGTCTTCATAGACCTTGGTCGCAGGGATCTCGCCGCGCAGCATCCGGGCGAAGACGTTGGCGGGGTCATAGGCACCGGACAGGCTCATGGCAGGGCTCCGTGGAGGGTCGGGTCTTGATAGGCCGGCGATGCCGGGGTGAAAAGTCCGCAGTGACCGATCACCCGCCCTTGGGTGGCGTCGGCCCGTCCTGGCGGAAGGGGGAGTATTCGTCGGTCAGGTAGTCCATCTCCCGCTCCACCGCATCCCGCTCGCGGTCCAGATAGCGGGCCACCGGCTCGCGCAGCGCCGGATCGGCGATGTAATGGGCGGAGAAGACCGAGGCGGGGAGATAGCCCCTGGCGATCTTGTGCTCCCCCTGGGCCCCGGCCTCGACCCGCGCCAGCCCCAGACGGATCGCCTCCTCGATGGCGCGGTAGTAGCAGACCTCGAAGTGCAGGAAGGGCACCTCCTCCAGGCAGCCCCAGTTCCGGCCGAACAGGCAGTCGTCACCGAGGAGGTTCAGGGCACCGGCGATCCAGCGCCCGTCCCGCCGGGCGAGGATCAGCATCACCCGGTCGGCCATCCGCTCTCCCAGCAGGGAGAAGAACAGCCGGTTCAGATAGGGGCGCCCGTACTTGCGCCCGCCGGTGTCCATGTAGAAGGCGAAGAAGGCGTCCCAGTGCGCCTCGGTCAGGTCCTTGCCGGTGACGGCCACGATCTCCAGCCCCGCCTGGGCGTCCCGCCGCTCCCGCCGGATGTTCTTGCGCCGGTTGGACGACAACTGGGCCAGGAATCCGTCGAAGTCCGCATAGCCGCGGTTGTGCCAGTGATATTGCTGGTCCCGACGCTGCAGCAGGCCCGCCGTCCCCGCCCGGGTCCACTCCCCCTCCGTCAGGAAGGTGATGTGCAGGCTCGAGGCCCCGATCTGGTCGGTCAGGGCCACGGCCCCGTGCAGCAGGGCCTCCTCCACCGCTGCGCGCCCCTCCCCCGCCGCCGTGATCAGCCGGGGGCCGGTGGCGGGCGTGAAGGGCGCGGCGCACTGAAGCTTGGGATAGTACCGCCCGCCGGCGCGCATGTAGGCGTCAGCCCAGCTGTGGTCGAAGACGTACTCCCCCTGGCTGTGGCTCTTCAGGTAAAGGGGCATGACGCCGACCACGCGGCCGTCGCCGTCGCTGACGCTCAGGTGCTGCGGCTTCCATCCGGCCCGGGCGCTGACGCAGCCGCTCTCTTCAAGGGCCTGCAGGAAATCATAGCGGATGAACGGGTTGCCGAGGTGGTCCGGCGCATCGGCGCAGGTGTCCCAGGCGGCCCGGCCGATGTCCGAGATCGCCCCGTGGGAGCGGATCACCAGCTTGCCGCCAAGGCCGCTCAGGGTGTGAAGCCTTCGAAGATCAGATTGTCGCAATGGGCTTCGACCCGGTGCCAGTCCTGCGGCGACCGCACGGTCCAGGCCACCACCGGCATCCCGCCGTCATGAAGGGCATCCGCCTCCGCGCTCGGCAGCATGTCGAGGCCCAGCGCCAGGAAGTGCGGCCGGGCGATCTTCACGTGCTCCAGCGCCCGCAACGACCGGACGGCATCGGCGGACATGCGCCCTTCGCCGTCGGCATAGGCGTGGCTGTTCAGGCCGCGCAGGATCTTGGGATGGTGATCGGCGAACCAGGCGTGGCTGTAGGCGTTGAACCCGATCAGCGCCACCGGCCCCTTGTGGTCCAGCAGCACGTCATGCACCCGCTTTTCCAGGGGGCCGACCTCGCCGGACGGGGTCTTGAGCTCGACCAGCACGAGGGCCCGGTGGCCGATCACGGCCAGCGCCTCGGCCAGGGTGGGAAGGCTCTCGTCCGAGCCGCTCAGCTTCAGCTTCTGCAGGTCCCGGGTGGCGAATTCCCGCACCCTTCCGGTCGCGCCGGTCATCCGCTCAAGGGTGGCGTCATGGAAGACGATCGCCTCGCCATCGGCGGTGATCTGCACGTCCAGCTCGATGCCATAGCCCTGCTCCGCCGCATGCTGGAAGGCCGCGAGGCTGTTCTCCGGCGCACCGTCGCGGGTCCACAGACCGCGATGGGCGATGGGCGGACCGCTCAGCCGCGGCCAGGCCTCGCCGAAATCGGCGATGTCCGGCTGGACCTTGCGGCTCATGCCACCTCCACCACGGCGTCGACTTCCACGGAGAAGTTCAGCGGAAGGCGGTAGACCCCGACGGCGGAGCGGGCGTGGCGCCCGGCGTCGCCGAACACCTCGACCATCAGGTCCGAACAGCCGTTGATCACGGCGGGAATGGCGAAGAAGTCCGGCCCGGCCTGGACGAAGCCCCCCAGCTTGACCACCCGGCGGACCCGGGACAGATCCCCGAGCGCCGCCTTCATCTGGGCGATCAGGTTGATCCCGCAGAGCCGGGCGGCGGCCCGGGCCCCGGCCTCGTCCACCTCGGTCCCGACGGTGCCCTTGATCCCGCCAGAGGCATCCACCGACACCTGTCCGGAGATGAACAGCTGCGAACCGGACTGGACGAAGGGCACATAGTTGGCCACCGGCGCCACGGGTTCCGGCAACACGATGCCGAGGGCTTTCAGGCGGTCTTCGACAGGGGACATGGGCGGCTTTCCGGTGGCGGGATTGTCACGTCATCCATAGACGACAAACCCCGGACTGCGGAAGCCTTGATGCGGCTCAGCGGGCGGCGCCGCAGGTTCCGGTCTGAATCCGCACGGGCAACAGCACCGGCGTGTCGTCGTCCGGATGGGGCGTCAGGTGGAACTGGCTGCTCATTGACAGGGCGGCGGCGGCGGCCCCCAGGGCATTGGGGTCTTCCGACACCACCTGGCAATCCTTGGCGGCACCGTTGGCAGCGACCCGGCACTGCAGGACCACCGTCAGGGTGCAGCTACCCGCGCTGGCGAGCTTCACGTCATGCCCGCCGGGAGCAGGACCGGACGCGGAGAGCGCGGATGCGACAGTGATGGCGGCGAACAGGGACAGGGCCACGGCGGTTTCCTCGTATCGGTGTCGCCCGTCTCCGGACGGGACGCTTTGGCGGACCCGGAGCAAGCGCTGCGCCAACCGGCGCGCCCTGCAAGGGTTAACAGAGCTTAACGACCCGACCAAGCGGCACTGAACGAAGGTGAACGGAAGATAACGCTGCATCCCACAGTGCGTTCAGGTCCCGACGCATAGGGTGGCTTCATCGGACAAACGGCGCGGCGGTCGCGCCCCCGGCCCGAAGATGGGAGACTGAACATGAACCTCTTCAAGAGCTTGATGCTGGTGGCCGCCACTGCGGCCCTCACCGTTCCGGCC
>CAIQUG010000006.1 GCA_903874895.1 uncultured Caulobacterales bacterium | reverse complement strand
TCTCCTCCGCTTCGGACAGCTGGCGCTCCACCGCCGGGATCTGGCCGTAGAGGATCTCCGACGCCCGCTGCAGGTCCCCCTGGCGCTGGGCCACGGCCAGCTCCGCCCGCAGGCGGTCCAAAGTTTCCCGGGCACTGGCCGCGGCGCTCAGCTTGGTCTTCTCGGCCCTCCAGCGGGAGGTCATCGCGTCGGACTGGGCCTCGAGGTCGATCACCTCGTCCTCCAGCTTCTCGAGGCGCGCCTTCGACCCGGCATCGGTCTCCTTCTTCAGGGCCTCGCGCTCGATCTTCAGCTGCACCAGACGGCGGTCGATCTCGTCCAGGGCCTCGGGCTTGGAGTCGACGGCCATCCGCACCCGGCTGGCGGCCTCGTCCACCAGGTCGATGGCCTTGTCCGGCAGGAAGCGGTCGGTGATGTAGCGGTTGGACAGGGTCGCCGCGGCGACGATGGCCGCGTCGGAGATGCGCACCCCGTGGTGGACCTCGTATTTTTCCTTCAGGCCACGCAGGATCGAGACCGTGTCCTCCACCGTGGGCTCGGAGACAAAGACCGGCTGGAAGCGACGGGCCAGGGCTGCGTCCTTCTCCACATGCTTGCGGTACTCATCCAGCGTTGTGGCCCCGACGCAGTGCAGCTCCCCCCGGGCCAGGGCCGGCTTCAGCAGGTTGGAGGCATCCATCGCCCCCTCCCCCTTTCCGGCCCCCACCAGGGTGTGCATCTCGTCGATGAACAGGACGACCTGGCCCTCGGCCGCCGTGACCTCGTTCAGCACGGCCTTGAGCCGCTCCTCGAACTCGCCGCGATACTTCGCCCCGGCAATGAGAGAGCCCATGTCCAGGGCGAGCAGCTTCTTGTCCTTCAGGCTTTCCGGCACGTCGCCATTGACGATGCGCAAGGCCAGCCCCTCGACGATGGCCGTCTTGCCGACACCGGGCTCGCCGATCAGCACGGGATTGTTCTTGGTACGCCGGGCCAGCACCTGGATCGTCCGGCGAATCTCCTCGTCGCGGCCGATGACCGGGTCGAGCTTGCCGTCGCGGGCGGCCTGGGTGAGGTCGCGGGCATAGCGCTTCAGGGCGTCGTAGCCCTCCTCGGCATTGGCGCTGTCGGCGGTGCGCCCCTTGCGCAGGGCGGCAATGGCTGTCTCCAGCCCCTTCACCGTCACCCCGGCCCCCTTCAGCGCCTCGGCCGCCGCGGCACCGTCCTTGGCGAGAGCGACCAGCAGCCGTTCCGTGGTGACGAAGGCATCGCCGCCGGACTTGGAGTCGGTCTCCGCCGCGGCGAACACCCGGGCCGTGGCGGGCGCCATGTACAGCTGGCCGGAGCCCCCTTCCACCTTCGGCAGCTTGGTGAGCGCCCGGTCCGTCGCGGATATGGCCTCGTCGGCGCGGCCCCCGGCATCGGTGATCAGCGTCCGGGTCAGACTGGTCCCCTTGGGACCGTCGCGCTCATCGAGGAGCGTCTTGAGGATATGCTCGGGCGCAAACTGCTGGTGCCCGCTCGCCAGGGCGAGCGACTGGGCAGACTGGATCGCCTGCTTGGCGCGGTCGGAATAGAGGTCGATGTTCATGATGTCCCCTTGATCGGCGGAATGTCAGCGACCCGCCTTGATCAAGCACAGGTTCCTGACAGGGCTCAGATGGGTGTGGCGAATTAGCAACACAAGGGGTCGCGACGGGAACATGTGCCATCGCCAAAAGTATGGAAGCCGCCCGGAGGGGTCCGGACGGCTTCCAGGGATCTCAGACTATTCCGCCGGCTCCGGCGCGTCTTCCACCGGACGCTTGCGCGGTCGACCGCGGGGTCGCTTCACGGCCTCGCCCGTGTCCGCTTCGGTGAGGAAGGCCGGGGCCTCGCTGGCCCCACCATCGTCCGCGCGCAGCTGGGGGCTGGCCTCCGAAGGGACCGCCGACAGCGGGGTGAGGGGCGTGAGGGGCGTCAGCGGAGTCTGGGCCGCCGGAGCTCGCGGCGCCGGGGCCGACAGCGGGGTCTGAGGCGCGCTGAGGGGCGTCTGCTGGCTCAGCGGGGTCAGGGGCGTCGACTGGGGCTCGACCACCGCCAGGGGATCTGCCCGCTCGCCGCGGGGTTCGTTGTAGCGACGTTCGCCCCGGTCGCGGAAACGGTCGTCGCGGCGGGGCCGTTCGCCTTCGCCCTCGGTGCGCGGGCGCTCGTCGGTGCGGGCCTCGTTGCGAGGCCGTTCGTCACTGCGATTGCGGTCCCGGGGCTCGTAGCGATCGCGGTTGCCATTGCGGTCGCGGTTCTGGTCACGATTGCCGTTCTGGTCGCGGTTCTGATCACGCGCCTGGGACGAATCCCTGTCCCGGTTCTGGTCCCGGTTCTGGTCGCGATCGCGGTTCTGGTCCCGATTCTGGTCCCGGTCGCGGGATGGGTAGGAGGTGTCGCGGGGTTGGTTGTCGCGATAGGGTTGCTCGCGATTGCCATAGTCCCGGGACTGACCGTTGTCCTGGCCATCGCTCTCGATCGGGCCTTCGTAGGACTCCGTCGCGTCGGGATCGGCCTCCTCGTCCACATCGATGTCGAAGCCGGAGGCGAACACGTCGCGGCCGGTGATGTCGGACGCCGGGCGGGTCGGTTGCAGCACTCTCAGCACCCGGAAATAGTGTTCCGCATGCTGAAGGTAGTTCTCCGCCAGGACCCGGTCGCCGGCGGAGGCCGCGTCCCGGGCCAGCTGGCAGTACTTGTCGTAAACGTGCTGAGCATGTCCGCGGATCTTGACCCCGTCGGGGCCATTGGAATCAAACGCGCGGTTCACGTTCTGGGCGGGCTTGCCACCGCCGCCGCTATTGCCACCACCGCCGCGATTGCGACCGCGCTGCCGTTTCATCCCCTTGAAGTCTCTCATCGTGCCTTGCCGTCTGAAATTCGTGTGTGTGGGCTGTTGCGTGTCGGTTTGTGAGTCTTGACCAGCCCCGCGGCGTGCCACCCGGGCGACGCCTTGCGTATCTGGTCCGGTTCCGCCGGTTTCAGCGCCCAGGAGCACAACGCGGAAAGCGCGTCCATCTGGGCGGCTGTGCGTTGGAGGCTTCGGATCGCGTCCCACCCAATCGGGGACTTCGGAGCACCAACGATTGGAGGGATGACGCTAGAGGCTTAGCGAGTCGCCGCAGGCATTCCAAGGATTTTCTTCGCATTCCGCCTAATGATCCGTGAAGGCCGGGCGTCCAATGCCCTGTTCCCGGCCGTTTTCGCGGGAGGTTTCATCCCGGGACGGGTCGAAACCCGCTGACCACCCGATCCCGCAGCCCGAGATCCTGGGTCGTGCGGACGTCCGTGGCACCCTCCGCAATGAACAGGGCCATCACTGATTCGGCCTGGTCGTAGCCGATCTCGACGGCAAACGGACGGCCCGGCTTCAGGAGGGCGAGGATCTGCGGGGCCAGGGCGCGATAGGCGTCGAGGCCATCGGCACCCCCGTCCAGCGCCAGCACCGGGTCGTGGTCCCGGACCTCCGGGTCAAGGGTCGGGATGACGGCGGTCGGGATGTAGGGCGGGTTCGAAATCACGAGGTCGAAGGTGCCCGGCGCGAGGCCGTCGCCCCATTCGGTGCGCAGGAAGCTGGCGCGACCGGCCAGCCCCAGATTTGCGGCATTTTCCTTCGCCACGGCCAGGGCCTCGAAGGACACATCGGTGCCGACCCCCCGCGCCGCGGGGCGCTCCGCCAGGATCGCCAGCAGGATCGCGCCGGAACCGGTGCCGAGATCCAGCAGATCGAAGGCCTGGTGCTCGGTGAACTGCGGCAGTACCACGTCGAGGATGGCCTCGGTGTCCGGACGCGGGGACAGCACATCCGGCGTCACCCGCAGCAGGATCTTCCAGAAGCCCGCCCGGCCGATGATCTTGCTCACCGGCTCCCGGCGGCAGCGGCGCTCCACATAGGCATTGAGGGTGGCCGTCTGCTCCGCCGTCAGGGCGCGGTATGGATCGGTGACGATGTCCGTGCGCGAGGCCCCGGTCGCCGCCTCCAGCAGCAGACGGGCATCGATCACGGGGCTGTCGATCCCGGCGGCCTTCAGCCGGTCGCGGGACTGGGTCCAGGCGGTCTTCAGATCGATCAAGCCAACACCTCCGCCCCGTCGCCGACGCGGACATCGCCGGCCTCGAGGATATGGACATAGACGCCGCAATTGGCGTGTCCGGTCAGCTGCTGCAAGGCCGGGACGAGGGCGACGTCCGCCTCGGCCGTCTCCGGGTTCACATGGGTCGCCACGCACCGCTGGATGGGTTTGAACACCTCTGCGACCAGGGGGCCGAGGCGGATCCGCTGACCGGGGCGCAGGTCGGTTTCGGCAAAGGCCGGCCAGCCCGCGATCTCGATATTGCCCCGCAGGCGGCGCGGGTCGAGGGGCGCGCCCATCGCCGCCTCCAGCGCCGTCAGGCTGGCGAGGCTGGTGAGTGACACCAGCCCCTGCGGATGGTCGAAGAACCGGTGCCCCTGGGCCTGGGTCACCTTCAGGGGCGCTTCGACCGCCTCCCCCAGAACCGCGGTCAGCCAGGCCGTGAAGCGGCGGGCGTCGGCAGGATCGGTGAGGTCGGCGGAGATGTCCTCCGCGCCATCGGCGGCAGCATGCAAACGGCCGGTCGCGTCGTCCAGCCGGGTCCGCACCCGCGCCGCCGACGGCATGGGGGCCAGCGCCACGAACCGGAACTTGGAGATGTGCGTCGGCGCGGCCGGATCAAAGCCCGACGGGCCATGCTCCACCGCCCAGCAACGGTCCAGGGGCAGCCCCTCCCCCGGCCGCAGGGCGACCGTCATCAGGGGCTCCGGCGTGAAGCCCTTGAGCGGGTGGCGCCAGAGGGCGACAATCTCTCCCCGGAGGTCGGAGGTCTCGGTCATGCCCGGTTCTAGGCCGACCGGACCGGCGAGAGCAAGGTGCCGCCGGCCGAGAGGGCCTACCGAATGCCGGGCACGTGGAGCCGGGCCTCGTCAGCTGCCCGGGCCTTCGCCGCCACATCCCCGTACTTGGAGAACTCCATGCGGGCGATGGTGCGGTTGTGCACCTCGTCCGGACCATCGGCCAGGCGCAGGGTGCGGATGCCGGCATAGAGCTTGGCAAGGCCCGGATCGGAGGTGACCCCGCCACCGCCGAAGGCCTGGATCGCGTCATCGATGATCTTCAGAGCCATCTTCGGGGCCGCCACCTTGATCATGGCGATCTCCAGCCGGGCCGACTTGTTGCCGGCCCGGTCCATCATGTCCGCGGCCTTGAGGCACAGGAGGCGGCACATCTCGATCTCCGTCCGGGCCTCGGCCACCCGCTGCTCCCAAACGCTGTGCTCGGCGATCAGCTTGCCGAAGGCCTTCCGGGTGAGCAGGCGCTGGCACATCTTCTCCAGCGCCACTTCCGCCGCACCGATGGTGCGCATGCAGTGGTGGATGCGGCCAGGCCCCAGGCGGCCCTGGGCGATCTCGAAGCCGCGCCCCTCCCCCAGGATCAGGTTTTCCACCGGCACGCGCACGTCCTTCAGCAGGACCTCGGCATGACCATGGGGCGCATCGTCATAGCCGAACACCGGGAGCATCCGCTCCACGATCACGCCGGGCGCGTCCAGGGGCACGAGGATCTGGCTCTGCTGGCTGTAGGACTTGGCGGCCGGATCGGTCTTGCCCATGACGATGGCCACCTTGCAGCGCGGATCGCCGACGCCGGAGGACCACCACTTGCGGCCGTTGATCACATAATGGTCCCCGTCCCGGACAATGGAGGTCTCGATATTGGTCGCGTCGGACGAGGCCACCGCCGGCTCGGTCATCAGGAAGGCGGAGCGGATCTCGCCATTCATCAGTGGCCGCAGCCACCGTTCCTTCTGCTCCAGAGTGCCGTAGCGCATCAGCACTTCCATGTTGCCCGTGTCCGGGGCGGAGCAGTTGAACACCTCCGATGCGAAGCCCACCCGGCCCATGATCTCGGCAATGGTGGAATATTCGAGGTTGGTGAGTTGCTCTCCCTCGAACTGGAAGCTGTCCTCGAGATTGGCGTGGCCGGAGTGGGGCGGCATGAACATGTTCCACAGCCCGGCAGCCCGGGCCTTGGCCTTCAGCGTCTCCACCACCTGGATCACCTTCCAGCGGTCTGCCCCCAGCACGTTCATCTCCGCCTCGTAGACGGGAACGGCGGGATAGACATGTTCGTCCATGAAGGCGGTGATGCGGTCGACCCACAATTTCTGGCTCGGCGTGTAGGTGAAATCCATGGGTCGGTCCTCCGGCAAGGTGGCTGGCTGGGAAATTGGCTGGCGGGTACAGGGTCTGGCGATCTGCGACGGCGGTCCCGGGTCTGTCTTTGTGCTCGCATCTCGCGGTCAAGGGTCCCGGAACCGGATACCCGGTTATTTAGGAAGCCGCCTTGCCCTCGCGCAATGCGGACCCTGGGGAAGATCCCTCGCGGACGACGCCCTTTTGCCACTGACCCGGGAAATGCTAGTCAGAAGCCATGAGCCTGCGTCCAGACATCCTGCAAGGTCGATCGGTCCGCCTCGAACCCCTCAGTCCGGTGCACGATGCCGAGCTTCACGCCGCGTGCGATGCCGATCCGGCGATCTGGGATCTCTACCCCGTGAACATGAGCGGCGCGCACTATGCCCCGTGGCGGGACAGCCTCCTGCGCCGGGTGGAGCAGCGGGCGGCCATCGCCTATGCCATCCTGTCCGGTGGCCACTGTGTGGGCGTGACGAGCTTCACCCTCGACGACGCCAATCGGCGCTGCGAAATCGGCAATACCTATCTGCACCCCGCCGTTCGCGGCGGTGCCGTCAATCCGGAGAGCAAGCTGCTGCTGCTGACCCAGGCCTTTGACGCGGGCATGAACTGCGTGCAGTTCCGGGTGGATGCCCTGAACCTGCGGTCGCGGGCCGCGGTAACGAAGCTGGGGGCGCACCAGGACGGCATCCTGCGTCAGGATCGAATCACCTGGACCGGCCGGGTGCGGGACACGGTGATGTTTTCAATTCTGCGGACCGAATGGCCGGGGGTGAAAGCCGGTCTGGAAGCCCGCCTGGAAGCCCCGCCCGCCCTGCCAGGTGGTTAAAATTGACGGTGACGTCAAATATTTGCCGGCGCTCCCCGAATTCGTCCGGCGGCTTGGCATTTTCGTCAAAAGTCCCGCGGATTTTGTTGACTCACCGGCGAATATGACGTTTCCTACATGCGTGAGGACAACGGATGCTTAGACGTTCGGCCCTCCGGCGTTTCGGGGAGGAAACGCCCACCATAATTGTCGCGAGACAGCCAAGCCCGCCGTGATTATCCCCCACGGCGGGTTTTGTGCGTCTGGGCTACGCCCACTTATTTTGACGTAAATATCAAAAATAATGACGCATCCGGTCCGGCAACCTGACAGACGCGTTCAGGTCCGGTTCATGAACATTTTCCTAAGACAGGATCACATCTGATTGGCCGGGCGCAGTGTCGTCATCGGCCCAGCTGGAGGACATGCGATGCAAAAGCTGATCACCGGCGCCCTGACCGCGCTGACCCTCGTCACCACCCTGTCCGCCGGCGCCACCGCGGCCCAGGCCGATGACTGGCATGGGCGCGGCTATTATCGCGGCGGCGGCTATTACCACGGTCGCGGTCCCGGGGTCGGTGCCGTCGTGGGTGCCGGCATTCTCGGCCTGGCCGTGGGTGCCGCCGTGGCCGGACATGATCGCCGCTACTATGACGGACCGCCGCCGGTCT
>CAIQUG010000005.1 GCA_903874895.1 uncultured Caulobacterales bacterium | reverse complement strand
CGTCATGGGCATGCGGCTCAATGCCGAGAATACCGGCGACTGCTATGTGATGAAAGGTACCAAGTTCTGGATCACGAACGCCCCCCATGCCGACACCCTTGTGGTCTATGCCAAGACCGACCCCGCGGGCGCGCCCGGGCGAAGTGTCACTGCGTTTCTGATCGAGAAGGGGATGAAGGGTTTCTCGGTCTCGAAGAAGCTCGACAAGATGGGCATGCGCGGGTCGGACACGGCGGAACTGGTGTTCGAGGACTGCGAGGTCCCGGACGAGAACGTGATGGGCCCGGTCGGTGGCGGAGCCGGCGTCCTGATGAGCGGCCTCGACTACGAACGCGCCGTCCTGGCGGGAGGCGCGCTCGGCATCATGCAGGCCTGTCTTGACGTGGTGCTGCCCTATGTCCGGGAGCGGCAGCAGTTTGGCAAGCGGATCGGCGACTTCCAGCTGATGCAGGCCAAGCTGGCCGACATGTACGTGGCGCTCAATTCCAGCCGGGCGTATGTCTATGCCGTGGCGCGGGCCTGTGACGCCGGACGGACCACCCGTTTCGATGCCGCCGGGGCCATTCTGCTGGCCAGCGAGAACGCGGTGAAGGTCTGCCTGGAATCGGTCCAGTCCCTGGGCGGGGCCGGCTATACGAAGGACTGGCCGGTGGAGCGACTTCTACGGGATGCCAAGCTCTACGACATCGGTGCCGGGACCAACGAAATCCGCCGCTTCCTGATCGGCCGGGAGCTGATGGGGGCCTGAGCGCGACGCCGGGCGTCAGGACTGACCCTGTACTTACGCGGGCGGAGGCGGGATAAGCTGCGCACCGCGGGGGTGGGCGGCATCCCCATCCCTGTCCGCGCCCATAGCCCTTGCCGAGGCCTGAACTTGACCAGACTTGTTTCCAGCCTTTCGCCGACCTCGGAGACCTTCACAGCCAACGCGCGCCTGAACGGGGAGCTTGCGGCTCAACTGCGGGACCGTACCGCCGCCGCGGCGCTGGGCGGCCCCGAGGCCTCCCGCGCGCGCCATGCCAGCCGCGGCAAGCTGCTGCCCCGCGAGCGGGTGGAGCGGTTGCTGGATCCCGGCGCGCCGTTTCTCGAGATCGGGGCCCTGGCCGCCTTCGGTCTCTATGACGGCGAGGCGCCGGCCGCCGGGCTGATCACCGGCATCGGTCGGGTCTCCGGGCGGGAGGTGATGATCGTCGCCAATGACGCCACGGTGAAGGGGGGCGTCTACTTCCCGACGACGGTGAAGAAGCACCTGCGGGCCCAGGAAATCGCCCTGCAGAACCATCTGCCCTGTGTCTATCTGGTGGACTCCGGCGGGGCCAACCTGCCGCACCAGGCAGAGGTGTTTCCGGACCGGGACCACTTCGGCCGCATCTTCTTCAACCAGGCCCAGATGAGCAGCCTAGGGATAGCCCAGATTGCCTGCGTGATGGGCAGCTGCACCGCCGGCGGCGCCTATGTGCCTGCCATGTCCGACGAGACCGTCATCGTCCGCGGATCGGGGGAGGAGAGCCAGGGGACCATCTTCCTCGGTGGCCCGCCCCTCGTGAAGGCCGCCACGGGGGAGGTGATCTCCGCCACCGAACTCGGCGGGGCCGACACTCACGGACGCCGGTCGGGCGTGGTCGATCACGTGGCCCAGAATGACGAACACGCCCTGGAGATCGTGCGATCCATCGTCGCACGCCTGGGGGTGAAGACGACCGCGCCGGTGGCGCTGCGGCCGTCGCGCGCGCCCCTGCTGGACCCAGCGGAGCTTTACGGCGTGATTCCGGCCGATGTCCGCGCCCCCTATGACGTCCGGGAGGTGATCGGCCGCATCGTCGATGCCTCTGAATTCGACGAGTTCAAGGCCCTGTACGGCACGACCCTGGTCACCGGGTTTGCCCACATCTGGGGCTGCCCGGTAGCGATCCTGGCCAATAACGGGGTTCTGTTCTCCGAAAGCGCGCAAAAGGCGGCCCACTTCATCGAGCTGGCCTGCCAGCGCAAAATCCCGCTGCTGTTCCTGCAGAACATCTCGGGCTTCATGGTCGGCGGCAAGTACGAGGCCGGCGGCATCGCCAAGGACGGGGCCAAGATGGTCACCGCCGTGGCCACCGCCAATGTGCCCAAGCTCACCGTGCTGATCGGCGGCAGCTTCGGCGCCGGGAATTACGGCATGTGCGGCCGGGCCTATTCCCCCCGTTTCCTGTTCAGCTGGCCCAACAGCCGGATCAGCGTCATGGGGGGCGAACAGGCGGCGAGCGTGCTGGCCACCGTGCGCCGTGAGGGGCTCGAGGCCCGCGGCGGCCAGTGGTCGGCCGAGGAGGAGGCCGCCTTCAAGGCACCGATCCGGGAGCGCTACGAGGCCGAGGGGGACCCCTACTTCGCCACCGCCCGCCTGTGGGATGACGGGATCATCGATCCCGCCCAGACCCGTGATGTGTTGGGTCTGGCGCTCATGGCCAGCCTGAATGCCCCCATTGCCGACGCCCGCTTCGGCGTCTTCCGGATGTGACGCCCATGCTCGGATCCCTGCTCATCGCCAACCGCGGCGAGATCGCCCGGCGCATCATCCGCACCGCCCGCCGCCTGGGGGTTCGCACGATCGCGGTCTATTCCGATGCCGATGCGTCAGCGCCCTTTGTCCGCGAGGCCGACACCGCCGTCCATATTGGCTCCGCTGCTGCCCGGGACAGCTACCTGCGCGGGGAGACGATCCTGGCCGCCGCAAAGGCGACCGGGGCCGCCGCCGTTCACCCGGGCTACGGCTTCCTGTCCGAGAACGCGGACTTCGCCCAGGCGGTGATCGACGCGGGCCTGGTCTGGGTGGGTCCGCCACCGGCGGCCATCCGGGCCATGGGACTGAAGGACGAGGCCAAGGCGCGCATGATCGCCGCCGGCGTACAGGTGACCCCGGGCTATCTGGGGGCTGACCAGACCGACGCCCGGCTGCAGCATGAAGCCGATCTGATCGGCTATCCGGTGCTGATCAAGGCCGTGGCCGGGGGCGGCGGCAAGGGCATGCGCAAGGTGGAGCGGTCGGCAGACTTCGCCGAGGCCCTCGCCTCCTGCCGACGGGAGGCATCAGCCAGCTTCGGCGACGACCGGGTGTTGCTGGAGACCTACGTGGCCCGCCCCCGGCATATCGAGGTCCAGGTGTTCGGCGACCGCATCGGCCAGGTGG
>CAIQUG010000004.1 GCA_903874895.1 uncultured Caulobacterales bacterium | reverse complement strand
GTGTCCAGGATCGAGCTCGATTCCAAGGCCTATCTCGCCAAGGTTCATGTGGTGATCAACAAGGACGTGAAGCTTCCGGCGGACTCCACGGCGAAGATCACGTCGAGCGGCCTGCTCGGCGGGCAACTCGTGGCCATCGCGCCGGGCGGGGCGCTGGAAGACATGAAGCCCGGATCCGAGTTCCAGAACACCCAGGGTGCGGTGGACCTGTTCGGGCTGATCGGCCAGTTCGTGCGACCGGCCCCTGGCGCGGCTGCACCTGCGGCGGGCACTTCGGCAGCCCCGGCCCCAGCGGCCAAGGCTGCTGACCCCTATCCGGGCTGATCGGCGCCGTGCCCCGCCTCGCCGCCATTCCGCTTGTCCTGGTGACGGCCGCGCTGACGGCTGCCATCAGCGCGGGGGCGGCGCTGGGTCTGGCGGAGGAGCCGCAAGGTGCCGGTGCAGTGCCCAAGCCGGTTCCGGCCAAGCCGATCCTCGCGCGGGACTATTCCATCGGCACCCTGGCACCTGAGGACACCACCACCCAGCAGGCCGTGCCGGACGCGGCACCCGCACCGGCCAATGGCACGGGGCCCACGCCGGCAAAGGTGCCGGACCCGCAGAAACGGCCGCGCTATGCCGGTGCGATCCTGCAGGCCGTGGACAAGGTGACGGCGGAAACCCTGCGGTTCGAGGCGCGGGTCGGCCAGCCGGTGCGGTTCAAGGGACTGGTGGTGACGGTCAACACCTGCGAGACCACCGCGCCGGACGAGGATGCTCCCGACTCCATTGCCCATCTGTCGGTGCTGTCCCAGCCCGAGGGACTTGCCACGGCTGCGGCGCGGGATGCCTATCGCGGCTGGATGTACGCCAATGCCGCTGCGGTGCATCCCTTCCAGCACCCGGTCTATGACCTGTGGCTGATCGCCTGCAAGGCATCGGCTCCGGTGGCCCCCACCGGCAATCCATAGAAATCCGCCGGCAGGGCGATCGCGCGCTTGAGCAGGGCCCTGTAGGTCCGCCGCGGCACGGCCCGGACGCCGAACTGCGCCAGATGGTCCGTCAGGAACTGGCAGTCGAGCAACTGGAAGCCGCCGGTCAGCAGGCGGGCCACGAGATGCACCAGGGCCACCTTGCTGGCGTCCGTCTCCCGGGAAAACATGCTTTCCCCGAAGAACGCCGCGCCCAGGCGTACCCCGTAGAGCCCGCCCACAAGCTCTTCGTCGCGCCAGGTCTCCACGCTGTGCGCGCAACCCCGTTCCCGTAGGCCCAGGTACAGTCTGCGGATCTCGGGATTGATCCAGCTGTCCGGCCGGTCCGGTCCGCCACCGGCGCAGCCGTCCACCACGGCCGCGAAGGCCGTGTCGATGCGGATCTCGAACCGATCCTGACGCACGGTGCGCGCGAGACGGCGGGCGATGCGGAAGTCATCCAGCGGCAGGATGCCCCGCTCCGGAGGATCCACCACATAGAGCGTCGGATCGTCCCGGGACTCAGCCATCGGGAACACGCCCTGGGCATAGAGGCCCAGAAGGTCTTCGGCGGTGATGTCCGTGCTCATGCCTTCAGACTAGCACGGTCGCCGCGCCGGCAGGAGCGCCAGGGTCTCCGGATCGGGTGCAACGGATCGTCAGGCAGCGTCCGTCTGTGCCTTGATCCACTGTTCAAGCCAGTGGATATGATAGTCGCCCTTGATGATATCGGGCTCCACCAGCAGTTCCTGGAACAGGGGGATGGTGGTCTCTATCCCGCCGACGACCATTTCCGACAGACAGCGGCGCATCCGGGCGATGGCCTCCAGCCGGTCACGCCCGTGGACGATCAGCTTGCCCGCCAGGCTGTCGTAGTAGGGCGGAATGACGTAGCCCGCGTAAAGGGCCGAATCCAGTCTGACGCCCAGCCCGCCGGGGGCGTGGAAATCGGTCACCTGACCCGGCGACGGGGTGAAGGTCCGTGGGTTCTCGGCATTGATCCGGCATTCGATGGAATGCCCCTCGAAGGTGATGTCCTCCTGGGTGAAGGACAGGGGCAGGCCCGCCGCGATACGGATCTGTTCGCGGACGAGGTCGATGCCGGTGATGGCTTCGGTCACCGGATGCTCGACCTGCAGGCGGGTGTTCATCTCGATGAAGAAGAACTCCCCGTCCTCGTAGAGGAACTCGATGGTGCCGACGCCGAGATAGCCGATCTTGCGGATGGCCTCGACGACGATCCGGCCGATCTTGTCCCGGCCCGCGGCGTCCAGCGCGGGGGAGGGGGCCTCCTCCAGGACCTTCTGGTGGCGGCGCTGCAGGGAGCAGTCCCGTTCCCCGAGGTGGCAGACATTGCCGTGGCTGTCGGCGATCACCTGGATCTCGATGTGGCGGGGCCTCT
>CAIQUG010000003.1 GCA_903874895.1 uncultured Caulobacterales bacterium | reverse complement strand
GCCCACTATCTCCCCGGCAGTGCCGACCGTTCCGGCGGCGGGGGCGGCGCGCTGGGAGCCATCGGCACCAGTGCCGTGGTCGGCGGCATTCTCGGCGGCCTGTTCGGCGGGGACACCTAGCCCCGCCTCACAGGCTGCCGGCACCGGATCAGCTGCCCAATCAGCTGAACGTGCGGTCCTTCCAGGCCGGCCACACGTCCGGCAGGTCGGTGGAGACCTTGTTGGGGAACTTGGCCGGGCGCTTCTCCAGGAAGCTCGACACCCCTTCCTGGGCGTCGGCGGAACGGCCGCGCTCCATGATGGCGCGGCTGTCGGCCTTGTGCGCCTCCATCGGGTGATCGGCCCCCAGCATGCGCCACATCATCTGGCGCGTGAGGGCACAGGAGACCGGCGCGGTGTTGTCGATGAACTCCCGGGCGAGGGCCTTGGCCGCCGGCATCAGGTCCTCCGGCGCGTGCAGGCTGCGGACCAGGCCGCGGTCCATCGCCTCCTGCGCCGGGAAGACCCGACCGGAATAGCACCATTCCAGCGCCGTCTGGATGCCCACCAGCCGGGGCAGGAACCAGCTGGAGCCCGCCTCCGGATTGATGCCCCGCCGGTTGAACACGAAGCCGTAGCGGGCGGTGGTGGAGGCCAGCCGGATGTCCATGGCCAGCTGCATGGTGGCCCCGATGCCCACGGCGGCCCCGTTCACCGCGGCGATCACCGGCTTCAGGCTGTCGAAGATGCGAAGCGTCACCCGCCCGCCCCCGTCGCGATAGACGTCGCCCACCTTGGCCTCGTCCCGGGCCGCCTCGCCACGCTTGGCATAGTCGAAGGTCGCGCCACCGGAGGACAGGTCCGCCCCGGCGCAGAAGGCCCGGTCGCCGGCACCGGTGACAATCACCGCCCCGACCGAATCGTCGGCGTCCGTGATGTCGAAGGCCTCGATCAGCTCCAGCATCATCTGGGCGGTGAAGCTGTTCATCTTGTCGGGACGGTTGAGGGTCAGGATCGCGATCCCGTCCTCGACCTCGAGCTTGATGGTCTGGAAGTCGGCCAGGGTCTTGGCAGCGGCGGCGGCGGTCATGGGCGTCTCTCTCCGAAGCGGTTTTGCCCACTGTGCGGAGACGACGCCGGGGAAGGCAAGCCCTCTTCAAGCCCCCTTCAGGCGACCTTGGCGTCGGCGGCCAGCTTCACCGGTCGGGCCGGGAGCAGGCGCGCCGTCAGCCAGCGCCGCACGGGCTGGTCATAGACCCGGTCCACCCCGCAGGCGAACAGGGCGATGAACGCCAGGAAGACGAAGCCCGACCAGGGGGCCGTGTACCAGACATCGATGATCCCGGTCCGCTTCAGCACCTGGTAGACCAGGAGGCCCGTGGGCGCGTGCAGGGTATAGACGGCATAGCTGGTCAGGCCCAGCCACCGGAACGCCGTCCCCAGCCGCCCCGGCGCCTCGGCCCGCGCGGCGACGAAGATCAGCAGCGGGAAGCCCACCAGGGCCACCCCCAGCTCGTAGAAGGGCTTGAAGGCGTCGGACGGGTGCCACATCAGCACCAGGATCACCGCGGCGAGGCAGGCCAGCGCCGTCACGGGGGCATCCCGCCGCTGGTCGCCCACCAGCCGGTGCATCAGGACGCCGGAGAAGAAGGAAAAGCCCATGCGGAAGGGCGTTGCCCACTCCGCGTGATCCGGAAAGCCCACGTCGAGGCTGCCGTGGCTGAACTCGGCGATCCCCATGCCGATGGCTCCGGCCCCGATCATCATCACCAGCACCGGGACGGTCAGCCAGCGGAACAGAAGCGCATAGGCGAGGTTCATCCCGATCTCGGGCAGCAGGGTCCAGCTGGGGGAGTTCAGGCTGTAGCCGTGGGTGGGCTCCCCCGCGGGGCCGCCCAGCATCAGGGCCGCCAGAAGGGCCGTGGGCAGCAGCATGTGCAGGGTCCAGGGGTCCCCATCCTCCCCATGCATGTAGAGGCGCAGGACCACCGCCACCACGAGACCGGCGAAGTACAGGGGATAGAGGCGGATCAGCCGGATCTTGAGGAAGTCGAGGACGAAGCCGCCCTTTTCCAGTCGGGGGGCGTAGGCATTGGCGATGACGAAGCCGGACAGGAGGAAGAACATGTCGACGGCGAGGAAGCTCTCCGGCGAGTTCAGGGGACCGAAGAAGGGGCCCACATGGCGTGAGACCACCAGCAGCGCCGCGACGCCGCGCAGCCCGTCAAAGGTGGTGAACACGCCGCGCTTCTGGACCGCCGCCAAGGGCTTGTCTCTCCTGCCATGACCGGCCGGAGCCGGACCCGTTCGTGTCAAGGGCCGACACCTCTGAAGACCGCGGCCTGTTTAGGCTCCACGGCCAGACGGAGCAAGTGTGGGCGCAGGTGCGGGGCCCCTTCCGCGTCGGTCCCGTTTCGTTCTAAGACCTTCCGGGCATGGCCGAGCCCTTCCCGCCCCCTGACGCGTTCGACGACGACCCGCCAACGGCGGCCGCGCCCCTGCCTCCGGCGCTGGCCGTGCTGCCGGGTCCCCGGGCGGCCATCGCCGACTGCGGCGAGAGCCACATGGTCCAGCGGGGGGAGGCGACGGGCCTCCTGCAGCGGGGCCGGGTGATGGTGGCCCATGCGTCCCTCACTGCCCGCAGGCTGGGCCTCGCGCCACCTCCCCGGAGCCCCCAGATCCTGGACGTGCTGGAGCTGTTCGCCTTCGTCCGCCCGGCACGCTTCACCGCCCCCTCCCCCGCCGGTCTCGCCCAGGCCCTGGGCCTCAATGCCCCCCACGGGGCGGAAGGCTTCGCCGCCGTGCTGGCCCCGGCCGCGGAGCAGCTGCTGGCGGAGCTCGCCGACCCCGCCTATCCGGGCCGCAACGAGGCCCTGTCCCTGGCCGAGAGCCTGCGCCGGGCCGGCTGGGGCTGGGGCGCATCCGTGGTCGCCGCCCTGCGGTCCCAGCCGATCCGCGACCGGCAGTATCGCGGCTCCGGCCTCGATGTCTGGACCCGGCTGCCGGAGTGGGAGGAGAGTGCACCCCTGGGCGAGCCTGGCACGGCCCCCATCACCCCCGAGGCTGCCAAGGCGCGGCTGGCAGAGCTTCTGGCCCGCTCCGGCCTGGACGAGGCCCGACCCGCTCAGGCGGAATTCGCGGCGGAGGCGGCGTTTGCCTTCTCCCCTCGGGACCAGGAGGGACATCCCCGCATGATGCTGGCGGAAGCCGGCACGGGGGTCGGCAAGACCCTGGGCTATCTGGCCCCCGCCTCCCTGTGGGCCGAGGCCAACGGTCCGGCCGTATGGATCTCCACCTATACCCGCGCCCTGCAGCGGCAGATCGAGCGGGAGAGCGCGTCGGTCTATCCCGACCCCGCCGTGCGGGCGAAGAAGGCCGT
>CAIQUG010000002.1 GCA_903874895.1 uncultured Caulobacterales bacterium | reverse complement strand
GCCAAAAGCAGTGTTTTCATCAAAAAGCCCTCTTTGCCCTCACGCTCAGGCGCAGCGCCCAAAGCCAGGAGTTAATGTATAACAAGCCCTGTTCTGCTCTGCAGTGTCATACAGGCCACACAACGCAGAATTTGGGCGTCCGGTCCGCGACGCACCCAGCGAGCTGGTTAACGCCAAGGCGTTGAAGATGACACATTTTTGTGATGGCCGACAATGTGAATTTCCGCTGGCAGCGCCCATGCTGGTGACTCCCCCTGCAGGACCTCGAAAATCCGAAGACGGAACAATTGCTTGGATTGCCGACCTCGCCGTGCCCCGGGCCCTCAGAGCTCCGTGACCGGCTCCGGCAGGCGGGCGCGGCGGTTCAGCCACATGACGCCGGTCAGGTCCGACAGAGCCGCCCACAGCCGTTGCAGGTTCGTGTATTTCGAGGCGCCGGTCGTCCGCGGCCGGTGTCCGACGGGGGCAAAGGCCACCTGATAGCCCTCCCGGATCATCAGGGCGGGCAGGTAGCGGTGCATGTGGTCGAAATAGGGAAGGCGCAGGAAGGCATCCCGTCGGAACACCTTAAGACCACACCCGGTGTCGTTGGCCTGATCGTTCAGCAAGCGCTTGCGGATGCCGTTGGCAAGGCGCGAGGCGATCCGCTTGGCCGCCGTGTCCTGCCGCTTCACCCTCTCGCCGCCGACGAGGGCCAGGGTCGCCGGACCCTCCGACAGGTGCCGGACCAGCCCGGGGGCGTCCGCCGGGTCGTTCTGGCCGTCTCCGTCGAGGGTGACGACAATGCCGCCGGTGGCGGCCAGGACACCGGTGCGCAAGGCCCGGCTCTGACCGGAATTGGCCCCGTGCGCCAGCACGCGCAGGGTCGGGAGATCCGCCTTGAGGGCCACCAGGATCGCGCGGGTGTCGTCCCGGCTGGCGTCATCGACGAAAAGGATCTCGTGGGGCAGCCCGGCAAAGGCCGCGGCGATCTCGCGGGCCAGATCGGCACAGGCCCCGGCCTCGTTGTAGACGGGCACGACGATGGAAACGTGTGGTGGCAGACTGTCCGACATGAAACCCCAGAACCGCCCCCGGCGGTGGAATGGCTTGGCGCTGTTGTACGCCCGGCGGGCGTTCTAGACCGATTTTGCGGCCTTGGCGAACTCTGGTGGTGTGCGGACGCGCCCTGCGCGGTGCCCCATGGCCACCAGCCCCGGTCGTGCTAAGAGCGACGCATGAGCCCGACGGATACCTCCCCCGCCCGCGCAACGGTCCAGGATCGGACGCCCATGGCAGAGCCCCTCGCCGATGTGATGACCCGCGGATGGCGGGGACCGCTGCTGGCGGCCCTGGTGGTGCTGGTCAGCGCCCTGCCGGGGCTTCTGGCCCTGCCGCCCCTGGATCGGGACGAGTCCCGCTTCGCCCAGGCCAGCGCCCAGATGCTGGAAACCGGCGACTTTGTGAACATCCGCTACCAGGATGCCCCGCGGGACAAGAAGCCGGTGGGGATCCACTGGCTGCAGGTGGCCAGCGTGGCCGCCCTGTCGAAGGTCGAGGCCCGGGCCATCCAGCCCTACCGCCTTCCGTCCCTGCTCGGCGGCATGATCGCGGCTGCGGCCTGCGCCTGGGGCGCGGCCGGCGTGCTCGGGGCACGTCGGAGCACCCTGGCCGGCGCGGTGCTGGGGGCCACCATCCTGCTGTCGTCCGAGGCCTTCATCGCCAAGACCGATGCGGTGCTGTGCGGGTCGGTGACCCTGTCCATGGCGGCGCTCGCCCGTCTCTATCTGTCGGCGCGCCAGGGGGCGCCACTCAGTCGGACCCTGAAGGCCCTGTTCTGGGTCGGCCAGGGCGTCGCCCTGCTGGACAAGGGCCCGATCGGTCCGATGATCGCCGCCCTGACGCTGTTGTCCCTCTGGGGTCTGGACCGCGACCTGCGCTGGGCGCGGAAGCTCGGCTGGGTCTGGGGGCTGGGCATCGTCCTCGTGATCGTCGGTCCGTGGGCCGTGGCGATCACCGTGGCGACGGACGGCAAGTTCTGGGGCTCTGCCGTCGGCGGTGATCTGGCGCCGAAGCTCCGGGGCGGACATGAGGGCCATGCCGCGCCTCCGGGCACCCACGCCCTGACGACCCTCCTGCTGTTCTTCCCGGCGGTGGCCCTGCTGCCGGGTGCCCTGGTGACCCTGTGGCGTCGGCGGGACGAGGCGCTGGTCCGCTTTGCCGGCTGCTGGCTGGTCCCGGCCTGGCTGGTGTTCGAGGTCACGCCCACCAAGCTGGTCCACTACACCCTGCCCCTCTATGCGCCGCTGGTCTGGCTGGCGGTGGCGTCCCTCGAGCAGCCCCAGGGCCGGATCACCCGCTGGGTCGCCGTGGCCCTGTCGCTGCTCAGCGGGTTCGCCTTCGCCGCCGTGGTCATGCTGGCCACCCACCGGTTCGGCGGGGGAGGTCCCCTGGGACCGGTGGCGGCGCTTGCCGCGGCGCTGGCCCTGATGACCGGTGCGATGGGGGCCTTCGCCGCCTTTTCGACCGGACCTGCGGACGAGCGGACGGTGCCGGCCCTGGCCAGCGCCCTGGTCTTCGGCGTGGCCTTCCACATGCTGACGAGCGGGGCGATCCTGCCGGCCCTGTCGCCCCTCTGGCCGTCCCGCCTTGCCGCGCGGATGGTCGCCCGGAACCATCTCGACCCCCGGAATGGCGTGGTCCAGGGACCCGTGGTGGTGGCGGGCTTTGCCGAGCCGTCCCTGGTCTTCCAGCTGGGTACGGCGACCGACCTCGCCAGTCCGTCGGACGCCGTGGACGGCCTCGAGGAGGGTCAGCCGGCCCTCGTCGAACAGAAGGAGGACGCCGCCTTCCGCCATCTGCTGGCGGAGCGCCACGTGTCCGCGCAGGCGGTGGACCAGGTCTCCGGCATGAACTATTCCAGTGGCAAGCCGGTGACCCTGACCCTCTGGCGTCCGGGTCCCGTGACCCCCTGACGCGGGCCGTCCATCGGCTCGCCCGAGCGCCCCTGAACCCCTGGGAGATGTCCATGGCCCGCCGTATCGAGATCGTCGAAGTGGGCCCGCGGGACGGGCTTCAGAACGAGAAGCGCGTCCTGTCGGTCGAGGACCGGGTCCATTTCATTGGCCTGCTGGAAGCGGCGGGCGTGCGCCGGATCGAGGCCGTGTCCTTCGTCAATCCCGCCCGGGTGCCGCAGATGGCCGGGGCGGAGGAGATCATGTCCCTGCTGCCGGCCCCGGCCCGGGGAGCCCGGCGGATCGGCCTGGTGCTGAACGAGAAGGGCTGGGAGCGGTGTGTGGCGGCCGGATGCGACGAGGCCAATGTGGTGGTCTGCGCCTCCGACGGCTTCGGCATCCGCAACCAGGGGGCCGATACCGATGCCCAGATCGCGACCCTCGCCCGGATCATGGAGCGCAGCCGGACGGAGGGTCCGCCGGTCTCGGCCACCGTGTCCGTGGCCTTTGGCTGTCCCTTCGACGGGGAGGTGCCCGAGGCGCGCCTGACGGCCATCGTCCGGGCCATGGCCCAGACCGGGGTGGGAGAGATCGCCCTGGCCGACACGATCGGTGTTGCCGACCCGTGGACGGTGCGCCGTCGGGTGGAGGCCGCCAAGGCCATGGCACCGGATGCCCGCCTGCGCCTGCATTTTCACGACACCCGCCGCACGGGCCTGGCCAATGCCTTCGCCGGGGTGGAGGCGGGGGTGGACGTTCTTGACGCCAGCTGCGGCGGCATCGGCGGCTGTCCCTTTGCCCCCAATGCCACGGGCAACATCGCCACGGAGGACCTGGTCTACATGCTTGAGCGGGCGGGCTTCGAGACCGGCCTCGACCTCGATGCCCTGATCGCTGCCGCCCACTGGGTGGGAGAGGCCCTGGGCAAGTCCGCACCTTCGGCTCTCAGCCGGGCGGGGGGCTTCCCGAAGACCGCCTAGATCGGGTCCGCCGGTTCCGGCCCGACCCCCTTGAAGACCCCGCTGGCCCGGACCAGGTCCCGGCCGTCGGCCCGGAGCACGGCCTCGACGAAAGCCAGGTCCCGCGTCCGGCGGGTCAGCACCGCCTCGCCGACCACCCACACCCCCTGCCGGGCCCCGGCGAGGTAGTTGATCGACATCTGCACCGTGACCATGGGGTCCGACGACCCGTCATGCGCCGCATGGGCCAGCAGACCGTCGAGAAAGGCCGCGAACATGCCCCCGTGCACCCGGCCGCGCCCGTTGCACTGGTCCGGCCCGGCGAAGAAGGCCTGGGCCACGCCGCCCTCCAGCCGGCGGACATAGAAGGGTCCGTTGCGGGTCGAGAACGGCCCCCGTCCGGTCATCAACCGAAATCCCTCGGGCGGGGCGGGGTCCTGTTGGTCGGTCATCGACGGCAATTTCCTCTCCACAAATGCATCCGAGCCGCTAGACTGAACGGAGATCACCCACAAACCAAAAAACCGAGGGAGAGGGCTCACATGGCCGATTTTGGCGCCGAGCTGGACGTATTCCGCACCGAGACCCGCGACTGGCTGGAGGCCAACTGCCCCGCCTCCATGCGGACGCCGATGACGGCGGAGGAGACCCCCTGGGGCGGTGCCAGGTTCAAGTGGGCCAATCCGGACAGCAAGACCTGGCTCGACCGCATGGCCGAGAAGGGCTGGACCGCGCCCATGTGGCCGAAGGACTACGGCGGCGGCGGTCTGACTGCGGCCCAGGCCCGGGTGCTGGAGCAGGAAATGGCGCGAATCAAGGCCCGCCCCCCCCTGTTCTCGTTCGGCATCTGGATGCTCGGTCCGGTGCTGCTGGAATATGCCAACGAGGAGCAGAAGAAGGCCCACCTGCCGAAGATCGTGCGTGGCGAGATCCGCTGGTGCCAGGGTTATTCCGAGCCCGGCGCGGGCTCCGACCTCGCGGGCCTCCAGACCCGGTGCGAGGACAAGGGTGACCATTTCCTGATCAACGGCCAGAAGGTGTGGACCTCCTATGCCGACCAGGCGGACTGGATCTTCTGTCTCGTCCGCACGGACACCACGAAGAAGCACGAGGGCATCTCCTTCGTGCTGTTCGACATGACCACCCCCGGCGTCGACGCCCGCCCGATCAAGCTGATCAGCGGCGAGAGCCCGTTCTGCGAGACCTTCTTCACCGACGTGAAGGTTCCCAAGGCCCAGATGGTGGGCAAGCTGAACGGCGGCTGGGACATCGCCAAGCGCCTGCTGCAGTTCGAGCGCCAGAACATCTCCGCCGGCGGGTTCGGCGGCGCGGCGGGGCTGGAGATCGAGGAGGTCGCGCTGGCCCATGTGGGCGCCGACAACGGCAAGATCGCCGATGGGGACCTGCGCGCCCGCATCACCGCCCACAAGATGGACGCCAAGGCCTTCTCCCTCACTGTCCGGCGGGTCGAGGCCGAGGCGAAGTCCGGAAAGGGTCTGGGCCCCGCGGCCTCGATCCTGAAATACGCCGCAGCGACCCTGAACCAGCACAAGCACGAGCTGATGCTGGAGGCCATGGGGTCCGACGGCCTGGGCTGGGACGGGGAGGGCTTTGACCGCGCCAATATCCGCGAGACCCGGGCCTGGCTGCGGTCCAAGGGCAATTCCATCGAGGGCGGCACCTCCGAGATCAATCTGAACGTGGTGGCCAAGCGCGTGCTTGGCCTCATGGATCACCAGTAAGGGACGGGCGCACGACCATGGCGATCCTCAACGAAGAACAGACGATGCTGCGCGACGCCGCCAAGGGCTGGGTCGCGGACAAGGCCCCGGTCACGGCGCTCCGCAAGCTGCGGGACACCGGCGGCTGGAAGACCGGCTATGACCCGGCGGCCTGGAAGGAGATGGCGGAGATGGGCTGGACCGGCGTGATCGTGCCGGAAGCCTACGGCGGGTCGGAGTTCGGCTACCGCTCCCTCGGCCTCGTCCTGGAAGAGACCGGCCGCACCCTGGCCGCCTCGCCCCTGCATGCGACTGCGGCGGCGGCGGCCTCGGCGCTGCTGCTGGGCGGATCGGATGCCCAGAAGGAGACCTGGCTCGGCAGGATCGCCGCGGGGGAGATCACCGCCGCCCTGGCCGTGGACGAGGGCCCGCACCACCATCCCGGCTCCGTCGCCCTGAAGGCGGAGAAGACCGCCACCGGCTACAGCCTGACGGGGACCAAGCGCTTCATTCCCGATGCGGCCGAGGCGGACCTCGTCGTGGTCGCCGCCCGCGTCTCCGGTGCGCCGGGGGACACGGCGGGGATCCGTCTGTTCCTGGTGACCGGGGGGGCCGCGGGCCTCACGGCCACCCCGCTGCACGCCATCGACAACCGGGCCCATGCGGACCTCGCCTTTGCCGCCACCCCGGCGGAGCTGCTGGGTGAGACCACGGGGGCCGGCTGGGACGTGCTGTCGGCCACCCTGGACCGCGCCACCGCCCTTCTGGCGGCGGAGATGATGGGCACGGCCACCCAGGCCTTCGAGGTGATCCTCGACTATCTGAAGACTCGGACCCAGTTCGGTCAGCTGATCGGTTCGTTCCAGGCCCTGCAGCACCGGGCAGCCAAGCTGTTCACCGAGCTGGAGCTGACCCGCTCCTGCGTCGATGCGGCCCTGGACGCGCTGGATGCCGGATCGAAGGATGCGCCGGCGCTGGTGTCCCTGGCCAAGGCCAAGGCCAACGAGACCCTGCACCTCGCCTCCATCGAGATGGTGCAGATGCACGGGGGCATCGGCATGACCGACGCCCACGACGCCGGGCTCTACATGAAGCGCGCCCGGGTGGCGGAGGCGCTGTACGGCTCCTCCAGCTACCACCGGGATCGTTACGCGAAGCTCGGCGGCTACTAGCCCTCGGCCCCCCCGGCGCCGCGCACGGCTGACACCAGCAGGAGCACGGCGCCGGCTCCGGCCAGCACCATCAGGAACCGCCAGGGCACCAGTCGGGGCCCGCGCAGCGGGTCGGGCAGCTGCGCCCCCCGCCAGCCACACAGGGCGGCGACGGCGGCGCAGGCAAGGGCGAGGGACAGCTGGATCGCGGGACTCATCGGGCGGACGTGCCAGACGGGAACTCCGTCGGCAAGGCGAGCCGGGCGATTTCGGTCATGACCGATTGACCGCCATCGCCTATGTAGGAGGCATGACCCTTCGCTTTCCCGTCGCGCCGAACCCAGACGCCGCCGTTCATTCGCCGGTGGGGTTCGCCATGCGGGAGCAGGAGGCCCGGACCCTGTGCGGTGGCGATGAGGTGAGCTTCGTCACAGCCTGGGTCGGACCGCCCGCAGCGTCGGCGGACGAGGTGCTGGCGCTCTATACGGAACGTCTGGCAGGCACACCGGATCACTGGTGGTCGATTCTGCCCGTGGCCCCGCCGGGGCCGGGCAAGTCCGGGCGACCCCGCCGGATCACCCAGGCCCGCCCGGTCTTCCGGGACGGCCACCGCTGGCCTGCGCCGGATCCGGCGGTGGTGCCGCACAGCGTCTGGCGGCTCAACATCCGGTACTGGCGGACGGGGCCGGACCTCGTCCTGACGCCGGACCGCGCCGCCCGCAAGCTGCGCCGCGACCCCACGGCGGCGGAAATGGAGGCCCGGGCCCTCCAGGCCCTGGCAGAGCAACCGCTGCGCCCCGAAGGGCCTCAGCGGGCCCTGGACATCGGCCTGTTCGAGATGCGCCCGCCGGAAGCCCCTCACATCCTCATGCCGGACGAGTAGACGCCGATCCCCGCGGGGCCATCAGGACCTTTCGCCACATTGGTGCCCCTTATCGCGATCACGGTGATGTGATAGTTCCCGAAGGCCCGGATTCACCGGTCCGGTCGCGCCGCGGTCGGGACGGGGCGCCGGTGCGAAATGCCGACGCCGCGGCTCGCGTCGCGGGGGCATCGTGTTTACTGCTGGGGTTGCCACCTCGGTCTGACGGTTGAGCTGGCGTGCGACCGGGGCCTCGTCCCGGGTAGACGGAGAGATCTTCAATGAGCAATGTCGGCACCGGATGGTTCAAGGCAGGCGGTCCCTGGATGCGTGTCGTCTATGTGCTGGCAATACTCGCGGTCTGGGCGGCCATCGCGCTGGTGGCCACGGTCCTCGTGTTCTCGCAGGGCCTGCCGGACATCTCGCGCCTCTACACCATCCAGCGGCAGCCCTCGATCAACTATCTGGACCGGTCGGGCGCCCTGATCACGGTCCGCGGCAGCCAGTATGCGCCGCCGGTGAAGATCGACGAGATGCCTCCCTACGTGCCGGCGGCCTTCGTCGCCATCGAGGACCGGCGCTTCTATCACCACCTGGGCTTCGACATGATCGGGATCATGCGGGCCGTGGTGGCCGACCTGCGCCGGGGTCATGCGGCGGAGGGGGCCTCCACCATCACCCAGCAGCTGGCGCGGAACCTGTTCCTGACGCCGGACCAGACGATCAAGCGCAAGATCCAGGAAGTGATCCTGGCGGTGGAGCTCGAGCACAAGTTCTCCAAGAAGGAGATCCTCGCCCTCTACATGAACCGGGTCTATTTCGGTGCCGGGGCCTACGGCATCGAGGCGGCGGCCCAGCGCTATTTCAACAAGCCCGCCTCCCAGCTCAGCGTGGGCGAGGTGGCGATCCTGGCCGGTCTGCTGAAGTCGCCGACCCATTACAGCCCCATCTCGGACCGGGAGCGGGCGGCCCGGCGGGCGACCATCGTGCTGGACAAGATGGTGCAGACCGGTGCCATCACCCCGGCCCAGCGGGCGGATGCGTTCCGCAATCCCGTGAACGTCTCGCCGACCCTCGCCAGCCAGCACGCCCAGTACTTCATCGACTGGGTGGACCAGCAGGTGCGCCAGCTGGTGGGCCAGCCGCAGCAGGACCTTGTGGTCGAGACGACCCTGGACCTGCCGCTGGACGCCATTGCCTCCAATGTCGCCCAGACGGTGGTGGCGCGGGAGACCAAGGCGGGTGTGCAGCAGGCGGCCCTGGTGGCCCTGGACGGCTCCGGCCGGGTGCGGGCCATGGTCGGCGGGGTGAACTATGCCGAAAGCCAGTTCAACCGGGCTGCGGACGCCAAGCGGCAGGCGGGCTCGTCCTGGAAGCCCTTCGTCTATCTGACGGCGATGGAGGCCGGACGCACTCCGGACGTGCAGGTGGTGGACGAGCCGGTGACCATCAATGGCTGGACCCCGCAGAACTACACCAAGAAGTATCTTGGCCAGATCACCCTCGAGACGGCGCTCGCCCAGTCCATCAACACCGTCGCCGCGCGGCTGGCGGACGAGGTGGGCCGGGACAATGTGGCCCGGGTGGCCCACCGCCTGGGGATCATGTCCGCCATCGGCACGGACCCCTCCATGGCCTTGGGGGCGGTCGAGGTCAGTCCGGTGGAGATGGCCCAGGCCTATGCCGCCTTCTCCAACGGCGGCTTCCAGACCACGGCCTACGGGATCGAGCGGATCCGCACCACCGACGGCAAGGTGCTGTACGAGCACAAGTCGGATTCCCGGGTCAGCGTCGTCGGCAATCCGCCCCTCAGCTACATGAACCGGATGCTGCGACAGGTGGTGGCCTCCGGCACCGGCGGCCGGGCGCGGATCGGTGGCTATGACATTGCCGGAAAGACCGGGACCACCAGCGACTACAAGGATGCCTGGTTCGTCGGCTACACCGGCGGCTTCGTCACCGCCGTGTGGGTGGGCAAGGACGACAATACGCCCATGCGCAAGATCACCGGCGGCGGCCCCCCGGCGGACCTGTGGCACAGCTTCATGGCCCAGGCCCTGCCGCATCTGAAGGTACAGGCGATCCCGGCCGGCCCCACCGCGCCCGACGGGGCCTACACGGACCCCATTGGCGACCTGCTGAGCGGCAATACCGTCCAGGGACCCAACGGGGAGCCGCAGTCCCCGTCCGACGCCCCTGCGACCCCTCCAGGCCCGCAGGGCGCCCTTGCCCCCGTGGCGGCCCCGGACGCCGTCCGTGCCGCAGCGCATGCACCGACCCCGTGAGGGCGTCGGCGTCTGCGGGGGCAGGGCGGTGATTGCGCGTTTGGGCGTTTGAGCGATTGACGATCGGGTAGGCTTTCAGTATACCCGCGCTCTTCCGATTTCTGCGGGACGCCATCCGGGCGCCTCGCGATAAATCTTCTGGGTTGTGAGAACCAATGGCCAATAATCCCGGCGCCAAGAAGGCTATCCGCAAGATCGAGCGTCGCACCGCCGTGAACAAGGCGCGTCGTTCCCGTGTCCGGACCTTCCTGCGCAAGTTCGAAGAAGCCGTCGCCGCGGGCGACAAGGCCGTGGCTGGCGAGGCCTTCGTGAAGGCCCAGTCCGAGCTGATGCGGGCGGTGTCCAAGGGCGTCGTTCATCGTAACACCGGATCACGGAAAGTTTCCCGTCTGGCGGCGCAACTGAAGAAGCTCGCCACGGCCTGAGAGGGTCGCTCCTGACTCCTCAGGAATCCAAATTCTTGAATGTTTACAAGCCGCTGCTGGCATCCGCCGCAGCGGCTTTTGAATGGGGTTCGGAAGGTTCTTCGGCACCCTAAAATGCTTCCCCAAAATGGTTAATTGCAAAACCTCAAGCCATTCGGGTGGTTGGCTCTGTCAACAGATTTATCCGCTGTCCGAGCCAAACAATGCGGTTGACCCCACGGGGTCGGAAGCTACTCTGAGGACATCACGAACTTATCTCCTGATACGGACGAAACGACGGTGGTCTGACCAACCGTCGAGTGCGGGGCTTTTTTCCTAGAGTTTGGCTGAACGCGCGGGCGTATTTCGCGCATGAGTGGCATATTGCTTATGGGTTTGATGTTTGACGGCTTGAGCTGCAAGCAACGCTGAAGGTTTTGTGATGGCGACTGTTTTCGAGAAGGGTTTTGCGGAATTGGACGGATCAACCTTGGCCGGCGCTTTGTCATTCAACGGTACCGACAGCCTTGCACCGGCGTCCGTATGGTCGAAGGCCTGTGCGACGCTGAAGGGTGAACTCGGAGAGGACACGTTCGGGTCCTGGATTGCTCAGGCCAACCTGCGCCAGGGGCGCGGCGGGCGGCTGGTGGTGGTCACGCCGACCGGGCTCGCACGGGACTGGATCCGCCGGAACGCCTGGCGCCGCCTGGGCGAGATCTGGGCCCAGCACGATCCGGAGCGTCGGGCTCTGGCGCTGAAGTCGCGGGTGGAATTCGAGTTCGAGGACGAACCGGCCGGCTCCGTGCGCACCGCCGCCAGCCTGGGTGAGGCGGCCGCTGCCATCGTCACGCCCCCGGTGCCGGCCCCGCCGGCCGTTCCGTCCGCCCAGGGCCCTTCGGCGACGGCGGCTCCGGTTCTGGACAAGGGGCGCGCCACCGGTCTGCAGGAGCGATACACCTTCGACACCTTCGTGGCCGGACCGGCCAATGAGTTCGCCTTGAACGTGGCCCGGCGGGTCGCGAGCTGGTCGGACGGCTGCTTCAATCCGGTGCTGTTCCATGGCCCCTACGGCTTCGGCAAGACGCACCTGCTCAACGCCATTGCCTGGGAGGCCCAGCGGGTCCGCCCGGATGCCCGGATCGTGTATCTGACCGCCGAGCGGTTCCTGTCGACCTTCGTCAAGGCCATGCTCGAGCGCACCGGCGCCTCCTTCAAGGACGAGCTTCGCAACGCCGACCTGCTGCTGGTGGACGACGTGCACTTCATCGGCGGCAAGAAGTCGTCGCAGGAGGAGCTGTTCCATACCCTGGCCGCCCTGATGGGCGAGGGTCGCCGGGTGGTGTTCTCCGCGGACCGCCCGCCCTCGGCCATTGCCGAGATCGACGGTCGCCTGCGCTCCCACCTGAGCGCCGGGCTGATCTGCGGGATCGAACCCGCAGACAAGCCCCTGCGTCTGGGCATCGTGCAGAGCAAGCTCCCGCAG
>CAIQUG010000001.1 GCA_903874895.1 uncultured Caulobacterales bacterium | reverse complement strand
GCCGTAGGACCCGCCCCAGATGCCCAGGCGCTTGCCGTCCACGCCGGGCAGGCCGCCCAGGTAGAGGGCCCCGGACAGCACGTCCTGGTATTCCGACGAGCCGGCCCAGCCCCCCTTGGCCGGATGCTGGAAGTCGTAGCCGTAGCCGATGCCCAGCCGGTAGTTCACCGACAGCACCACGAAGCCGTGGGCCGCCAGATACTGGTTCATGGCATAGGCGTTGGAATAGTAGCGCATGTAGGACCAGCCCAGCATCATCTGCCGCGGCGGACCGCCATGGACGAAGATCACCCCGGGTTTCGCCGCACCGGCCGCGGTGTCGGCGGTCTGGAACAGCTGGCCGTGGATGACGAGCCCGTCGGGGGCCGTCCAGCTCACCTGCCGCGGCGTGACGAAGCGCGTGCCGGCAAAGCCCTGCGGAGGCTCCTGCCCTGCGAGCACCCGGGCCGCCGCTCCGTCCCGGGGCAACACCGCCACGGCCGGGGGGCGCTGGACGTCGGCGGACACGAAGGCCACGCCGGAGCCCAGGGACACCGGGGTCCATTCCAGGCTCTCTCCCCGGGTCAGGGCCACCGGCTCGCCGCCGTCGACGGAGACGCGGAACAGGTGCCGGCGATCATCGTCGTCCTTCGTCCCGCCGGTATTGGCGGAATAGACCAGCGACCGGCCGTCGCGGCTGACGGTCAGGTGCTCCACCATGTAGGCCCCGGGGGTCAGGAGCTTCGCCGGGCCGCCGGTCTCCGCGACCGTGTACAGGTGCGGCCAGTTGTCCGTCTCCGACAGGAAGGTCAGGCGGTCATTGCCGGCCCAGTTCAGGTTGGAACCGCCCGCAACGTCCGGGAACGAGCCCCGCAGGGTCTCGGGGCTCGTCCAGACCGCATGGCCGGTCCCGGTGACGGCGTCGGCCGTCCAGATCGCCCACGGTGCCGGGACGGGGGTCAGGATCGAGGGGGGCGGACCGCCCTCGCCCGGCAGGCGGGCAAAGGCCAGCTTGCGCCCGTCCGGGGACCATGCCGGCTGCAGGTCACGGCCGAAGGATGGGGCCATCCAGAGGATCGGCGCGGCGGGGGCGCTGTAGACCCCGATGAAGGCGTGGTCGCCCCGGTCGGAGGTGAAGGCCAGCCGTGATCCGTCCGGGGACCAGCTCAGCTCGCTGTCCCGGCCCCGGTCGAAGAACAGGCGCTCCCCCGGCTTGCCGTCCAGTCTGGCGGTCCACACCTGTCCGTTGACGAGATAGGCGAGGCGACCGGTGGCGGACAGGGCCGGGCCGTCTCCCTCCACCAGCGTGCGGGCGGGCTGGGTGCCCGTGGGGTCGGCGCACCAGAGGGTGACCTTCGGCTCCACCGGGGACGAGGTGGGGTTGGGCTGGAGCCCGCCCTTGGCCGCCCAGTTGGAATCGTGGTCCCCGCCGCGGACGAACACCAGACTCCCGCCGTCGGGGGAGAAGGTGAGCTGGGTCAGCTCCTGGCCGTCATCCTCGGTGAACTGCGTCACCTGCCGCGGCACGAAGTCCGGCCCGTCGGCGACGAAGATGTTGCGCACCCCGTGCACCATGCGGATCCACGCGATCCTGTCGCGGGTCCGGGCGCTGACCAGACCGTCGACAAAGGGAAATCCGGTGGCCTGGTCCAGGGTGAAGCCCGCCTCGGATGCCGACGCCGCACGGGGCCCTGCGCCAAGGGCGGACGCCAGCAGGGCCAGCCCCGCTGCCGCGCCGAAGAGTGTCCGTATCCGCATCGTCGTCCCCCTGTAATCCGTGAGACTTTGTTGGAGGATGGCGGTGGTGGCAAGGCGCGCCGGGCGCCATGATGTCGCCGGACAGGGCCCGAACGCAACGGGGCCCCGCACACGGGAGCGGAGAGACATGGACCTTCAGATCAGCGGCCGCAACGCGGTCATCCTCGGCGGGACCCGGGGCATCGGACGGGCCATTGCCGAAGGCCTGGCGCGGGAAGGGGCCAATGTCGCCGTCTGCGCCCGCAACGCCGACCAGGTGGCCGAGACCGTGGCCCATCTGCAGGGCCTCGGCGTGAAGGCCACCGGCGCCGCCGTGGACATTGTCGACGGGGCGGCCCTGAAGGCCTGGATCACGACCGCCGGGAACGAACTGGGCGGCATCCACATGCTGGTCTCCAATGCCGGTGCCCTGGCCCAGGGCGGCGATCCCGCCTCGTGGGAGCAGAACTTCCGCCTCGACGTGCTGGGCATGGTCAACGCCTTCGACGCCGCCAAGCCGTTCCTGAAGGCGGCCGCGGAGGCCACGGGAGACGCTTCGTTCGTCATCATCTCGTCCATCTCGGCGGCAGAGACGGACAGCGCGAGCTCCTATGGTCCGATCAAGGCGGCGCTGATCCACTTCGCCAAGGGGCTGGCCCGGCAGTACGCATCGGCCCATGTGCGCACCAACGTGGTCTCCCCCGGCACGGTCTATTTCAAGGGCGGCGTGTGGAACATGGTCGAGACCAACATGCCGGAGATGTTCAAGGGGGCCATGGCGCGCAACCCCATGGGCCGGATGGCGACGCCGGACGACATCGCCCATGCGGCGGTGTTCCTGTCGAGCCCGCTGTCCAGCTTCACCAGCGGGGTGAACCTCGTGGTGGACGGGGCCCTCAGCCGCCGGGTCAACTTCTGACGCAACCGGCATCCCGCCGTTTGACAGGGGCGGTGGCGGGCCCGACCATGGTCGGATGACACCTGCCTCGCTCCTCGACCTGTTGTTTGCCCCGCCGGCCCCCCTTCTCGGAACCGGCGCGGATATTCGCGGCTTTCTTCAAGGGTGCGGGCCCGGGGCTGCAAACGCCGCCGAACCCACGGCTTTCGACCGGCTGGTCCGGGTGGCGCTGCAGGCCGGTGACCGGCTGACTGCAGGGGCCGCCGGGCATCAGGCAGCGATCCGGCGACTGTTTCCGGACACGCCGGACGCCGCGATCACCGCCTTCTGCGTCAGCGAGGACCAGGGCCCGCGCCCGTCCGGCATCCGCAGTGCCCTGACACCGGCCGGTGCGGGCTTCGTCCTCAACGGCTCGAAGAAGTGGGGCAGCATGGCTCCCCTGGCGGACATCCTCTATGTGGCCGCCTCCGTGGGAGAGCGGGACGGCCGCAACCAGCTGCGCATGGTGCAGGTCCCGGCGGACAGCCCGGGCCTCGTCCTCGATCCCGCCCCCTACGCGGCCTATCAGGGACACATGCCCATCGCCGACCTGGCGCTGACGGACCTCGCCGTCCTCACCGACGCCGTGCTGCCGCAGGACGCCTATGTGGTCTTCATCAAGCCGTTCCGGCTGATCGAGGATGTCTATGGCACCGCCGCGACCCAGATCGCCCTTCTGAGCCTCGGCCGCGTCCATGCCTGGCCGCAGGAGGTGCTGGAGGACCTGACCGGGCTGATCCTGCAGGCCCAGGCCATCGCCACGACGCCCATGGATCGCCCGGCGGACGTGGTGCTGATGAGCGCCTATTTCCGGGCATCAGGGGCCCTGTGGTCCCGGCTCGGACCCTGCTGGGACGCGGTGCCCGACGCCGTGCGCACGGCCTGGCACCCGGAAGCCGGCACCCTGGGCGTGGCGGCGCGGGCCCGGGAGGCGAGACGCCAGTCCGCCTGGACAGCGCTGACGGGGGCCTGATCCGTCGGTCTTCAGGCCTTCTGGCGACCGCTGGTGGGGATGTCGCGGAAGGCCACGGTCTTGTCCACCCGCACGTCCCCGGGCAGGCCCAGCACCCGCTCGCCGATGATGTTGCGCAGGATCTCGTCCGAGCCCCCCTCGATCCGGGTGGCGGGGGAGCGCATCAGCATCTTCTGGAAGCGGCCCTGCAGGGGCTGGTCATCTCCCATCTCGACCCCCGCCGCGCCCTGCAGGTCGAGGGCGAACATGGCCAGTTCCTGCATGGCGGTACCCGCCACCAGCTTGCCGATGGAGTTTTCCGGCCCGGGCGTCTGGCCCTTGGACAGGGCGGTGATGGCCCGCATGCCGGTATATTTCAGCCCGCTCTGCCGCACGGCATAGGTGGCGAGGCGCGAGCGCACGGCGCTGTCGTCCACCGCCGGACGGCCGTCGATCTCCGCCTCCAGGCAGAAGGCGAACAACTCCGGAAATCCCAGGGACATGCCCGAGCCGATGGACAGGCGCTCGTTCATCAGGGTGGTGAGGGACACCTCCCAGCCCTGGCCCACGGCGCCCAGCCGCTGGCCGTCGGGGATGCGCACATCGGTGAAATAGACCTCGTTGAACTCCGACTGGCCATTGGCCTGCTTGATCGGCCGTACCTCGACGCCGGGGGAGCGCATGTCCAGGAAGAACATGGTCAGGCCCTTGTGCTTCGGGACCGACGGGTCGGTGCGGGTGATCAGGAGGCCGAACTCCGATCGGTGGGCCCCGCTGGTCCAGATCTTCTGGCCGTTGATGATCCAGTCGCCGGAGCCGTCCGTCGCCGGCTCGGCCCGAGTGCGCAGGCCGGCCAGGTCCGAGCCGCTGGCGGGTTCGGAGAACAGCTGGCACCAGATCTCCTCCCCGGACGCCAGGGGCGGAAGGTAGCGCTGCTTGTGCGCTTCCGCCGCCCAGGCCATCAGGGTCGGGCCGCACATGCCCTGGCCGATCCCGAACGGGCCGGAGAGGGCGGCGTAGAGGCCCTCCTCCTGGCCGAAGATCACCCGCTGGATCGGCTGATAGCCGCCGCCGCCATAGTCCTTCGGCCAGTGCAGGCAGGCCCAGCCGGCGTCGTACTTCTGCTTCTGCCAGGCGCGGCAGGCGGTCAGCGGATCGGTGCTGCGGATGCCGTTGTCGGCGAAGCCTGCGGTCTTCAGCTCGGCTTCCAGGTGCCGCGGGGCATTGTCCCTGATCCAGGCGCGGACGCGGGCGCGGAAGTCGGCTTCCTCGGGGGAGTCTTCGAAATCCATGGTCGGACCCTCTTGTTCAGGCGACAGCGGCGTTGCCGCCCCGCATGCGTTCGATCAGCAGGCTTTCCCAGGTCGACAGCGAGCCCAGGGACAGGGCCAGCGCGTTGGAACGGCGGTAGTAGAGGTGACAGTCGAAGGCCCAGGTGAAGCCCATGCCCCCGTGGGTCTGGATGTTGTTCTTGGCGCAGTGCTGGAAGGACTGGGTGGCCGACACCCGGGCCGTGGCCGCCGCCACCGGCAGCTCCGCCGCATCCGTGGAAAGGGCCCAGGCGGCATAATAGCAATTGGACCGCGCCAGTGTCGCCGACACGTACATGTCCGCCAGCATGTGCTTGATGGCCTGGAACGATCCGATGGGACGGCCGAATGCCATCCGGTCCAGGGCATAGTCCCGGGCCATTTCCAGGGCCCGGTCCGACCCGCCCACCTGCTCGAAGGCCATCAGGATCGCGGCCCGGTCCATCACCTGGCCGGCAATGTGCCAGCCGTCGCCGGTCCCGCCCAGACGCTCCGCCGGGGTGTCGGTGAAGGTGAAGCTGGCGGCCTTGCGGGAGGGGTCGAGGGTGGTCAGGACCGTCCGCTCCACCCCCGGACCGCGCAGGTCCACCAGATAGAGGGAAATGGCGTCCGCCCCGTCGCCGGTCCCGTGGCGGGCGGCGACCACGGCGAGGTCCGCCGCGGCCCCGTCGGGCACCGCCACCTTGCCGCCGGAGAGGCGGCCGTTGCGCACCGACGCCCGGATCTTGTCCGGCGTGGTCCGCCCCGTGCCCTCGGTGACGGCAAAGGTGCCGACGATCTCGCCCGCCGCCAGTTTCGGCAGCCAGGCCTTCTTCTGCGCCTCCGTCCCCGCCAGCAGCAGGAACTCCGCCGCCAGATAGATGGAGGACGAGACCGGGACCGGGGCGATCACCCGGCCCAGTTCCTCCGCGAACAGGCAGAGCTCGAGCTTGGACAGACCCACCCCGCCGTATTCCTCGGGGATCGCCGCCCCCAGCACGCCCATCTCCGCCAGACCGGCATAGAGCGGGCGGTCGAAGGTCTCGTCCGTCTCCACGATCCGGCGCACGGCGGCGGAGGTGCAGCGCTCCGCCAGGAAGCGCCGCACCTGATCCTGGAGCTGCTTCTGGTCGTCCGAGAAATCGAGGTTCATCTGGTATCTCCCCTAGGCCGTGGTGCCCGCCGCCGAGGGGAACAGGGTGAAGAAGTCGACGTCATAGGCATGTTCCGGGTCGTTGCGGACAAAGGCGTCGAGGCGCTGGGCGTCCTCTCCCACCAGGATCCGCCAGCGCCCGTTGCGCACCCCGTCGATGATGATCCGGGACGCCTCCGCCGCGGTCATGGGGGCGTTGTCGCGGAAGCCGTCGGCCATGGTCTGGATGAAGGCGGTGATCATTTCGTCGGTGAGCTGGCTGTCGTCGAGGCCCCGGTTGCGCACCATGGCCCGGGCATTGGCGATCTCTTCCGCCGTCAGGGTGCCATCCGCGTCATCCTCCCGACCGGACAGGACCTTGCGGGAATTGGCGACGATCTCGGTGCCGATGTGGCCCGGCATGACGACGGAGCATGTCACGTGGGGGGCATTGACCTTCAGGTCCGTCATCAAGGCCTCGGTGAAGCCCTTCACCGCGAACTTGGCGGCGGAATAGGCCGTGTGCGGCGTCGTCTGGCCGATGGAGGCGTAGAAGCCGTTGACGCTGGAGGTGTTGGTGATGTGCCCGGCCTGCGACTTGATCACCAGGGGCAGGAACACGCGGGTGCAGATATAAACCCCGCCCCAGCAGACATTGAAGGTCCGCTCCCACGCGTCACGGGTGTCAGTGATCATCGATCCGCCGCCGCCGATGCCGGCATTGTTGAACAGGTAGTCGATGTGGTCCACGGCCAGGGTGCTGACCACGTAGTCGCGGAACGCCAGCACCTGGGTCTCGTTGGAGACATCGGCCACGTGGCTGATCACCCGCACCCCCTGGGGCAGGCCGTCGGCCTGGCAGAGGCGCATCGTCTCGGCCATGCTCTTCGCGGACACGTCGCACATGGCCACGTGGCAGCCCTCCGCCGCCAGCTGGCGCACCAGTTCCCGGCCCATCCCCGTGCCGCCGCCGGTGACGACTGCGATCTTGCCGCTGATTTCCTTCATGGTT